>CAYFLC010000001.1:0-29216 GCA_964343885.1 uncultured Bifidobacterium sp.
AATACCTGCTGTCGTGGGGGCCAGGGCCGGCCTCGGGGTGGTACTGCACGCTGAACGCGCGCGCGTCACGAACACGCATTCCCTCGTTCGTTCCGTCGTTCAAATTGACGTGCGTGACGTCGACGAGCGATGCGATCGATTCGGCATCGACGCAGAAGTTGTGATTCTGGCTTGTGATTTCGACAGAGCCGGTCGCGAGATTGCGCACGGGATGATTTGCTCCGTGGTGGCCGAAGGGCAACTTGTACGTGCGCGCACCAAGCGCCCGGCTGAGCAACTGGTGACCCAGGCAGATGCCGAAAATTGGAGTTCCGGCATCGAGCAAACTGCGGATTGCTTCCGAAGCACCGACAACCATTTCAGGGTCGCCGGGGCCGTTGCTCAGGAACACACCGTCAGGATTCATCGCGCGCACTTCATCGGCCGGGGTTGACGAAGGCACGACCCTGACGGTCGCAATTTCCGCGAGACACGACAGGATCGTCGACTTGATTCCGAAGTCGTACGCAACGACATCGAAGCGACCCGAACCGACTTGATAGGCCTTGTCGACCGTGACCTCGCGCACCAGGTCTACCCCACCGGTTCCCTTTTCCGCTTTCGCGCGGGCGAGAAGGGTTGCCGCATCGGCGGTACCGAATGCTCCCGACATCGCACCCGTGTCACGCAACACCCTTGTCAGGCGCCGCGTGTCGATCGCCCCGATTCCGGGGACGCCCCACGCAACGAGGCTCTCGACCAGCGAATTTTCTGCTCGCCAGTTGCTGTGGCGGCGGGCCATTTCGCGAATGACGATTCCGCGCGCGAACGGGTGGCGAGATTCGTTGTCGAGGCGGGTGACTCCGTAGTTGCCGATATGCGGCTGCGTGAACGTGATGATCTGACCGGCATACGAAGGGTCGGAGATGATTTCTTGATAACCCGTGATTGCCGTGTTGAACACAACCTCACCTGCCGCGACACCATCGGCCGGGAGAACGCCGAGGATTTCCCCCTCGAACACGTCACCGTTCGCGAGGACGAGTTGCCCCTCGATGACATTCTGTGACGAACTGCTCACTTGAGTGCACCACTTTCCACGACAATGCGCCCCTCAAAGGCGACGTGACGCACGCGCCCCGTCAGTTCGAGATCGAGATACGGGCTGTTCTTGCTCTTACTGACGATCGATTCGACGTTCTGTGTCCACACTTCCGTGGGATCGAAAATGACGATGTTGGCCGGCTCCCCAACAGCGACGTCACGACCGTGTACGTCGTCAAGACCGGCAATGCGGGCCGGCTCCCACGACAATGCTTTGACAACCCTCTCGGCCGTGAGACCCGAGTAGCGCAGCGCGACACCGAGTGCAGACTGAAGACCGAGCATGCCCGGTGGCGCGACCGAAAGGTCCTGCTCTTTCAGATGCGCCGCGTGCGGTGCATGGTCGGTCGCAATTGCGTCGATCGTGCCATCGGCCAGCCCTGCGCGTAGCGCCTCGATGTCTTCCATCGTGCGCAGCGGCGGATTGACCTTGAAGAGAGTGCTGAACGTTGCGAGCTTCTCGTCGGTGAGACTGAGATGGTGTGGAGTCACTTCGGCGGTGACGGGAAGACCGTCGTTCTTCGCTTGCCGCACGACCTCCACACTACGGGCGGTCGAAAGATGGAGAAAATGCATTTTCGCTCCGGTCTCACGAACCAATTCGATGTCACGTTGCAACATCAACACCTCGGCGATGGCCGGCCACCCCGGAAGACCCAGGCGGGATGAGCAGCATCCCTCGTGCATCACGGCGCCGTCGGTTAACCGAGACACCTCGCAATGCTGCGCCAGGGTGATGTCGAGTTCACGCGCGTGTTCAAGAGCCCGTCGCATAATCAAGGGGTCTTGCACACCGTTGCCATCGTCGGTGAACAGCCGGACACCGGCCGCTGCAAGCGAATGGAACGGTGCAAGTTGCGTTCCGCCCCTTGCGACTGTGATGCATCCGGACGGAGCCACCGTGACCAGCCCGGCACGTTCGCCTTGGAGCCGCACAAACTCGACCACCGCCACGTTGTCCTGGGCCGGGTCGGTGTTAGGCATGGCGACACAGGCGCCGAAGCCCCCAAGGGCTGCCGCGCGCGATGCCGTGGCGATGGTCTCGGACTCTTCCCTGCCCGGCTCGCGCATGTGCGTGTGCAGATCGACGAATGACGATGCCACCAAACAACCGTGCGCGTTGATTCGCTTCGGTCCGCCTTCGGCTTCGGTCGGAAGGTTTGCGGCGAGATCTGCCCCGACGCGTGCGACACGACCGCCTTCGACGAGAACGTCCGATTGAACGATTCCCGCGCGGTTGACGACGGATCCACCATGGATCACGAATGCTTCAGTGAATTCAGCCATTGACTTCCTCCATACCTGCGCCGAAGAGGGTGAAGAGCACCGCCATGCGCACTGCGATGCCGTTGGTGACCTGTCGTGTCACAAGGTTGGTGACGCCGTGTTCCTCGAGCGAATCGATGTCGATCGCCATCTCGATGCCGTGGTTCATCGGACCCGGGTGCATCAAGTACGACCCTTTGCGCATCGCGCCGAGGCGCGCCGGCGTGAGACCGAAATGTGCGGAGTATTCGGTTGGCGACGAAATGAAGGCATTGTCCATTCGTTCGCGCTGCATGCGAAGGAGATAGAGAACGTCGACGGAGTCGATGACGTCGTCGAGCTTGTGAGTTGTGGTGGCCGGCGTTTCGAACGCCGGTGGCAGCAACGAAGCCGGGGCAACGAGCACGACCTCGGCACCCAGAAGGTGGAAGGCCCTGATCGTGCTACGCGCAACGCGACTATGACGGATATCGCCCACCATCGCGATGCGCAGACCCGACAGATCGTTTCCGCGGCCGAGCGCACGCGTGAGGGTGAATGCGTCGAGCAAACCCTGCGTCGGGTGCTGATGTGCGCCATCACCGGCATTGACAACGTGCGCATCGCACCAACGCGATACGGCGAGTGGGAGTCCCGCCGTCTTGTGCCGGACAACAAAGACGTCGACCCCCATTGCCGCGAGGGTTTCGACCGTGTCGCGAAGGCTTTCACCCTTGTTGACACTCGACGAGGACGCGGTGAAGGTGAGCGTCTCGGCCGACAGACGTTTGGCCGCGGTCTCGAACGAAAGCCGCGTACGGGTGCTGTCCTCGAAGAACAGACTGCATACGGTCTTTGCACGAAGCGCGGGCACCTTCGGCTGGGGGCGCGCGAGCACTTCCGCCATGTGATCAGCGGTCGACAACAGACCGCAGATTTCCGCGGCGCTCAGGTCGTCCAACGAGATGAGGTGCTTCACTTGCGCCCTCCCCCTGAGATGAACACTCCTTCGGGTTTGACCACGACTTCGTCGCTCGAATGCGTCGGCAGATTCTTGCCGACGAAATCGGGCCGGATCGGGAGTTCCCTGTGACCGCGATCGACGAGCACGGCGAGACGTACAGCACGAGGGCGCCCGTACTCGATGAGTGCGTCAAGTGCGGCGCGCACGGTGCGTCCCGTGTAGAGAACGTCATCCACCAGCACCACCTCGACCCCGTCGAGCGACCGAGGGACTACCGACGTAGTTGCCGGCAACGTGGGGCGCAGGGCTAGATCGTCGCGGTACATGCTCACGTCGACGGCACCGCATTCGACGACGGCGCTTGGGTCGATGCTGCGGATCTCGTCACGAAGTTGGTCGGCAATCCACACGCCACCGCGCTGGAGTCCCATCAAAACGAACGGATCTCGGCCGCCACCACCGATGTTCTCGAGAATTTCGTGGGCAATTCTCTTGATTGCCCGCCTCACCTGCTCGGCAGGGAGAACGCATACCGAGGTGTCGCTCGGTGCATGACCGGAAGCCCGGTCGGGAGTTTGACTTGCCATTGTTCCTTCCGTTCGGGCCTCACGGGACCCAATTGACGGTCGATCTGTCTATGCGACCCTACCAGTCAGCGGACCTCGGGCACCAACGCTGCGAGAACCCCGTTGACGAAACGTCCGGAGTCTTCGGTGGAATAACGCTTCGCAAGTTCCACCGCTTCGTTCAGGATGACAGCCGTCGGCGTTTCGCTGTGTGTCGCGAGTTCATGAAGTGCGAGCCGCAAGACGGCTCGATCGATCATTGGCATGCGGTCGAGTCTCCATCCGCGAGCCTTGGAGGAAATGAGATCGTCGTACCTCGATTGGTTTGCCTCGACTCCGGTGGCCAGTTCCACGGCAAAGGCGGCCGGTTTCACCACTTCTGCATCGACAACGACACTGACGGAGGAACCGCGCGATTCGGCTTCGTACAACAGCACGAGCGCGCGCTCGCGCGCCTCGGCGGATTCGATGGCCGACATCAGACGCGCGTGATGTAGTCGCCGGTGCGGGTGTCGACCTTCACCTTGTCGCCGATGTTGACGAACAATGGCACCTGGATGACCTTGCCGGTTTGCAACGTGGCCGGCTTGCGCGCACCCGACACCCGGTCACCTTGAATACCGGGTTCTGTTTCGGTGATTTCGAGCTCGACGCTCGCCGGGATTTCGACGCCGACAATGTCACCGTTGTAGATGGCCATGATGACCATGGCCGATTCGACCAGATAATCGGCTGTTTCGCCGAGAGCCGCCGGGGCGACGGTCATCTGGTCATACGATTCGGTGTCCATGAAAACGAAATCGTCGCCGTCTTTGTAGAGATACTGCATGTCGCGCTTGTCGAGGATCGCCTGTTCAACCTTGACGCCCGCATTGAAGGTTTTTTCGAGAAGGTTGCCGTTGCGCAGGTTGCGGAGCTTGGTCCGCACGAAGGCGCCACCCTTGCCGGGCTTTACGTGCTGGAACTCGACAACCGTGAAGAGGCCGTTGTCGAGCTCGAGAGTGATCCCGTTCTTGAAGTCGTTGGTGGAGATGGCGGGCATGTCGGTTCCTTCGGGCTTTTGGTGAGGACGAGGTGTCCGGATTCGGTGACGACGAGGAGTTCCTCGACGCGGACGCCTCCGAGTCCCACACGATAGGCCCCTGGCTCGACCGTCACCACGTCCCCGGGTCGAAGAACGTCTGCTGACCTCGGATTCACCCACGGAGATTCGTGAATGAGAAGCCCGACGCCGTGGCCGACGCCGTGTGTGAGCTCGACTTCGAGACCTGCCGCGGCCAGCACCGCGCGACAGGCAGAATCGATTTCGCTACCCGTGACGCCGGGATGCACGGCCGCCACCCCCGCTTCGCACGCGCGGCGAACAACATCATGACGCGAGCGCATGTCATCGGCGCCCGGGCCATCGATGACGAACGTTCGGGTCATGTCGGAGTGGTAACCGTCGACGAGTGCGCCGAAGTCGACCACCACTGCATCGCCACCAAGGAACTTGCGGTCGGACGGGTGATGATGCGGAAGTGCGGCGTTCGGACCCGAGGCGACGATCGTCGGAAAACTGACGTCGTCGGCACCCAGCCGGCACATGGCGGCGTCGAGTTCGTTGCGAAACTCACGTTCGGAAGTTCCTGCGACGATCAACCGCAGCACTTCGGCGAGTGCTTCGTCGGCGATAGCGGCAGCGCGCCGGATTCTCTGGAGTTCGGGGTGGCTCTTGGTTCGGCGCAAATCGGCGAGAATCGACGCACCATCGATGAATGCGGCACGTTCGAACGCCCGCCCCTTCGTTTCACATGCCGCAACGAGCGCCTCGAATTCGGCCACCGTGATGTCACCGGCCTCGAAGCCCCACGAATCGCCGGTGACCAGGAAATCGGCGACGGCCTCGCGCATCGCCGCTTGCGTGCGTCTTTCGATCACGCGCACGTTCGCCTTCGAGCGACTTGCCTCGACCGCCGCTTGCTCGGAGTACCGACCATCGGTGACCAGGACAACGGGCTCACGTTCGTCGGCTGATACCACGACGATGCCGGCACTGCCGGTGAAACCCGTCAGCCACCGGATGTTCTCGCTCGACGTCACGATGAACCCAGCGACAGAGGCTTTGGAGTCTCCGCCCGCCACGTGGGCAATGAGCCGACTGCGATGGGAGGAGTAATCGAGCGGTTCGAGCGCCTCGAGGCCTGCCATTTGCGCCCTACCCGAAATGACGTGCAAGCGCTTCGACGGCAAGCGTGTAGCCCACGGCGCCGAAGCCAGCGATGGTCCCGAGCGCAAGGGGCGCAACCACGCTGGTGTGTCGCCAGTCCTCGCGCTTCAGGGGCTGCGAGATGTGCACTTCGACGATCGCTCCCTCGAAGGCGGCGAGTGCATCGTGGATTGCCCACGAATAGTGCGTGAATGCACCGGGGTTGATGATGATGGCGTCGGCGGTCGAGCGCGCTCCGTGGATCGCTTCGACCAGTTCACCCTCGATGTTCGACTGAAAATGTTGCAAGGTCCAGCCGAGGTGCGCGCACGCAGATTCGACCGCAGCGACGTGGTCGGCCAAAGTTGCAGAACCGTAGATCGCAGGCTCGCGGGTTCCGAGCAGATTGAGATTCGGACCGTTCAGGAGAAGGATTCGACGCGCAACCACGACCTCACCGTACCGCAGCAGCCGACTGCAGTGCTTCGATCACTCTCTCGGGCGCCACGCTTGCCACGGTCTCGAGACCACCGGGGCCATCGAGGATGAAGACCAAACCGTCGGTCGCCTTCTTGTCGCGGCCCATCGCCTCGACGAGCAAAGCATGATCGACGTCGACAGGCAATTGCGATTGCAAGCCATACGCATTCAGGACTTCGTAGTGCTGTTCCACTCGTGCAGCGTCGATTCTGTCGGTGATGCGCGCGAGATGCGCCGCGCAGATCATGCCAATTGCAACCGCCTCGCCGTGGGCAAAACGATGCCCTGTGACAGTTTCGATCGCGTGGCCGAACGTGTGGCCATAGTTGAGAAGGGCACGACGGCCCCCCTCTCGCTCGTCGGCCACAACGATGTCGGCTTTGATCTGCGCGCAACGAGCAACGCGCTGGTCGGTCGACATCGACAACATGTCGTCGCCAGTGAGGAAGTGATATTTCGCAACCTCTCCCCACCCGCAACGCAACTCACGTTCAGAAAGCGTCGACAAGTAGTTCGTGTCGCAGATGACCCCAGAGGGCTGCCAGAAAGCGCCGACGAGGTTCTTTCCTTCGGGAAGGTTCACGCCCGTCTTGCCGCCGATGGCCGCATCGACCATCGCAAGGAGCGTGGTCGCAACGTGCACGACCCGGGTACCGCGGTGCCAACTGGCTGCCGCGAATCCGGCGACATCGGTGACGAGCCCGCCGCCCACACCGATGACGAGATCGTTGCGGGTTAAACCGAAACGTGCGAATTCCCGACACAGCATCTCGATCGTCGCGAGGCTCTTCGATTGCTCACCGTCGGGAATGTGGATCAGCTGAGTCGGCAGGTCGAGTTCAGGAATCGATGGGATGCCGGTTTGGCTGACGATGACAGCACGCTTGACGCCACTCGGAATCATGCGCGGCAGCTCGGTGACGGATCCCGCGCCAACAACAACGTCGTAGGCACGTTCGCCAAGGGCGACATTGACTGTGGCCAATTTTTGGCGTTGCTGGTTCGGCAGAGCGGACATGACCTCTTGAACAATACGTGCAACCGCTTTGCGGTCGGTGCTGATTTGCGCATCGGCCAGTGCTTGGTAGAGCGGCCCACGCCGAGCAAGCAAGCGTTCCAGCACCGCTTGTCGGTCGCCGACAAGGAGCGGTCGATTGTTCGAGCGGCTCGTGCGTTGAAGCATGGTCGCGACGGTGGCACCCAGCCACACGATGGTCGAGCCACGCCCGCGTTCCGTTTCGATCGCGATTCGAGACTCGTCGGTTTCGACAATGCCACCACCGGTTGCGATGACCGAAGCGGTGGACGATGACAAAACGTCGACCAGCACTTCACGTTCGATGACTCGGAACGCCTGCTCGCCCTCTTTTTCGAAGATCTCAGGTATGGCGCGGCCCGTGCGTCGTTCGATCTCGACATCGGTGTCGACGAACGGACGTTGCAATTCGCGTGCAAGTGCTTTCCCGACCGACGTCTTGCCTGTTCCCATCAGTCCGACCAGCACGACGTGCGGTGCGGACATGGCTACAGAGTCCCGAGGAACGCGTTGCAGTTGCGCTGGAACTCAGCGACGGAATCGCCGCCGAATTTTCGCTGGGCTTCGACGGCGAGAACGAGAGCAACCATGGTTTCGGCAACCACACCCATGGCGGGCACCGCCGTGACATCGGTGCGCTCCTTGAAGCTGACGGTGGACTCTTTTGTGACCACGTCGACGGTCTGCAGCGTCGGGCGATTGAGTGTTGCAAGTGGCTTCATTGCGGCACGCACGATGACGGGCTCGCCGGTGGTCATTCCACCCTCGGTACCACCCGCCAGCGCAGAGAGGCGACGGTAGGAATTGGTGGATGCGTCCCATTCGATGGGATCGTGAGCCTGGCTGCCGCGCCGCCCGGCCACTTCGAACCCGTCGCCGATCTCGACACCTTTCACGGCCTGAATGCTCATGACCGCCTGCGCGAGATTCGCGTCAATCTTTCGGTCCCAGTGCACGTGACTGCCGAGACCCACTGGTACTCCGTAGGCAATCACTTCGACAATGCCGCCAAGGCTGTCGCCTTCGCGTGCGGCATCTTCGACGGCCTTGACCATCGCTGCCTCGGATGCGGAATCGAAACAACGCACAGGGGACTCGTCGATGCGAGCGAGATCTGAAGCAACCGGCCTGACATCGAGCGACGCACGGGCGTCTCCCATTTGGATGACGTGCGAAATGACGTCGACGCCGATCGACTTGAGCAGCAACTTGGCGAGCGCTCCGGCCACAACGCGTGCCGCGGTCTCGCGTGCGCTCGCCCGTTCGAGAACATCGCGTGCATCGTCGAAGCCGTACTTCTGCATTCCGGCAAGGTCGGCATGGCCCGGTCGCGGCTGCGTGAGAGGAGTCTCGGTGGCACCCGGCGCCGGTGACATTTCCTTGTGCCACTTGTCGCTGCGGAACCACTCGGTGTTCTGGATTTGGATCGCAACAGGCGACCCGAGCGTTCGGCCGTGGCGGATGCCGCCCAGGAGAAGAATCTCGTCAACCTCGAACCGTTGCCGCGGCCCGCGACCGAAACCGAGCCGACGGCGACCCAATTCGGCCTGAATATCGGCCTCGGTGACCCGCAGACCGGCGGGAAGACCCTCGACAATGACAACGAGCGCCTGACCGTGGGATTCTCCGGCTGTGAGATAGCGCAACACGCGAAGCAGGCTATCCGCGGCGATGCGCGAGTTCGTGCTCTGCCGCAGTGCGCATGACCTGCGCATCGGGCATGATTCCGGTCCACAGCACCTGCTGGGCGACGGCCTGATGAACGAGCATCCAGAGTCCGTCGACACAAACAGCGCCGGCCCGGCGGGCCGCAGCGAGCAGGTCAGTTTCCAACGGTTGGTAAACGGCATCGAGCACCGCGTGACGGGCAGTGATCAGGGAATGGTCGAATGGACGCTCGCGATTGTCGCCCATGCCGGTCGGCGTCGTGTTGATGACGATGTCGCATGCCGCAAGGTCGGACTCGGTTGCGAGTCGGGCGACGTCGGGCGCGAGCGAGACCGCCTCGACTGCGCGCGCCGCGGTTCGATTCAAAACGGCGATCTCGGCGACCCGCGCGCCGCTCAGTGCCACGATGCAAGCACGCGCAGTGGCACCGGCACCGACAACGACGACACGCTGTCCCGCCGGGTCGACGCCGGCGCCCATCAACGCACCCACGCAACCCTGACCATCGGTGCTGTCGCCGTGCAGACCGTCGAACCCCGGGACCAAGGTGTTCAGAGACCCGAGCCGTCCAGCGACGTCGCCAACCGACGAACAGACACCGAACGCCTTCTCTTTGTACGGCATCGTGATCGATGCGCCGAGAAAATCGAGGGACTTCAGGGCATCGATGGTGGGAATGAACTCATCGGCATTGACCTCGACCGCCATGTACGAGGCATCGATTCCTGCGGCGGCGAAAGCCGCGTTGTGTATTGCCGGCGACAGGCTGTGTCGGACAGGATTTCCGATGACGCACGCGACTCTGCCGGACGCAGACAGCCGACCGAGCAGTTCGTTGGAATTGCCGGCAGCTCGGTTCATCCGATGAGCCCCGCCGCGCGCGCCGCCTCGACGTTGGCGTTGTGCTGCTCGAGTGTCGCCGCGAACACGTGGCCACCGTCTTTGTTGGCGATGACGTAGTACAGGTATTCACACTTCTGCGACTTCTTCAGGTTGCGGCAAATCGGGTCGCTGGCCGATGGATTCGGCGCGGGGTTGAGAGCGGCCTGAATGGCGGCACGACCCGGATTCGCTATTGGCGTGGGCGGAAGACCTTTCCGCATGTACGTGTTGTACGGCGAGTCGATCTTCGAGAGTTCGGCGATTGACAAGTTGTCGGGTTGGGCGTAACGAAGGGTTGCGTCGATCTGTAGTTCCATATTTCTGCGCAGCCGGTTGTAGATCACCCGTGCGATCTTCGGACGGTCGGCCGGCACCTTCGCCTCGCGCTCGATCATCGACGCCACGACGAGCACCTCGTAGGGGCTGTGGCCGACCTTGTCTTTCGCCTTGTCGAGTCCCTCTTGTCGCCCGACTCGCTCCATCAGCGAAACCATTCTCTGCAGAACACGGGTCGCAGAATCGTCGCCGGAGATCTGGTACGTGTCGGGAAACAACAACCCCTCGAGGGCTGTCGGGCCGGTCAATGGGGTTGGCGGACCGAATGTCGAGGTGACCGCGCCGGCCGCAGCTTGCTGCATGAAGTTCGCAGCGTCGAGCCGCGGCACTTTCAACGCCAAACGATCGGCGATCTGCGACACCGTGTAGCCCTCGGGGAACGTGACATTGACGAAGGTCTGGGCGGGCGGTGTGTTCAGTTCGCCCATGATGTTGCCCATGTGGTCGCGAGGATGGAGCTGGTAGTAGCCCGGAACGAACGTGATTCCGCCCTTCCGGCTGACGTACCACCTGAAGACCCGCGCCGACGTGATGAAACCACCCTGTTCCAGGCGGTCGGCGACCGACGAGAGCGTGTCACCCTCGACGACCGTGAAGTTCACCGCCGCCGCGGCATCACCCGGAGGATTGACCTGGCGCAGGTACCACCAGCCAACACCGCCACCTCCGACGGACAGCGAGAGCACGACAGCGAGAACTGCGATGACGACACCGCGGCGCGGCCGACGCGGAGAGCGATGCGGGATCAATTTGTCGGCATCTTCGGCGTCGACAACATCCCAGGGGTCGTCGGACCAATCGGGCAGCAACGGATCGGACATCTAACTGTTGTTCTGTCGGTCGATCCAAGCCTGCAACATCACCGCGGCGGCAACCTTGTCGACCACGCGCCGACGTGCGTCGGCACGCATCTTCGCTTCGATGAGCGCACGGTCGGCACTCACGGTGGTGAGGCGTTCGTCATAGGTTTCCACCGGCACGCCCACCACCGTAGCGAGCCTGCTCGCTTCGTCGAGTGCGGATTGAGCCGCACGTCCGAGCGAACCGTCGAGCGACAACGGCAACCCGATGACAACGCGTTCACATTCCTCTTCGGTCACCAAACGGGCGATGGCTTCATGATCGCGACGCAAACTTCCACTTCGCTGCAGCACCATGAAAGGGCTTGCAATGGTTCCACTGCGATCGCTGATTGCGACACCTACTCGTTTCGACCCCAGGTCGAGACCGAGAACGCGTCCGACACTTGTCATTACTCGAGGGTCGTCATCTATCCGAGCGCGGACCGAACCGCGTCGCTGGCGAGTGTGAGTGCATCGGGCAAACCGTCGGGATTCTTTCCGCCCGCGGTGGCGATGTCTCCCTTGCCGCCGCCGCCACCGCCGACAGCCTTCGCCGCGGCAGAAATCAGCGGACCGGCGCCGCCGGAAACATCGGACGTGGTTGCCGCGACCAACGCGACTCCCCCGGCGTCGGTGACGCCCATCAGAACGACCGCCCGCACACCATCGACACCCCGAACAGCAACCGCAAGATCGCGGAGTTCGCCGGGCGAGAGACCATCGATTCGCTGCACGACTCCGCCACCCGTAGCGCTTTCAGCTATTTCCTTGGCGCGTGTGGCAGCCATCCGTGCTCGAAGCATCTTCACCTCGTCCTGCACGGTCTTCATCTCGTCGAGTTTGCGCCGCACCGCGTCTTCCAGTGCTTCGGGCGCCGAGCCAAGGAGACCGGCAACCTTTGCAACCGAGCGAGCCTGTTCCTGCATGTACGCAACAGACGCTTCTCCGACCACGGCTTCAATGCGACGCAGGTTCGAACCGATCGAACTCTCGGCCACGACCTTGATAGCACCGATGTCGCCCGTTGCCGATACGTGGGTTCCTCCGCACAGTTCGAAAGAACTTCCTGCACGCAGCACACGCACCGTGTCGCCGTACTTGTCACCGAAAAACGCGATGGCTCCGCCAGCAGTTGCCTCGTCTTTCGACGTTTCGTACGCCTGAACGGTGACGTTGACGAGGACTTCCCTGTTGGCGAGGCGCTCGACCTCGGCGATTTCATCGTCGGTGACCGCGGCAAAGTGACTGAAGTCGAAACGCAGACGGTTCGGCTCGACCAGCGAACCAGCCTGCTTCACGTGTTCGCCGAGAACGGATCGCAGGGCCCAATGCAACACGTGAGTGGCGGTGTGGTGCTTGCGAATCCGCGCGCGTCGATCGTTGTCGATGCGCGCGGTCACCTGGACTCCGGCGCGGGGTATGCCGCGCACCACGCGACAAACATGACGCCTCAATCCAGGAAGAGCAAACGTCGTATCGATGACTTCCAACTCGAAATCCGCGCACACGATGACCCCGGTATCACCGACTTGACCGCCGCTTTCCGCGTAGAAGGGAGTCACGTCGAGGAAGACCTCAAATGTTCCCTCGTCGTCGTGTCCGTCGAGCACTGCGACGACCTTCGCCGTATTTTCGACGTCGGCGTAACCGGTGAAGGTGGTGATCCCATTGGCATCGACTATGCCGCGGTACTCGCCCATTCGTTCATCGGAAACCTTGCCGCCCTTGCGCGCCTGCTTCGCACGTTCGCGCTGCTGCGACATTTCGGTTTCGAAACCTTCGAGATCGACTTCGATCGACCGTTCGGAAGCGATCTCCTGCGTGAGTTCGAGCGGGAAGCCGTAGGTGTCGTGCAGAAGAAATGCCGCGGATCCGGCGAGTCGACCCTTGCTCTTGTCAAGTTCGTCGTCGAGAATCTGGACACCGGTCTTCAGGGTTTGACGGAAACGCTCTTCTTCGCGGGTCAGAACGTCGACAATGAAGTCGCGGTTCTTCAACAATTCTGGGTAGGCGGTGCCCATCACGTCGACGGCGGTCGAGACCAAAGATGGCATCACCAACTTTTCGGTGCCCAGGAGATACGCATGGCGAACCGCTCGGCGAATGATGCGACGAAGGACGTAACCTCGATTCTCGTTCGAAGGGAAGACCCCGTCGTTGACGAGCATTGTCGACGATCGCGCGTGCTCGGCAAGAACGCGCAGACTGAAACTCGCCCTGTCGTCGTAGTCGCCCGACTTGTAGGAGCTTCCCGTCAGTGACTGGGCCTGCTCGACGAGGGGGAAAAGCACATCGGTTTCCCAGACCGAATCCTTTCCCTGCATGAGCGTGAGAATTCGTTCGAGACCTGCACCAGTGTCAATCGACGGCTTGGGCAACAAGCTGCGCGAGCCATCGGGTGCCTGGTTGTACTGCATGAACACGAGATTCCAGAATTCGAGGAAGCGATCGCCGTGCGGATCATTCAGCGGCCCGCCGTCGGGGCCGAATGCTGACCCGCGGTCGATGTGAATTTCCGAACAGGGTCCGCACGGACCGGTCTCACCCATTTGCCAGAAGTTGTCTTTGTCGCCGAGACGCTGGATACGACTCATTGGTACGCCAACCTTCTCGTGCCAGATCGCTTCGGCTTCGTCATCGCTTTCGTGCACGGTGATCCACAATTGGTCGCCATCGAACCCGAAAACCTCGGTAACGAGATCCCACGACCACGGGATGGCGTCTTCCTTGAAGTAATCACCGAAACTGAAGTTGCCGAGCATCTCGAAGAAGACGAGGTGGCGCTTGGTGCGACCGACATCGTCGAGGTCGTTGTGCTTTCCACCGGCGCGGGCACATTTCTGCACGGTGACCGCGCGCGAAAAAGGAGGCACCTCGTCGCCGACAAAGTAAGGCTTGAAGGGCACCATGCCGGCCACCGTGAAGAGCACCGTCGGATCATGCGGGATCAGGCTGGCGGAGTCGACTCGGGTGTGGCCACGATCGGCGAAATAGCCACGGAACGCCTCGCGTAGATCGTTGGCTGTACGGGGGCGTGAATGAGTCGACATCGGGCGAAAGCCTACCCGCGGGGCTTTCTCACGACCGTGGACTAATTCGTCGATGGCGAGTTCTTGGGCGGCGACGACTTGAGTGCTGATTCACGGTCGTGCATCGCGGCCCGACCTTCGGCAACGGCGTCGGTGACGCGGAGCTTCACACGCTGAGCAACACGAGTTGGAGCCAACGATGTTGCTGCAGCCCTGACCCTGCGCTTGGCGTAACCGCCGCCGACGAGGGCAACGAGGAACCCCGCAACGAACCAGATGAGCCGACGCATGGTGTCACGCTACCGAGAGCGACGACCGGAACGCCCCCGCAACACCGACAGTGCCCGCTTCGCTCCGGATGCGACCGCCGCCGCCTTGATCACCGGCGTCGAAAGTACCGTGCGGGCAACACGCGAGGTGTCGGCCACCGCTTCACTGATTGACTCGGCCGAACCAAGGACCCGGTCGAAACGCTTCAGATCACCTCGCGCAGTGTCGATGATCGAGCGCGCTTCGTCGGCGGCGGACTTGAGCTCGCCAACCATCGGCACGATTTCTGCCTCGAGCATCGCAAGGTCGGCGCGCAGGTCGGCGAGTGCGATGAGCACGCGGTACAAAACCAAGAGCAAAGCAGCGAAGGCGACTGCGCAGAGCACCAGCACGACAACGAGCGCCGTGTCGGTTCCCGATCCACCAGCAGCGAGCATCATGGCAGTCACGGTAACCGTCAGTCGCGGTAGTACGTACGGTCGCGGAGTGTCTCGGGCAGGTAGTCCTCGGCGCGCGCCGCCGGACTGTCGTCCGTCGCAACGTGAGGTGAAACGTAGCCCGAGCCATGGCCCAGATCGGCGGCGCCTTTGTAGTGCGCATCGCGCAGGAACTTCGGCACTTCGCCGATTGCTCCTTGACGCACATCGTCGATTGCGGTCCAGATGGCAACTGACGTTGCATTGTTCTTCGGTGCGCGGGCGAGATGCACCGTGGCCTGTGCGAGATTCAGTTGGGCCTCGGGTAGGCCAACGAAGTCGACCGCCTGCGCGCATGCCGTGGCGACAACGATCGACGTCGGATCGGCCATGCCGATGTCTTCGCTGGCGAGGATGACGAGTCTGCGGGCGATGAAACGCGGATCTTCCCCGGCCACGAGCATTCGTGCGAGCCAATGGAGAGCAGCGTCGACGCTTGACCCGCGAACACTCTTGATGAAAGCCGAGACGACGTCGTAATGGTCGTCGCGACCGTATCGCAGCGCGCTGGAACTGATCGCTCCTTCGACGTCGGAAACATTGACGTTCACATTCGATCGGTCACGTACCCGCGCAAGTGCACAGGCCACTTCGAGCGATGTGAGAATCTGACGGCCATCACCCTGCGCAACCGAAAGCAGGTGCTCGGCTGCCGCGGGGTCGATTGTCGCCCCTTCCGCCTGGACTCCCCTTGCAACCAGAAGTGCGAGATCCGCCGGCTCGAGAGGTTCGAGGCGGAACAATGTCGACCTGCTCCGCAGCGGCGCATTGACCTCGAAATACGGGTTCTCGGTGGTTGCCCCGATGAGAACGATGGTTCCGTCTTCGACGGCCGGGAGGAGCGCATCCTGCTGGCCGGTATTGAAGCGATGAATCTCGTCGATGAAGACGATCGTTCGTCGTTGCATTTGCCCGAGACGGTCGCGCGCTGCCGCCAGTGCTTCGCGAACATCTTTCACTCCGGATGTCACCGCGGAGAGTCGAACGAATTCGGCGCGAGTCGAACGGGCGATCACTTCGGCAAGGGTCGTCTTGCCCGTACCGGGTGGCCCCCAGAAAATCACCGATGTCAGGCGGTCAGATTCGATCAGCGCGCGAAGCGGTCGACCGGGTCCGAGCAGATGACTTTGACCGACGACTTCGTCGACGGATCCAGGACGCAAGCGCGCGGCCAAAGGGGCCTGTCGCCGCAACTGATCGGCAACCGACACGGAGAATAGGTCGCCGTCCGTGGCGACCTATTTCGTTGCCGGCGGAAGCGTACGAATGCCGAGTTCGGCAAGTTGTGCGGGGTCGACCTTCGTGGGCGCATTCGTCATGGGATCGAGACCCGACTGAGTCTTCGGGAATGCGATCACTTCGCGGATGTTCTCTTCGCCCGCCAGGATGGCCGTCAAGCGATCGATACCGAAGGCAAAACCGCCGTGCGGCGGCGCGCCGTACTTGAAAGGCTGCAGGAAGAACCCGAACCGACGGTCGGCCTCGTCGTCGCTGATTCCGAGCTTGTTGAACACCGTGCGCTGGAGTTCGGGCTCGTGAATTCGGATTGATCCCGAACCAAGCTCCCAGCCATTCAGCACGAGGTCGTAAGCGAGCGCACGAACGCGCAGTGGATCGGAGTCGAGAAACTGAATGTCATCCGGATGCGGGTGACAGAACGGATGGTGCCCCGGGCGCGGGCGTCCCGTGGCCGGATCGATGCCAACGAACAACGGAAAGTCGATGACCCACACATAGCGATACGGGCCCTCGTGAACCGGCGGGCGGCCGATGTCGTTGCGCAACTGACCGAGCACCTCGCAGGTGGTCATCCACTCGTCGGCCACGATGAGGATCATGTCACCTGCGGACGCATCGAAACGCGCCAGCAACTCGGTCGTCTCGGACGGCGAGATGAACTTGGCGACCGGTGATTCAAACGTTCGATCAGCCGTGACCTTCAACCACACGAGACCCTTCGCACCGAATTGCTTGGCGCGGTCGGTGATCGCGTCGAGACGACCGCGACCCCAGGCCGCCTGCTCGGGGTAGGTCGCCGCATCAACCTTGATTCCCTTGATTGACGTTGCCGACGAAAACGCCTTGAACTCGGTTGATGCGAACACATCGGTCAGCTCAACGAGCTCGAGTCCGAAACGCAGGTCGGGTTTGTCGACGCCGTAGCGCTCCATGGCTTCGCGCCAGGTGATCTGTTCGATCGGAGGAACGTCTTCTCCGGTGGCCGCGCGTGCAGCCGCAGTGACCGCCCGCCCGATTGCAGCAAGCACGTCGGGTTGCGTAACGAAGCTCATTTCGGCGTCGAGCTGCATGAATTCGTACTGCCGATCGGCACGAAGGTCTTCATCCCTCAAGCACCGGGCAATCTGGTAGTAGCGATCGACACCGGCCACCATCAGCAACTGCTTCCACAACTGGGGTGACTGCGGCAACGCGTAGAACGAGCCGGGTTCCTTGCGTGACGGTACGAGGAATTCTCGCGCACCTTCGGGCGTCGATGGCATGAGGAACGGAGTCTCGACCTCGACGAAATTCTGGTCTTCCATCGCGCGACGGATTGCCGAATTGATTTTCGCGCGGAGCCGCACGTTCTTCTGCATGCGTTCACGACGAATGTCGATGTATCGGTGCCGCAAACGAACGTTCTCGTCGACGTCGTCGGCGCGAGCATCGACCGGAAATGGCGGTGGTTCCGCCGTGTTGAGAACTTCGACGCGGCACTCGCCGATTTCGACTTCGCCGGTGGGAAGCGAATCGTTCGTGGTTCCCTCGGGTCGCCGGCGAACCTCGCCCGTGATGCGCACGACGTACTCGGAGCGCACGTCGACCGTGCGGTCGACGACGCACTGCACGACTCCGGAGTGGTCGCGAATGTCAAAGAAGGCCAGATGCTCACCGTGTTCACGACGGCGCGCCAACCACCCACAGATCGAGACCGTTTGACCAATGTTCTCGGCTCGCAACTCACCACAGAGATGGGTGCGCATCGAGGTGGATGACGTGCTCATGGTTTGGCTCTCTTCACGATGTCGACCACGGTCGACACAATCTGGTCTAGGGGGATTTCGGACTGCTCGCCGCCGTTCATCGGACGGACCGTTGCGACTCCGCGGGCGAGTTCGTCGTCGCCGATGATAACTGCGACGGCCGCGCCGCTCTTGTTCGCCGATTTCATCTGCGACTTCATGCTCTTTGCGCCGTACGCCCGCTCGACACGCTGGCCGGCTTCGCGCAGCCGCGCCGAGACGGTGAGTGCGGCTCGGCCGTCAGTCGTGTCGACGACGAAAACGTCGGCGGCCGACGAAGGTGCCGAAAACGCAGCCTCGGCATCACATGCGAGCAGGGTTCGATCGAGACCAATGGCGAAGCCGATGCCGGGCGTCGGAGCCCCTCCGAGATCTTCGACGAGACCGTCGTACCGACCTCCCCCGCCAACAGCTGTCTGAGCGGAGTCGAGGGCACCGGATGAAAATTCGAACGTCGTACGCCGGTAGTAATCGAGACCGCGAACGAGACGGTCATTGACCACGAAGTCGACCCCCAATAGCGCGAGGCCCTCTTGAACCATTGCAAAGTGCGCAGCGGCATCGTCGCTGAGAAAATGCGTGATCGAGGGCGCTTCGCGAATCAGGTCTTGCTCATTCGGACGTTTCGAATCGAGAACTCGGAGAGGATTCCGGGCCAACGTGGCGCGGCTTTCCTCGCTGAGTTCGGAGACATGGGAAGTGAAATACTCGGAAAGCGCCAAGACATACCGGTCGCGATCACCAGCGTCGCCGAGTGAATTGATGTGCAACGTCACATTGCGCAGACCCAGCGACCGAAAGAATTCATGCGCGAGCGCCACGACCTCGACATCGAGCAACGGGTCATCGACTCCGAGAACCTCGACGCCAACCTGGTCGAACTGGCGGTAACGCCCGTGCTGGGCCTTCTCATAGCGAAAATTGGGTCCCGCGTACCACACCTTCCACGGTGGTACGGGGTGATGTTGAACGTAAGCGCGACACGCACCGGCGGTCTGCTCAGGCCGAAGTGCAACATGGCGACCACCCTTGTCGACGAAGTCGTACATTTCTTTCGTGACGACGTCGGTGGCATCGCCGAGGCGCAGGAAGACTCCGAGATCCTCGAACATCGGAAGGATGATTTGTTCGAATCCGGCCCGTTCGACGACCGTTGCGAAGTTTTCGATGAATGCCCTCCACCGGGCGGCGTCGGGCGGCAGTATGTCGCGCGTACCTGGGGTGGTTTGGAATTCGGGCACGTCCGAAGGCTAGTCGTCGCTCGCCGCGCCCGAGTCGCCAATTTGCGTCGAAACTCGGTACGCGTCGAAAACGGAATCAATGTTCTTCATCGTACGCAGAACTGATTCGATGTGGCTCGGATCGGCGAACTCGAATTCGAAGCGCATGCGCGCAACCCGGTCGGGACCTGTGAGAGTGGAGCACGCAACGATGTTCACGTGCTGGTCGGACAGCGCATTTGCGACGTCACGCAGCAGGCGGGTTCTGTCAAGTGCCACGACCTCGACGGACGTCCGGAATTTTCCATCGGTCCCACCGATTGACCAGTCAACATCGATGAGTCGGTTCGCTGGATCGCGCGCGAGTGCCGCGGCCTGCGGGCAATCAGAACGGTGGACGCTCACTCCGCCACCGCGCGTCATGAAGCCCGTGATTTCGTCGCCTTCGGACGGCGAACAACACGTCGACAGGCGAACGAGCACGTCGTCAATCCCCTCGACATGGATGACCGCGGCGGTTCCGGGATGACGCGGACGATCGATGCGCAGGTCGCCGGCTATGAACTCGGTGCGTCCGTCGGCGCGTAGCGCCGCGGCGAGTCGCGCGGCAACCTCGTGCGCCGCGACGGCTCCTTCACCGAGCGCGGCGAGAAGTGTGTCGAGGTCGCTGAACCCTGTGGCGGCCACCTCTGACTCAAGAGCATCGGATGACCAGATTCCCTGCACAGAGATTCCCTCACGACGCAGTTCCTCGATCAGTTCGTCCCGCCCGAGTTCGATCATCTCGTCGCGGTGCTCACGCGAGAACCACTGTCGAATCTTGTTCCGCGCGCGAGGACTTCCGACGATCTCGAGCCAGTCCTTCGATGGTCCGGCATCGGCCGATTTCGCGGTGAAGATCTCACACGAGTCACCCGACTTGAGAATGTGATTCAAGGTGACAAGACGACCATTGACCTTCGCCCCCACGCAGGCGTGCCCGACTTCGGTGTGCACGGCATACGCGAAGTCGATCGGCGTTGAATTCAAAGGCAGTGGAATGACATCGCCCTTCGGGGTGAAGACGAACAGCTCGTCCTGCACGAGGTCGGCCTTCAGGCCCTCCATGAACTGTGTGGGATCAACGACATCGGACTGTGTTTCGATGATGCGGTTCAACCAGTCGATATCACCGGGCGCCGTGCCGTCTTTGTACGAATAATGCGCCGCGACACCCCATTCAGCGCGGTTGTGCATTTCGCGGGTACGGATTTGCACTTCGATCGGTTTGCCTTCGGGGCCAATCACCGTGGTGTGAAGTGACTGGTACAGATTGAACTTCGGCATCGCGATGTAGTCCTTGAAGCGACCCACCACGGGCTTCCATCGACCATGAATGCAACCAAGGGCCCCGTAACAATCCTTGACCGAATCGACAATGATCCGTATCGCCACCAGGTCGAAAATCTCGTCGAATTCCCGGCCCTTTTGCACCATCTTTTCGTAGATGCTCCACAAGTGCTTCCCACGACCTGTGACCTCGGCCCTGATGTTGAGTTCATTGAGCTTCGCCTGAACCTCGGCGACGGTCTTCGCCAGATACACGTCGCGTTCTGGCGTGCGCGTTGCGACGAGGTGGTCGAGTTCGGCAAAACGCTTGGGGTAGATCGCCGAGAAGGACAGGTCTTCGAGTTGTTGCTTTATCTCCTGCATTCCGAGGCGATGTGCAAGCGGAGCGTAAATATCGAGTGTCTCGTGGGCGATGCGCTGTTGCTTCTCGACCGGCATGCCGGCCAGGGTCCGCATGTTGTGGAGGCGGTCAGCCAACTTGATGACAAGCACACGGATGTCTCGCGCCATCGCGACGAGCATCTTGCGCATCGTTGCCGCCTGTTGTGCTTCTTTCGAGTCGAAGCGCAATCGCTCGAGCTTCGTGACACCATCAACGATCGAGGCGACTTCGGGCCCGAAGTCTCTTTCGACTTCGTCGATGGTGATTTCCGTGTCTTCCACTGCATCGTGAAGCAGCGCCGCCGCTAGCGAGACATCGTCGAGACCGATATCGGCGACGATCTTCGCCACCGCGATCGGATGGTTGATGTACGACTCTCCGCTGCCCCGCACTTGGTGCTGGTGGGCACGACGGGCCGTGAGATACGCGCGATTGACGAGCGAAACCGATGCCTTCGGGTGTCGTGATCGGTAGGAAGCAAGCAGGGGCGCGAGTTCTTCGGCCGGGGCGGACGCCTGCCGCCTCCAGGGAAGAACGCGGTCACCCGTTGCCATGCCGCACCTAGTAGGTGATCACCGACGAAACGGAATGCCCCGAGAGCGCGGTGCGACCCCCGAGTGCGGACAATTCGATGAGAAACAACAGACCCGCGACCGTTGCGCCAAGGCCTTCGACGAGTCGGATGGCCGCGTTGGCAGTGCCACCGGTCGCGAGAACATCGTCGACGATCACGACCGAATCGCCAGGCTGCAGAGCGTCACGATGGATTTCCAGCTGGTCGGTTCCGTATTCGAGTGCGTATTCCTCGCGCACGACGGCCCACGGAAGTTTTCCGGCTTTGCGCACCGGGATGAACCCCGCATTCAGGCGGAATGCGACAGGAGCCGCCATGATGAAGCCGCGCGCCTCGATGCCAATGACCTTGTCGACCTTTTTCCCGTGCGACAGACCAACGATCGCATTGACCGCCTCGTCATACCCTTTCGGGTCGGCCAGCAATGGCGTGATGTCACGGAACATGACACCCGGCGTCGGCACGTCGGGGATGTCACGAATGAGACGTTGGAGGTCGGCGGCGGCCATCAGATCTACCGACGGCGCTTCTTGCGGGGACGCGGCGGATGCGACAGAACCGCGGCAGCGCGGTCGGCCGGGGATGAAACGAGCTCAGCTTGACCGTCGATGGCGGTCGGTGATGACTCATCGACGCGCACTCCGGTACGTTGCGCGCGCCGCGACACCGGCGCCCCGGTGGCGATCAACTGCGACATCTCCGTTCCGAGCGACAACTGACCGGTGAGGGTGCGGTACTTCGGTTCGCGCTGTTTCATGATTGCGAGGAGCGGCGTCGCAACGAAGATCGACGAGTAGGCGCCGGTGAGCAGACCGACGAAAAGTGCAAGCGCGAATTCTTCAAGGGCGACCGCACCAAGAGCGCCGGCGCCGACCACCAACAGTGACAAGACCGGAAGCACCGCCGCAATTGACGTGTTCAACGAGCGCATGAGCACCTGGTTCATCGAGATGTTGGTGATGTCTCCGTAGGACACACGTTGTGCCGCATAGCGCTCGGAGTTGTCCTTCACTTTGTCGAACACGACGATTGTGTCGTAGAGCGAGAAGCCAAGAATTGTGAGGAACGCGATCACAGTTGCCGGAGTGACCTCGAACTTCAGCACCGAATAGACACCAACAGAGATGACGACGTCGTGCACCATTGCCGCAATCGCCGCAACCGCCATCTTCCATTCGAAGCGCCAAGCGATGTACAGCGACACGATGAGGAAGAACACGAGTAGGGCGCGGATCGCTTTTTCGGTGATGCTTCTGCCCCACGACGAACTGACATTCGAGACACTGACCTCGGTGATGTCGACCTTCGCCTTGTCGGCCAGGTCCTTCTGCACCGCTTCACGAACGGCTTGGGTTTGGTCGTCGACCTGAACGCGGACACGCTCGCTGGCACCCGATCCGAGGGTCTGAATCTTCGCGTTGGTGCTGTCGATCTTGTTGTCGTTCAGCACCGTACGGGCCGAATCGATGGTGAGACCCGCCTTGACCGGGGCCTCCCACGCGACGCCACCCTTGAAATCGATGCCGAGGTTCAGCCCCTGTGCCAACAACGAAACGAGTGTGATGACGATGAGACCGATCGAGACACCGAAACCCCACCAGCGGCGACCGACGAAATTGATCGTGGTCTCACCGTTGTACAGACGCTGCCAACGACCTTTCATGACAGCACCCCTTCCGAGTCACCCGAGACCACCCGTCGGGCGCTGACGCCGAACACCTTGCCTTTGTTCATGAACTTCGAGCGTGCGAGCAGGATGACCGCCGGACGCGTGAAGAAGTAAGCGACGATGACGTCGCACAACGTTGACAGTCCGAGGAAGAACGCGAACCCGCGCACCGAACCCACCGTGAGGAACCACAGCACCACGGCTCCGATGAGCGACACGGTGTCGGCCGCGAGGATGGTCTTCCATGCAGCTTCAAAGCTGCGCGTTGCCGAATTGCGCAGCGTGCGACCGGCCAACACGTCGTCTTTCAGCTTCTCGAAGAACACGACGTATGAGTCGACCGTGACACCGATCGACACGATGATTCCGGTGACACCTGACAGCGAAAGGGCGAGACCGTTTCGCTGCGACAGCCACGAAATGGCGCTCCACTGCAGCATGCCCGAGACCGCGAGACCGGCGAGAACCACGAACGTCAAGCGCCGGTAGTAGAAGAGGAGGAAAAGAAGGACGAGCCCCACGCCGAGCAGTCCCGACACGACGGCGGCGTGCAGTGAGTCCTTGCCGAGCGTCGCCGAAACTGTCTGCGCGGTCGGTGCGTTGAAACGCACCGGCACGGCACCGAACTCGAGGATCTTCGCGAGGTCGCGCGCTTCGCTTTCGGTGAAATCACCACTGATCTGCACGCTGCCGGAGAAGTTGTTCGTCTGGACGACCGGCGCCGAGATCACGGTTCCGTCGAGCACGATCGCAATTTGACCTGTCGGACACGTCGATGCCTTGGTGAAGCACTCGTTGGCGAGCGCGTTCCATTTGCCTTCGCCCTCGGAACCGCCCTTCAACCCGACAACAACGACCCACGAGCCGTTGTTGATCTGCGCAGAAGCGTCATTCTTGAAGACCTGCCCGGTAGCGCCGGCGGGGCCGGCGTAGTAGACGAGCCCATCGCGACCCTGCAAGAGGGCGATCTTGTTCGGCTCGTTTGATAGCGAGATATCGGGCTGAGCAACCGTGGTGGTCGGACCACCTGCAACCGTGGTCGTCGGAGCAGAACCGAGCAATCCCGCAGTGGTCGAGGGTGCCTCTCCGCCGGCTGCGGCCAAGGTCGTGGACGAAACATCGGCAGTCGTCGTAGACGCGGCGTCAGCAGACGCGGTGGTAGCCGTCGCAACTGTTGTTGTCGGTACTGCCGACGTCGACGTTGCCGCAGATGTGAAGCGCAAGCCGCTACCGGGAGCGGGCGTCGTCGACGCAGGTGCAACGGTGGTCTGAGGCGCAACCGTTGTCGCACCAGCCACCGTCGTTGCAGACCCAGCGATCGTGGTGGCGGATCCTGCAACAGTTGTCGAGGTCTTGTTGGTGTTGGGCGTGCCTGATTGCAACACGGGTCGCATCAGCACCTCGCCGGTACGGCCGACGATGTCGAGCGCGCGCTTCTGGTCCTTGACGCCCGGAAGGTTGATGACGACGGTGTTGCCCTGGCGGATGATCTCGGGCTCGGCCACACCGATCGAGTCGACGCGTTGGCGGATGATTTCAACCGCGACGCTGAGCGCGTTCTGGTCGAACGAACCCTGCGGTTCCAGAGTGACGGAGGCACCGCCTTGCAGGTCGAGACCGAGCGACGGCTTGTTTCCGGCGATCAGGTTGCCCGCGAGAGCCGCGGCCGCAATGACGACGATGCCGATGAGCGAAAAGAGAAGACGACGACGCACGCTGAGGCCTAATCGGCAGATGAATCATCGTTGGAGTCGGCGGCCGATGGCGACGAAGCGGCTATGCGACGTGTCACTGCGCTGCGCATGACGCGCACTTCGACGTTCTCGGCGATCTCGATCCACGCGACATCGCCTGCTTGGTCTTCCTTGTCAAAACCGGTGATGAAACCGACAAGACCCGATGCGGTTTGCACCTGGTCACCGACATCGAGTGCGCGGTTCAGTTCCTGGGCCTCACGGGTCCGACGACGCTGGGGACGGATGAGGAGGAAGTACATGGCCACGAAGATGAGGCCAAAGAAGACCAACTGGAAGGCCGCTGCCCCGCCGCCGCCAGACGACTTGGATGCGGAAAGAATGCCGAGGGGGCTGTGGAACATGGCGGCAAGCGTAGCCAGTGCTACCCCCAGACCCCCAGTACCCGCTCGCGGAGCACGGGGAAACTGCCGTCGAAGATGGCCCGGCGCATCTGGGCCATGAGGTCGATCGTCCACGCCACGTTATGGAACGACAGCAGCCGTGCGGCAGTGGGTTCTGAGGTCTGGAAAAGGTGCCTGATGAAGGCCCGGCTATGACGCCGGCAAACCTGGCACGCACAGGTCTCATCGATCGGCGAGTCATCGCGGGCATGCTGGGCGTTCTTCATCTGCACTTTTCCGGCCGAGGTCAGCGCCGTTCCGTGGCGACCCAGTCGGGTTTGCATGACGCAGTCGAACTGGTCGACGCCGAGCGCCACTGCCTCGACGAGCGACGCAGGGTCACCGACTCCCATGAGATAGCGGGGCCGGTTCGTCGGCAGATTCGCAGTAGCGGCGGCGAGAGCCGGAACCATTTCGGCGCGAGTTTCCCCAACCGACAGACCACCGATTCCGTAACCGTCGAAATCGAGCGCTGCCGTGTGCTTCGCACTTGCCTCACGTAGTTCGGGTGAAATTCCACCTTGGACGATGCCGAAGAGCGACTGATCGGTTCGTGAATGGTGACCGCGTGCACGCGCCGCCCATTCGCCGGTGCGACGCAACGCAAGGTCGATCACATGGTCGGGCGACGGCAAAGGCGGACACACGTCGAGAACCATCTGGATGTCGGCGCCGATGAGTTGTTGCACCTCGATCGCTCGTTCGGGGGTGAACCGCACGACCGTACCGTCGTAGGTCGACTTGAAGGTCACCCCCTCGTCGTCGACTTTCGGTTCGAGCGAGAACACCTGGAATCCGCCGGAGTCGGTCAGAGTCAAACCGTTCCATCCGGAGAACCGGCCGAGTCCGCCCATCTCGGCAATCAGCTCGGCACCCGGCCGCAGCATCAGGTGGTACGTGTTGCCGAGCACGATGCGCGCACCGACTTCCTCGTAGTCCTGGGCGCTCATGTAGCGCACGGCACCCCGGGTTCCCACGGGCATGAAGCACGGCGTCAGGTACTCGCCGCGAGCGGTTGTCGCCCGACCCGCACGCGCCGCACCAACCGAGGCCTCGACGGTGAACTCAACAGGAAACATGGTCAACCCCTGGCCGACGTTCGAGCAACATCGCATCACCGAATGACAGGAAGCGATAGCGCTCTTGCACAGCCTCAGCGTAGATGTCACGCCAACGTGGACCGAAGAATGCGCTGATCATCAACAACAGCGTCGTTCGAGGCATGTGGAAGTTGGTCATCAACACGTCGACGACCTTCCACTCGTATCCCGGAGTGATGAACAAATTGGTTCGACCCTCGAGATTACCGGTGCTCGCCACGGACTCGAGCGCACGACACGAAGTGGTTCCAACAGCGATGACGCGCTGCGCCGCCTGCACCGTCTTCCACGTTTCCCCTGACACCGAGTACCGTTCGGTGTGGATGCGGTGTTCGAGGGGGTTCTCGACCTCGACCGGCTTGAACGTGTCGAGACCGACCACCAGCTCGACCGTCGCGAACTTGGCCCCTGCGGCTTGAACGGCCTCGATCAGCGCGGGGGTGAAGTGCAAACCCGCGGTCGGCGCTGCAGCCGAGGCCTCGCGCTTTGCGTAGACGGTCTGGTAACGATCGCGATCGGCCAGAGCCTCGGTGATGTAGGGCGGCAATGGCATCGACCCGATTTCGCGAATCGAATTGCGACGTTCAACGGGCGAACCGCCACGCTCGACTCGCACGATGAACGTGTCTCCCGCGGGAGAACGTCGGAGCACCTTGATGAAACTTGCGCCGTCGTCTGCAACGAGGACTTCGCCGTCCCGCACCTTTCGGCCGGGTCGCACCAGCGCTTCCCACTCGAGATCTTCTTCGTCGAGCGCCTCGAGCAACAACACCTCGACGCGTCCGCCCGTCGCGCGCTTGAGCGACAGTCGACTGGGCAAGACGCGAGTTTCGTTGACGACGAGAACGTCGCCCGGCCGCACGTAGTCGACGAGATCGCGAACCCGACGGTGCTCGACCCCGCCCATCGCAACAAGCAGGCGCGCAGCATCGCGGGGCTCGATCGGATGCTGGGCGATGAGCTCGTCCGGCAGTGCGTAGTCGATATCGGCGAGACGCATCGCGTCAGGCTACGGCTGGTCGGGTCAGAGAAGTTGATCGGTGCGCGGCGGCATACCGAGATGTTCGAAAGCCGGCGCAAGTGCAACACGACCCCGCGGGGTGCGCGCGATGAAACCCTGTTGAATGAGGAACGGCTCGCACATGTCTTCAACCGTTTCGGGTTGTTCGC
The DNA here is from genome assembly GCA_964343885.1 of uncultured Bifidobacterium sp. Lineage (GTDB taxonomy): Bacteria > Actinomycetota > Acidimicrobiia > Acidimicrobiales > Ilumatobacteraceae > F1-20-MAGs119. Next base: position 27,670 of record CAYFLC010000001.1, read on the forward strand.
TGACCGCGATCGCGAGCGTTGAAAGACCAACCGGCCCGCCGCCGAACTGTCGACACAGAGCAGAGAGAATTGCGCGGTCAACTTTGTCGAGGCCCCGTTGGTCGACACCGAAAACCTCGAGTGCTTTAGTTGCCGTTGCGGCATCGACCATTCCATCGCCGTGCACTTCGGCGTAGTCGCGAACACGACGTAGGAGACGGTTGGCAATACGTGGAGTTCCGCGGCTACGACGTGCGATTTGCGATGCACCCGACTCTTCGGCACTGATGCCGAGAATGCCGGCGGCACGCAGGACGATGGCTGCGAGTTCTTCTTCGTCGTAGAAGTCGAGGCGACTGACGAGACCGAAACGATCGCGCAAAGGGCCGGTGATCATTCCCGTTCGCGTCGTTGCGCCGACCAGCGTGAACTGCGGAAGTGACAGACGAATGGACGAAGCAGCCGGACCCTTGCCGACGACGATGTCGATCTGGAAGTCCTCCATCGCCGGGTAGAGAATCTCTTCGACCGGCCGCGAGAGTCGGTGGATCTCATCGATGAAAAGCACATCGCGCTCGCCCAACTTGGTGAGGATCGCAGCAAGGTCACCCGCACGCTCGAGCGCCGGACCCGACGTGATGTGCAACTGCACTCCCATTTCTTGGGCGATAATGCACGCCATCGTTGTTTTTCCGAGCCCGGGTGGGCCGGCCAAGAGCACGTGGTCAGCGGCCTGACCGCGTTGCCGAGCAGCGGTCAGCACGATGCGGAGGTGCTCTTTCAGTTCGCGTTGGCCAACGAACTCGTCGAGCAACCGCGGACGAAGACCAACTTCGTCGCCATCTGTCGCAACAACATCAGCCGACACGATGTGCGTGTCATCTTTCGCTGACCGACCGACGGTTTCGTCACGCACGGCGCGCCCCCAGAATCGCCAGGGCCTCGCGCAACAACACATCGACACCTGCGTCGTCGGACGGCGACATTTCCGACATGACGTCGCGGATCTCGTCGTTGCCGTAGCCAAGGCCGACGAGAGCTTCGCGCAGATCGGCAACCACCGAGCCGCGGGAACGATTCGCTTGGGTCGTCGATCCGGTTGCAGGTGCGTCGAAGAGATCGAACTTTCCTCGCAGATCGACAAGAAGCCGCTCTGCCGTCTTCTTGCCGACGCCGGGCACCATGGTCAGTGCACCGAGGTCGGAGGTGATGACGATGTTGTGCAGACCCTTCGGTGAATGTGTGCCGAGAATCGCGAGCGCCATGGCTGGACCGACCCCGTGGGCTCCGAGGAGGATCTGAAAGCACTGCCGGTCTTCCCGCGACAGGAAGCCGAAGAGGGTCTGGGCATCTTCTCGAATGTGGTGGTGCACATGCAGGAAACACGTCGTGGTGGGTTCGAGCTCGGCGAAGACACGTGGTGTCACGGTGACGATGTAGCCGACACCACCAACTTCGACGAGAACGGTCGAGGGCGGTGTGCGTTCGAGCACGACGCCGCGCAAGGTTCCGATCACCGCGCGGCTCCGGAGGTTCTACCGATCGACACGAGGGTCCGCGACATGGAG
>CAYFLC010000001.1:29226-53391 GCA_964343885.1 uncultured Bifidobacterium sp.
GTGGCAGAGGGCGAGCGCGGCCGCGTCGGCGGCATCGGGCGGGCGGGGCGGACTGTCGAGCCCAAGGCGCATCTGCACCATCTTTTGCACTTGGGCCTTGTCGGCCCCACCCCATCCGGCAACGGCGTCTTTCACTTGGCTCGGCGTGTAGTGGGCCACGTCGCAACCACGTTGCGCTGCGGCCGCCAGAACCACACCGCTTGCCTGGGCGACGCTGATGGCCGTACGGACATTGGTCTGGAAAAAGACGCGCTCGACCGCCACGGCAGCGGGCCTGAATTCGTCGAGAATCGCATTGATGTCGTCGAGCAAGGTCGCCAACCTGCTGGACACGTCGTCGCTGGGGCTTGTGCGGATGACACCCAAGGACACGGTTTCGATCAACGTGTTCGACACAGGGGCAAGCACGGCGTAGCCACATCGCGTGAGACCGGGGTCGATACCAAGCACCCGCACGGGACCCGTGGAACCGGTCGACTGCGGGGCGAACATACGTTCTATGCTACTTGATCCCCCCGCCCGCATCGCGGACAGCCGCCACCAACTCGTCAACCGGCCGGAAAGTGAGCCCGGCAATGGCCCGGTGGGCGTAGCGGATGACACCCGAGCCGTCGACGACGAACACGCTGCGTCGGGGGAACCCGAGCGGCCCAAGGGTGCCGTACTGCCCCGCCACCGATTTGTCGGTGTCGGAAAGTAGCGGAAAGTCGAACCCGTGCTTTGCGGCGAACTTCTCGTGACTGGCCATGTCCTGGGCCGAGATCGCAAGCACCTGCGCACCGACGTCGGTGAACTGAGCGAGTTCGTTGTTGTAACAGACGAGCTGCTTGGTGCAGACCGGCGTTTCATCACCCGGGTAGAAAACAACGACGACGGTTCGACCTGCGTAATCGGCCAGCGAATACGACCGTCCACCCGTTCCCGGAAGGCTGAAGTTCGGGGCCTTGTCACCGACTCCGACGCTCATGCCGATGCCGCCGTCATCACGTCGTCGGACATGTCGAAGTTCGAATAGACATCCTGAATGTCGTCGTTGTCTTCGAGTGCGTCGAGAATGCGCAGGATCTTCTTCGCATCATCGACATCGTCGACCGGCACCAGATTCGACGACACCATCGTGCTTTCGGCCGACAAAACCTTCATTCCGGCACCTTCAAGCGCGGTCTTCACGTCGAACACGACCGACGGCTCGGTGGTGACCTTCCATACGTCACCTTCGGCCGCGACGTCTTCGGCACCCGATTCCAGAGCCGCCGTCATGACATCATCCTCGGCAACCATTCCGTCGACGACGATGACTCCTTTGCGCGAGAACTGCCAACCGACCGCGCCCGGTTCGGCCATTGCTCCGCCGTGTTTCGAGAACACCGCGCGCACATCGCCACTCGTGCGATTGCGATTGTCGGTGAGTACGTCGATCAAGAGCGCAACCCCGCCGGGCGCGTAGCCCTCGTATGTGATCGATTCGTATGAAGCTCCGGTTTGCTCACCCGTTCCGCGCTTGATAGCGCGATCGATGGCGTCGTTGGTCATCTGCGCGGCTTTGGCCTTCAACACGACCGTGCGCAACGAGGCGTTGGAGGATGGGTCGCCACCTCCTTCGCGGGCCGCGACTTCGAGCTGACGTGCGAGCTTGGCGAAGGTCTTGCCTCGCGCCTTGTCAACCGCAGCCTTCTTGTGTTTGATCGTTGCCCATTTGGAATGGCCCGACATGACTATCTCCTGCTTGTACTTGCTTGTGAGAGAACGCGATCGATGAACGCGCCATGGAAACGGGTGTCATCGGTGAGTTCGGGATGGAATGATGCGCCGACGAACTGGTCGTTGGCAACCGCCACAGGACGACCCTCATGTAACGCGATGACGTCAACCCCGTCGCCGACACGTTCGATGATCGGCGCGCGAATGAAGACCGCCGTGAACGTCCCGTCGATCCCGGTCACTGCGATGTCGGATTCGAAACTGTCGATTTGCCGACCGTAACCGTTGCGCCGGACGGTCAAAGGAAGTGCGGCGAACGAACGCTGGTCATCGCGACCATCGAGAACTTCGGAGGCGAGAAGAATCAGCCCGGCGCATGTACCGAGCACCGGCATCCCCCGCCCGATGCGCTCGCTGATCGCGTCGAAAAGACCACTCGATTCGAGAAGCTGCGACATCGTCGTTGATTCGCCGCCGGGCATCACAAGTGCATCGACGTCGTCGAGGTCTCGCGGCAGACGAACCTGATGCGTTGCCACGCCGAGGCGCGAAAGGACCCGTTGATGGGCGCTAAACGCGCCCTGCAACGACAGGATGCCGACGGTGACATTCACCTGGAGGCCTCCCGGCAGAGTTCACCAGCCACGCTCCGCGTAGCGCTGATTGATTTCGTCCATTCCGATTCCTGTCATCGGCGCACCGAGACCACGACTGACCTTGGCAAGGATGACCGGGTCACGGAAGTGAGTGGTCGCCTCGACGATGGCCTTCGCGCGGGGCGCGGGGTCGTCGCTCTTGAAGATTCCCGAACCGACGAACACGGCCTCAGCCCCGAGTTGCATCGCGAGCGCCGCATCAGCGGGAGTGGCAATTCCACCTGCACAAAACAGCGGTACCGGCAACCATCCGGTTTCGGCGATTTCCTGCACGAGAGGCAACGGGGCCTGAAGACGCTTCGCCCATTCGAAGAGCTCGGCGGAATCGGCCTGCGTGATCTTGCGCATGTCACCGATGATGTTGCGGAGATGACGCACGGCTTCGACGATGTTGCCGGTTCCGGCCTCGCCCTTCGACCGGATCATCGCCGCACCCTCGCTGATGCGACGGAGTGCTTCGCCGAGGTTGGTGGCTCCGCAGACGAACGGCACGCCGAACGCGAATTTGTCGATGTGGTGCGTTTCGTCGGCGGGTGTGAGCACCTCGGACTCGTCGACGAAGTCGACGCCGAGCGCCTCGAGAATCTGCGCCTCGACAAAGTGACCAATTCGTGCCTTCGCCATGACCGGAATACTGACCGCTGCTTTAATGCCTTCGATCATCTCGGGGTCGCTCATACGCGCGACGCCACCATCGCGACGGATGTCGGCCGGAACGCGCTCGAGCGCCATGACGGCGCAGGCACCTGCGTCTTCGGCGATCTTTGCCTGCTCGGGTGTGACGACGTCCATGATGACGCCGCCTTTCAGCATTTCGGCGAGACCCCGCTTGACGCGGAAGGTTGCAGAGGCGTGGGAGGTCATGTCTTTATCGTACCGACGATGCCCGATTCGGCGTCACCGAGCGGCAGATCATCAGTGAATCAGGGGAACTTGATCTTGGCCGGATCCGAGCCTGCGGCGATGTCGGCACCCTTGTTCGCACGAGGCAATTCGATCCATGTGCGGCCGGGTGTCAGCTTGATTGGCGCACCCGCGAGGTCGACGAGGGTGAACACGTCGGTTTCCTTGGCGCGGGACCACTTGCCCTTCACGAGCGACCCATTCGTGTAGACCCACGCCTCGCCCTCGCCGAGGCTCTGCGCCTCGGGGCTACGTGGGTCGGCCGAACTGGCCTTGTACTGCATGAAGAGAACGACAACGTTCTTGGCGTTGATCTGCGACTTGTCGAAATCGAAGCTCTTGTCTTTATCGATCCATCGCATGTAGTTGCTCGAGGCGGAATCCCAGAGCCACTGCACCTTGACGCCGTCCATCGACAACTTGACGCCAGCCGAGGCCGTGGCCGATGCGGGCATCGCATCGCTCGCCCCGCGGTACTGGAACTGCTGCGGTGGGCGGGTCGCGCCCTTCGGCGTCAGCGTGTAGATCTTCGATGCATCCGCGTAAAGGTTGTGCGGGGCCTTGCGCGATGACTCGCGGCGGTAGCCCCCTTGTTGGTATGCAACGAGAGCACCCATGTTGACGAGCACTGACTTGTTGATGAGTGATGTCACCTTCGAGTTGCCACCGCTCCACACGAAGAGCGGATTTAGGTAGGCGCTGAAGAGGTTGATGTCCTGGGTACGTCCCGAACGGATGGGTCCGATACTCGTCGGTGCGTTGGTGTGGAACACGGCGGCAAAGCGCGTGAGTTGTTCGACGTTTTCTTCGTAAACGAGGTCGGCCTGATTGAGACCCGACTGCGGACGCGCCGCAGGATGGTTGTCGATCTTTGCCACGAGAGCGGGTCGCGTCGCGGCAGCCGCGTCGGTGATCGGAAGCCCCGTCAGGGGCATGACTTCGGGTGCCGGCAGTGTGGTTGTCGGACCGGGCAATGTGGACGGCAACGCGACGTCGCCGTATGACGGTTCGGGTGTGTTGTCGGCATTACTGCCGCCTCCGCCACAGGCGGCGAGAACCAGTGATCCGGCGACAACGGCGGACATCGTGATTCTGCGCGCAATGCGTGACCGGCTGGGGGTTCCGTTCATGCCTAAATCTCCCTGAGTAGTGCCAACCTCTCGGTGAGGGGAGGTCGATCGTCGGTAGGTGATTCCACCTTAGGACCCACGCCTGCGGTAGCGGCGGAATTGCCTGCGACATTTGACTCACCCGAAGGGTTGACGACCCACAAACCCGCAAGGCGGGCATCGAATCCACCGACGCGGGTCGAGGTCTCGAGCATCCTTTGGTATGCAGCCGCGAGGCCCGGCGGATACCGCGTGATGCCCGCCCCCTTGATGTCATCGTCGAAAACGATCTGACCATCGGAGACTTCCTCCACGAGCCCACGCAACGCCGAAGATGTCAGGTACCAGGGCTTCGACACGGACAGAGCCGTGACGAGCGTCTGCGCCTCGGCGATACCCGACCGCAACCGCGCAAGACACACGGCCACGACGCCCTCCATTTCGATTCGTTCGAGTTGGCTGACGAAGCCGGACGTCACGACGAGTTCGGGACCTTGAGCCCTCGTGGGGTCGGCCGCAATGAACGCATTGATCCCCGCGTCTGAAGTCAGTGAGACGTTCGGGATTTGTACACCCGTCACGGCGCACAACCCCTGGAGCAGATTGAAGAGTCGCGCAGCCTGCGTCTCGGTGATTTCTTGCGACTCGACCCGCGACATCACCGTCGCAAGCGCCGCGTCGCCAACGCGACGAACCGAAACGGACCCGACAACCGCCGCAGCACCGCCGACCACGATTGCGCCGACGACCAGACCGACGAGCTTCAGCGCGAAAAATCCGCCGATCGCACCCGCGACGACTCCGATCGCACCGTGAGCGACGAGTGCGGCACGTCGAAGAATGGCCTCAACGTCTTCGTTCTTCGCAGTGTTCGATGTCTGGGCGGTCGTCATCGTGGAAATCCCTGCTCGTACTCGCTTGTCATTGCTGGTCGTGGTTCGCCGGCGATCAATCGTCGACTCGCCCGACACGCGGTCGACGGATCAAACGCCTCTCGAAGAGAGCAAGCATACGGTTCGGTCGCGCGGCAGAACGTGAACTCTCGCCACGGCGCCCGAAGCCCGTGGCGTAGCCCACCCCATCACCGGTGCGCTCCATTTCGAGGGCACGTTCGTACAGCACCACGTATTGCTCGGCGAGGGCGCGCATCGACGACGCCTCGACCCTCTCGTGGCCCGCTTCGATGAGACGTTGCGACAGTCGGGGGTTGGTCATCACTTTGGCAAGCGCGCCGGCAAGCGCACGCTCATCTCCGGGTTCAACGAGCAGCGCGTCGAGGTCATTTGTCGCAACGTTTTGGTAGCCATCAATGTCGGATGCGACCACCGGAGTCCCGCAAGCCATCGCTTCGAGCAGCACGACGCCGAATGATTCTCCGTGCAATGACGGCGCGCAGAACACCGTCGCTTCGCTCATTCTCCTGATCTTCTCGGAGTCGGAGATACGACCCAACCAAACGATGCGTGAGTCACCCGCAAACCGAGCTTTCAACGCATCGGTGTCGGTTCCGTCGGATGCCACCCACACCTGCACGTCGGCCGGCAGATACTGCAGCGAGCCAAGAAGGACGTCGAGGCCCTTGCGTGGTTCGTGACGTCCTACGAAGAAGACAGTTGGTCGCTGAACCTTCTCGACTACACCGCCGTTCTGCGTGATGCCGTAGCGAGTGAGTTCGATGCCATTGCCGAGCAATTCGTAAGTTCCGCCGAGGTAGCGGCTCGCGAGCAGTTCGGCATCCTTCGATACCGCGACGCGGATGTCGATTCGCGAGGCGAGCCAACGGACGGCGCGGTTCAGCATCCGATAGCTCGTCGAGTCGCCGGCCGCGTGGAACGTACCGACAGTCGGCGCAAGCCGGAGCAAAAGTGCGGTCATCGTCACCCCAGGTGCGAGCGGCTCGTGAAGGTGGATGACGTCGAAGGCTTCGTCATTCAGCGCACGAATCGCGCGGAGGGCAGCCGACGCGTCGGGCGCCAGTGGCGCGATCGATCCGTTCGCTGCGGTGGGCAAACTGTTCCCCAATGGAGTGACAAATGGTTCGGGAGGCGCACCGTCGCACGGCCCGAGCACCCGCACCTCGTGACCCATCGCGCGGAGTTCACGGGCCAGACCGAGCACCTGCATTTGCACTCCGCCGGGCAGCGTGAGGCTATATGGACAGAGCATCCCGATGCGCAGCACACCCCAACCGTAGCGACCATCGGATACGGTGCCGCCATGTCTCGCAATGACAGACTTCCCGCAGTATCCGTGGTCGCCACGCCGAACAAGCGCGGCGCGATTCTCGATCTCGCCGAGAAACTCGAAGGTCTGGGCTTTCCCGCCCTCGCCTGTCCCAGCCTCGGCGGAACCCTCGGCTTGTGCACCTCGCTCGCACACCGAACGAACGTGATCAAGTTCTTCACGTCTATCCAGCCGATCTACTACAACCACCCGGTTGAGTCGGCGAACACCGTCGCCCACATACACGAAGTTTCGGGCGGCAGGTTTGGCTTCGGTATCGGCGTCAGTCACGGCCCGGTCGTGGAACGTCTCGGTGTCCAAACCGGCAAGCCGCTGTCCGATATCCGCAACTACGTGGCCGCCATGCGCAAGCAAGAGCAGTTCTCGGGGCAGCTTCCACCGATCTATCTCGCGACGATGCGCGACAAGATGCTGTCGCTTGCCGGGGAAATCGCCGACGGCGCCATCTGGGCCAACGCGTCACTGTCGAACACGCCGAAGCAACTTGCGCGCCACACCGGAGAGTTTGCTGACGGCTTCATGTTGACCAACATGATTCCCACCGTCATCGACGACGACATCGACGCCGCCCGGGCAATTAACCGCAAGACAATGCGTGGCTACGTGATTCTTCCCAATTACCGGAACTACTGGCGTGAAGCGGGATACGCCGAAGAGATGGACGCGATCGAGACGCTCATCGCCGAGGGCCGCCGCGATGAACTTCCCACGGCCATGAGCAACCGCTGGCTCGACGACTGCACTCTCAGCGGCCCAGTTGACCGCGTACGCGACGGCCTCGCCGCGTGGTACGCGGCGGGTGTCATGCCTGTTGCCGTGATGTCGTCGACTTCGGGGGGCCAGGCACACGCGATTGGCCAGCTGATCGACGCCTACCGCTGAATCGTCTCAGGCGAGCAATCCGCGCTCTGCGAGAAAATCACGCACGCGAACGGCGATGTCGTCGCGCACCGTGCGGACGAACTCGATGTCGCGTCCCGCAGGGTCGGCGAGTTCCCAGTCGAGACGCAGCTTCCCCGGCAAGACCGGACACTCGTCTCCGCAGCCCATCGAGATGACGGCGTCGACTTCGTGCAGCATCTCCATGGTCCATCGCTTGGGTTGGGCCGCTTCGATTGGAATACCGACCTCGCGCATCGCCTCAGCCGCGATGGGGTTGATGCCATTCGCCGGATTCGACCCTGCCGACAACACCAGAACTTCTGGTTTCGCGAGGGCCGAAGTGAACGCGGCCGCCATCTGCGACCGTCCGGCGTTGTGAACGCACAAGAAGAGAACGCCGTACGTGGTCACGCTGTCTCACGTTCGAATAGCACCTGCGCGAGCCCGAGGCCGATTCCCCCACCGACGATCTGACCGAAGAAGAACAACGGCAGCGAACCCGGCGCGATACCCGCGAACGTGTTCGACAAGGATCGGCCAATTGACACCGCGGGGTTCGCGAAGCTGGTGGACGACGTGCACCAATACGCAGCGGTGATCCACGCGGCCACCATCGCCGGAACCAGCGCGCCACGATTCGTGCGAATGAACCCCTCGATCAAGAGCACGAGCACCGCTGTCGCGACGATCTCTCCTACGAGGATTGGCCCACCGTTCCGCGACTTCGACGAGACGTTCACGATGTCGAGATCGAACATCACATTCGCGGTCATCGCACCGAAGCACGCGCCTGCAATCTGCGCGACGACGAAAGGCACGACGTCGCGTAAGGGCATGCGCTTCAACACCGCCTGCACACACGTGACGACCGGATTGAATTGCGCTCCCGAAACCGGGGACAACAACGCGATGAGCATCACCAATCCACCGGCCGTGGCAATTGTGTTCGCGAGCAATTCGACGCCAACGTCGTCGCTCAACCGCTGCGCCATGATTCCAGACCCGACAACAACGACGACGATTCCCCATGTGCCGACAAACTCGGCGAGAAATTTACGAAAACTTGCGGTGCTCAACAGCAGGTTCCGTCAACGCCGCACGAACCGCCTTCGGCCGGAAGGAACTCAAGCTTCCGCCCCATCGACACGGCCTGCGTGTGCATCCCGCCGGCCTCGCCGTTTTCATCGAGGACGGTGTAAATCTCCCACGCCGTGTTCGGTCCGTGCACCCACACCTTGTCTTGAAGCGCGTAACAACAACTTGTCGCTTCCTGCAGCGTCGTCGACAGTCCCTGCGCTTCCGCGCTCTCCGCCGCAGCCACCACTTCGGCGGTCGACGACACTTCGACACCCAAGTGGTTCAACGTGCCGGGCTGTCCACCGTTTGCAATCAATACGAGCTTCAGCGGTGGTTCGGCAACAACGAAGTTCGCATAGTCACTGCGCACTTTGTGCGGGCCGACTCCGAACAACTTGGTGTAGAAGTCGATCGAGGCTTCGAGATCGTCGACGTTGAGGGCCAATTGCACGCGTGACATGGTCAACATGATATATTGATGATCATCAATATGTCAATCTCGCCGATGCCAGAGGCCCCAACAGACACGGGCTGCTGCGGTACAGCAATCGGAAAATCACTGACACCCGCGGAAGCAACGCGGTGCTCCGCGGTTTTTGCCGCGCTCGCCGACCCAGTTCGTTTGCGCCTGTATACGTTGATTGCGTCTTCCGCCGACGAGGTGTGTGCGTGCTCGTTCGTGGAGGCGGTTGGTCGGTCGCAACCGACCGTGAGTCATCACTTGAAGATTCTGCGTGACTGCGGACTCGTCATGGGCGAAAAGCGCGGAACCTGGGTGTGGTACCGGGCCAATCCCGAACTCGCGGTCGAAATTGCTCAGTTGCTGCCGGCGCGCATTTCGGCATAGCCGGGGTCGCTCGGCCAGTTCGGCTGGAACATGTGCCATTGCTCGGGCGCGCGCCGGATGAGGAACTCCAATTCACGGGCGAGGAGTTGCGTACCCGCGGCGACGTCGTCGCGCAATCGACCGCTGCGTTCGAGTTGCAGCGGCGGACGAACAACCGCATGGTGACCGTTGTATCGGTCCGTGAAATACACACCCACCGGAATGACCGGCGCACCGGATCGAAAAGCCAATGTCACGGGACCCGCCGGAAGGGTTGTCGACTCTCCGAAGAACTCAACCGACATTCCGTCGCCACGAATGTCGCGATCACAGAGCAAACAAACGACGTGGTTCTTCTTCAGGGCTGAAAGGATTTCTCCCGCGACACCATCGCCGAGCGGCACGACGTTCATCCCGAGATTCGAACGCAAGTCGGTGAACCACTCGAACAGCTCGGGCGGCTCGAGTGCCTCGACCACGACGGTGATCGGATGCCGCTGGTCGGCAAGCCAGCGCCCAGCCCATTCCCAACCGCCGAGGTGCGGCAGGGCGAGAATGACACCCCTGCCTCCGGCCAGGCCTTCGAGAACCCTCTCGAATCCGTCGAGGGTGAAGGTTGCGTCGACCACTTCGCGCGGAAGACCAGGCAAACGGAAACTTTCGACGTAGTACCTTGCGTAGCTGTCGAAAGCCCCCTGCACGGCTGCACGTACTTCCCGCTTCGTGAAGTCGGGCCGCACCCGACGGATGTGACGCTCGATGATGTCACGCCGTGACTGCAACGACGCAGACGCAGTGAACCCCACAAGCCGCGCGGTTGCATACGCGAGCGGGCCGGGGGTCAACTGAGCAAGAAGACTGGCAAGCTTGTAGCCACCGACCGTGAAGCTGTCGCTCGCAGTTTCGCGGAGTGTCGCCATTGAGGAACGATCAGCGGGCGCGACGGCGTGCCGCAGAACGCCGTTGCAGACGTGCCGCCTTGCGCGAAGCACGGCGCAACTGTCGTTGTTCGATCTTCACTTCAGCGATCGGGGCAACGGCAGCCTGGTTCCACACCTTGAAGAAACGCTGTATCGCAGTGATCGAGGTGAGCACCAGCATCACCCACAGAATCGGCACCAGCGCAGAATCGAACAACAATCCGACGCACAGCAGGATGATGCGCTCGGCGCGTTCCATCAGGCCGCCCTTGGCCTGCAGTCCGAGCGACTCGGCCTTGGCTCGCTCGTAGCTGATGGTTGCCGAGACACCCATCACCGCGAGAGGCAACACCGCGATGTGACCGCCATCGCGTGATGAGAGGTACCAGGCGATTCCGCCGAGGAGAAAACCGTCGGTGACACGGTCGATGACCGAGTCGAAGAACGCTCCGCGCTGACTGGCCAGGTTGCCTGCCTTGGCCACGGCCCCGTCGAGAAGGTCGGGCAATGCCGCGAGGATGACGAGGAGGAGGCCGGCGCGCAATGCACCCATACCCACGGCGACCGCCGCCGCGACGGCGAGAACCAATCCGACAACGGTGAGGACATCGGGGGTCACGCCCGCACGGCGCAAAGACTCGCCCATTGGCTTGACCGCGCGCTCAACTTGGGTCTTGAAATTCCCGTCGAACATGGGGCAAAGCGTAACCCGCCCAGCGCGTCTTGCGGGGCTTTACGGCTTGGTTGTCACGCCGGCTTGGTTATCCCGTTGTGGTTTCGGGATTTGCCTCGGTGAGTTTTTCGATGACTGAACCGTTGACGGCATCGACAAGGACGAGGCCGCGCCGCGTCGGTGGCTCTTCCGCGCTGTAGCAAAACACGCGCCACGTGGGGCGACTACGGAGACCATGCCACACCTGTTGCGCCGACGCGTGTCCGACCGTGAATCCGACGGCGCGTGTCGCGAGAACGAGTGCCTGCTTTTCGTCCACGCTCATCTTCCAGCCTGAGGTGAGACTGAAGATTCCCACCGCCCCGAGCAGTAATGCAGCACCGATCCATCCTCGGTTGTGCAACGACGATGTCTCATCGACGAAGAAATAGACGCCTAGACAGGCCAGGCCAAGAACCACGTACATGACACCGGGTATGCGGCGGCGACTGTTGTCGGGAAACTCATATGCACCGCTGAACGCCGTGATGTTGAGATCGTCGGGAAGCGAATCGCGAATTTCGTCGCCGTTTTCGGGAGAGTTCACGCGGCCACCTTATGCCCGGCCCCAGGCTTCGCGCAGTTTTCGCGCGGAATCGCCGAGCGCTTCGGGAAGGGTTCTCGTGTTGGCGATCGCTGTCATGAAGTTGGCATCACCGATCCAACGTGGCACGACATGCACGTGCAAGTGCTCGGACACGCTTCCACCCGCCGGTGGGCCGAGGTTGATGCCGACGTTGACGCCTTGCGGGTTGTAGGCCGTCTTCAGCGCGCGCACACCGTTCGTGACGCACGCCCAGAGTTCGGACGTCTCGTCGGGCGTGAGTTCCTCGAGGTGCGCCACCTCGCGGTACGGGAGGACGAGCATGTGGCCCGACGCGTAGGGGTACGCGTTGAGGATGACGAAACACGCCGATCCGCGATGAAGTATGTGCGCCTCGTCATCGGAGAGTCCGCTGTTGAGAATTCGCGTGAATACCGAACCCTGAAGGTCGGTCTGCGGAGTACCTGCGCTCTCACCCCACTTCTGAACGTACGCTGCTCGCCACCCGTTCCACAGATGATCGAGCATCGACATGTCGTTCACGCTTCGATGTGCTCGGCGACGTCGGCCGCAAGTCGAGCCGTGAAGTCGGCGACCGAAACTCCGCGCTCGACTTCGCCGCCGCGCGGGTTCACACCAACGGTGTTTGCGGCGACGTCGTCGTCGCCCACGACCAGAACGTATGGAATTTTCTCGAGCTTCGCATTTCGAATGCGTTTGCCGAGTTGGTCGTCGGCCTGCGCAACGTCGACACGGAAGCCGGCGGCCTCGAGTTGTGCACAAACCTTCGAGGCGTAGTTCTCGTGCGCAGATGCAACCGGAAGGAGGCGCACCTGTACCGGCGCCAACCACACAGGCAAAGCACCTGCATAGTGCTCGAGCAGTACCCCGAAGAACCGCTCGACGGATCCGAACAGCGCGCGGTGCAACATGATGGGCCGGTGGCGCTGGGAGTCGGCTCCGACGTACTCGAGATCGAAACGCTCGGGCAGGTTGAAGTCGCATTGGATGGTGGACAACTGCCACTTGCGACCGATGGCATCACGAACGTCGATGTCGATCTTCGGACCGTAGAAGGCCGCGTCACCTTCCTTGATCTTGTAGTCGAGACCGTACTTCTCGAGTCCGGCACGCAGTGCGTCGGTTGCCTTGTCCCAGATGTCGTCGCTACCGACGTATTTGTCGGGATCCTTCGTGCTGAGGTTCGCCGTGAAGTCGGAAAAACCGAATCGACGCAGGACGCTCATGACGAAGTCGAGCAGCGAAGCGATCTCGTCTTGCAGCTGTTCCTCGGTGCAGTAGATGTGGCTGTCGTCCTGCGTGAACCCACGGATGCGCATGAGACCGTGCAACGTGCCCGCGCGTTCGTAGCGGTACACCGTGCCGAGCTCGAAGAGTCGCATCGGAAGTTCGCGATAGCTGCGACCACGACCCGCGAAGATGAGGCAGTGCATGGGGCAGTTCATCGGCTTCGGGTAGTAAACGCCGTTGTCCATTTCCATCGGCGGGTACATGCCGTCGCGGTAGAAGTCGAGGTGCCCTGACGTTTGGAACAGGTTGGCGTTCGCGAGATGTGGCGTGAAGACGAACTGATACCGACCCTTCTGGTGACGATCGCGGCTGTAGTCCTCCATCAGCTTGCGCACGATCGCGCCTTTGGGGTGCCACACGGCCAGTCCGCCGCCGAGTTCCGACGGGAACGACAGAAGATCCTGCTCGACGGCGAGACGTCGGTGGTCTCGCTTCTCGGCTTCTTCGAGCCGATGAAGATGCTCCTCGAGAGCGGCCTTTGACTCCCAAGCGGTTCCGTAGATCCGTTGCAGCATCGGACCCTTCTCCGATGACCGCCAGTGCGCTCCGGCCACCTTCATCAAGGCGAAGTGTCCGAGCTTCGCGGTGCTTGGCACGTGCGGACCACGACAGAGGTCGACGAACGCCTCGGTGTTGCGGTAGACGCTGATCGTTTCACCACCACCGACTTCACCGGAATCGGCCCCATCGGCGGAACCCGAGGTGACGCGGTTGATGATCTCGCACTTGTACGGCTGGTCGGCGAACAAGCGAAGGGCTTCGTCGACACTGACCTCGGAGCGCACGAAGGGCTGGTTCGCGGCCACGATTTGTTTCATACGGTCGGTGATTGCCGTCAGATCGGACTCCGAGAACGTGCGTCCTCCGGGAAGATCGAAGTCGTAGTAGAACCCGTCTTCGATTGCGGGACCGATCGAGAACTTCGCCCCGGGAAAGAGCTGAGTCACTGCCTGCGCGAGCACGTGTGCGGTCGAGTGCCGCAGAACGTGGCGACCGGCGTCGCTGTCGGCAGTGACGATCGAGACTGTCGCGCCTTCGGGCAGAGGTGCACCGAGGTCGGCCTCGGCGCCGTTGACGACGGCCGCGACGGCCGCTTTGGCGAGGCGTGAGCCGATCGAAGCCGCAAGATCGCCGGCAGTCGACCCGACGGGCAGTTCACGAGCAGAGCCGTCGGGGAGATTGATTGTCAGCGTTGACATAGCAGCCGAAGTCTACGGCGAGACCACCAGTGCGTTCCCGTCCTTTTCGGCCGCATTCGACTTCGATGCGTAGGTGTTGCGGTATTCCTGCCCCGTCAATTCACGTATTTCGAACATCAGCTCGTCGGTGATTTCGCGCAGCACCATGTGGTCGGCTTCACGGTCGGCGTAGCGCTCGACATCGATCGGCTGGCCGATGCGAATCGAACACTCGAGGTCAAACCGAGGAAAGTTGACGCGCGGCAAGACCGCGTCGGGTGGTTGTATCGCGCTGGTACCGACGATTCCGACCGGGTAGATCGGGCAGTCGACCTTCAGCGCCAGACGCACGGCACCGGTGCGACCCTTGTAGAGCATTCCATCGCGACTGCGCGTGCCTTCCGGAAAGATTCCGAACAACTCGCCACGACGAAGTACACGTTCGGCCGCATCGAGTGCCGCCGTACTTTTCTCACCACCTGAACGATCGATCGGAATCATCCCCATGGCAGGGAACAAGTGCCGCGTCTTCCATGAATCCATGTACTCGGATTTGCCAACGAAGCTGATGGCGCGCGGCACGAGCATCATGAGGAATGCGCTGTCGAGAAAACTGATGTGGTTCGGACAGAGAATCGCCGGGCCGGATGCGGGCAACCGATCGAAACCCTCGAGATTGAAATTCCACAGACGCTTGATGACGGGTTGAGCAACGCGCCGCACACGCCGTTGCAAGTCACCTGCACCCGCATACTGCGGTTCGGTAGACGGCGGCACTTGAGCGTTCACGATCGGCTCAGGGTAGACCCCCTCGTGAAATTGCGAAATAGATTTCTTGTCAACGCCGTGTGACGTTCGTGTCACTCCGACACAGCGTCACGACTATCGATTTCAGCACTAAAGCGGACGGCGGAGATCGACACCCAACAGAGCGGCCGATGACGTGACGTTCACGCCGGCCGCAGCGGCACGGTCGATTGTGTCGAGGGCGCCCGGCGTGTCGAGATCATCGTCCAGACGATCACGCACATCGGCGAGCAATTGACCACTTGCGACGTCCGTCACCGACCCGCGGGTGGTTGAATCGACCCACGCAGCGAGCCGTTGAGCTGCCGTCGGCATGATGTCGGTGTTCCACTCCCACTCTTCGCGGTAGTGGTGCGCCACGATTCCGAGCCTTATCACTCGGGGGTCCCATTCACGACGCAAAGCGTCGACAAACACCAGATTGCCGCGACTTTTCGACATCTTGTGGCCGTCCATGAAGACCATCGCGACGTGCATCCAATGCCGCACGAACGGGGCCCCGGTGGCGGCCTCGGATTGTGCCCGCTCGCATTCGTGGTGCGGGAAGATGAGGTCGGAGCCACCGCCGTGCAGGTCGATCGTCGTGCCCAGTTCGCGCAGAGCGAGTGCGGAACACTCGATGTGCCAGCCCGGCCTGCCGGCTCCCCACATCGTGTCCCACGACGGTTCGTCGCCGGTGCTGGTTTGCCACAAAACGAAGTCGAGCGGATGACGCTTATTCGGATCTTCGATGTTTCCGCCGCGCTCGCGGGCGAAATCGATCATCTGCTCGTGCGAGTAGTGCGAAACCGAACCGAAGTCGGGAGATCTCGTGACGTCGAAGTACACGTTTCCTCCCGCTTGGTACGCGAAACCCCTGTCAAGCACCATGCCGATGAAGCCACGGATGTCAGCGATCGCCGATGATGCACGCGGCGTGCTGTGCATCGGCAACATGTCGAGTGCGGCCATGTCGGCTTCGAAACGCGCCTCTTCCCCGGCGGCAAGATCGAGATAGTGCACCCCGAGCTCGCGAGCCTTGGCGAACAACGGATCATCGACGTCGGTGACGTTGCGCACGCACTTGACAGCATGGCCCATGTCGATCAAGCGGCGTTGAAGCACGTCGTAAGCGAGAAACGTCGCCGCGTGACCGAGGTGCGTGGCGTCGTAGGGAGTGATGCCGCACGTGTACATCAACACCGTCGGCCCGGGTTCAAAGGGCACGACCTCGCGACGGGCCGTGTCGTACAGCCGCATCACTTTCGGGGGTCTCCCTTGATTCCGTTCAGGCGCGGAGCGACTCTGGTCTTGTAACGGATGTTCAATTGCAACAGAACGGCGGTGAACGCCTCGATGGCGGTTGCATTCGACAGTTCGCCGGCATCGAGCGGACGGCATCCGGGAATGCGTTCGACGATGTCGCTCACCACCCGCAGTGCGGCCTTGTCGTCGGAACAGATCAGGACGTCGCTGTCGATTGGCTCACCCAGGTGGCTGAGCTCCTTCGCCGGCAGATGATGCAGTGCCGCAACAACGTGACATCCAGGCACCGCGACTTGAACGTGCGCTGCCACGCTTCCCCGCGGCGGAACCAGCGGCTGGAATTCGTGGCCAACGCGCACCAACGCGTTCGCCATACTGATGACCACCTTGCCGTGAAGTGCAGCTTCGTGCTCGCGCGCGGTGGTTGCGGCCGAGTCCCACGGCGTTGCGAGAACGATGACTTCGCAATCGGCCGCCTCTTCGTTCGTACCACCCCGCAGATCGAGGGTCATGCCGGGCCACGCTGATCGAATCTCGTCGGCCTTTTCGCTTGCCCGCTCGACAGTTCGTGATCCGATCACAACCGAATAGCCAACCGACGCAAGTCGCGCGGCAACGGCCATACCTGCCGGTCCCGTACCGCCGAGAACCCCGATGCTCATTCCCCGAACACTCACCCCGTGAGCATGGCATAGACGCACCCCTCTCGGCACCTTCGCACTGCACTACCGTCGTCTCCATGGGAATTCTGAACGGCAAAAACATCGTCGTCACCGGCGTCCTCACCGACGCGTCGCTTGCATTCGGCGTCGCGAAGCTCGCACAGGAAGAGGGCGCCCAAGTGGCGCTCACGGGCGCGGGACGCGGCCTCTCGCTGACCCAGCGCACTGCTCGCAAACTTTCCGCACCAGCGCCGGTCTTCGAGTTCGATGTCACCAACGATGCGCACGTTGTGAGCGTTCGCGACGATGTGCAGAAACACTTCGGACACGTTGATGGCGTGCTCCACGCGATCGGATTCGCCCCGGCCGCATGTCTGGGCGATGACCTGATGGCAGCAACATGGGACGATGTTTCCGTGGCGATACAGGTCTCGGCATTCTCACTGAAAACGCTCGCTGACGCATTCGTTCCATTGATGACGAACGGTGGCACGATCGTCGGGCTCGATTTCGACAACACGGTCGCCTGGCCGGCTTACAACTGGATGGGCGTCGCAAAGTCAGCTTTCGAATCGACCAATAGGTATCTCGCCCGTGAACTCGGACCGAAGGGAATTCGCTGCAACCTCGTTGCCGCCGGACCGATTCGCACCATGGCCGCGAAATCCATCCCGGGCTTCGCAAAGTTCGAGGACGTCTGGGACGACCGTTCGCCGCTCGGGTGGGATGTCAACGATGGCTCCGTGGTGGCGAAAACCTGCGTCGCATTGATGTCCGACTTCTTCCCGGCGACCACGGGCGAAATGATCCATGTCGACGGCGGCTACCACGCCATCGGCGCATGAACCGACTCGCCAACGAAGTCTCCCCGTATCTGCGCCAGCACCGGGACAATCCGGTCGACTGGTACCCGTGGGGTGACGAAGCTTTCGCGGCTGCGCGAGAACGCAATGTACCGATCCTTCTTTCCGTCGGATATTCGGCATGCCATTGGTGCCATGTGATGGCACACGACTGCTTCGAAGACGAAACCGTCGCGACCGATATGAATGCACGCTTCGTGAACGTGAAAGTCGATCGCGAAGAACGGCCCGATGTCGATGCCGTGTACATGGAGGCCGTGCAAGCAATGACCGGACGCGGTGGCTGGCCGATGACCGTCTTCATGACACCGGAAGGCAAACCGTTCTTCGGCGGCACCTACTTCCCCAAACCGTCGTTCCTCCAGTTGATGGCAGCTGTGTCCGACGTGTGGATCAATCGTCGCGACGATGTCGAGTCCAACGTCACCGCACTGATGGATGCTCTCTCGCGGAGCGAAATCAGCGCACCGGCAGTCACGCTTCCCGGAAGCGAACTTCTGGACAACGCAGTGTCACATCTCGCCGCAAACTTCGACGCGGAATGGGGTGGCTTCGGAGCCGCGCCGAAATTCCCGTCGACGATGAACATCGATCTCCTTCTCCGCAGTTTCGCTGCGAGTGACAACTCGTCGGCCCGTGACATTGCGGTCTCGTCTCTTGATGCCATGGCAGCGGGCGGAATGCACGATCACCTCGGTGGTGGTTTTGCCCGCTACTCGGTCGACCGCGAGTGGCTCGTCCCCCATTTCGAGAAGATGCTCTACGACCAGGCCCTGCTCGCCCGCGTCTACGTTCATGCGGCCGTCGTCACGGGCGAAACCCGCTTCGCGCGCGTCGCGCGTCGCACCATCGAGTATGTGCTCCGTGATCTCACGCACGCCGATGGGGGGTTCTTCTCTGCCGAAGACGCAGATTCAGCCGACTTCGATGGTCACCATCACGAGGGCTGGTTCTACACGTGGACGCCGAGCGAACTGCGCGCGCTCCTCCCCTCACACGATGCGGATCTCGTGACCCAATGGTTCGGAATTTCCGAGAGCGGAAACTTCGAGGGCCGCAACATCTTGTCTCGTCACAATTTCCGTGATGCCTACGTTCCTGCACCCGCTCTTGAACCAGCCCTCACGAAGATGTTCGAATCGAGGAACGACCGACCCCGGCCGCTGCTCGACGACAAAGTGCTCACCGAGTGGAACGGGCTGATGCTCTCCTCGCTGTCGGAAGCGGCACTTCTGTTCGACGAACCAAAATGGCTCGACGCGGCGATCGCAAACGCCGAGTTCCTCCTCGCGGAATTACGTGATTCGTCCGGCCGCTGGTACAGAAGCTGGCATGCCGACGGCAATCCCCGGGCGCGGAATTCGGCACTCGCGGCCGACCTCGCCGCGTTGGTCGACGGCTTCACACGACTCGGTGAAGCGTGCGGACAACGTCGATGGACCAACCACGCGGTCGACGCAGCCGATCAGCTTCTCGACCACCACTGGGATCCCGAACTCGGCGGCCTGTTCACCACTGCCGACGATGGCGAACGCCTCATCGTTCGCCAGAAGGATCTGCTCGACAACGCGACACCCTCAGCGAACTCTCTCGCGGCAGTGGCGCTTCTGCGCCTCGCGGCGCTCACCGGCGAGCAGCGATTCGCGAACCATGCCGACCGCATCCTGCAATTGCTCGACCCGGTGATGCGACGGGCACCAAGTGCCGCGGGAAATGCACTGGCCGGATTGCATACCCGCCTCGTCGGCCCAAGCGAACTGGTCGTCCCCGGCCCGCTCGGCATTTTCGGCGACGCCTACCGTGCGCGGTGGCGCCCCAACCTTCTGCTCGCCTGGGGCGAAGCGGATGGCTCGCCCTTGTTCGAGGGAAGAACGAACGGCAGTGCCTACCTCTGCCACGGACACGTGTGCATGGCACCGGCAACCGATGTCGGCGTACTTCGCAGCCAACTCGATGCCTGAGCCAGGCGGTTACCAGCGCTCGCGGTGCACGATCTCGGCCGCGGTTGCGCGACGACGTGTCGCACTCGCCCCGCGTCGCGCTGATGTGGAGTTCGGCCAACCCAATGCGAGCGCGCCGAGCAACTGAAGTTGCTCGGGGACGCCGAAGTGACAGCGAATTCGTTCGGGGTCGTTGAAAACCGCGAAGAACAGCGCACCGAGCCCCACATCGTGCGCGGCGAGAAGCAATGACATCGTCGCCATCGATGCATCGATCGTCCAATAGGGGGCGCCCCAGTGCTCGACCCCGCGACCGAGACCGGTGTGCGATTTATCGGCCTCGCCGTATCGAGCAACGTACGCATCGGGATCGGCGAAGGACAGCGCGATGACCGGTGCGCGAAGAATCCCGGGCCAGGCGAAACCGGGACGCTTCTCCTGCGGAAGCGACATGTCCCAGAACTGCTGCTTGGCAGCACCTTCGAGAACGAGCAACGACCAGCCCTGCGTCTTGCCTGCACTGGGAGACCGAGCGGCGAGGTTGACCAGATCGTCGAAGAGCGCAGCATCGACCGGATTGTCCGTGAAGTCGCGAGTCATTCGTCGCGTTTCAAGCGCGCGACGCAACTCCATCGGGTCGACCCGAACTAAGCGCGCTTGCCGAGTTTGACGAGGCTCTCGGTCATCGTCCAGCCGTGGACGATGAGGACGCCACCCTTGGCGGCGGGGACTTTGGAGAACATCTCGGCGATCGAAGGGTTGACCTTGTCGGGCTTCGACGATTCATGGTCGAGATAGCCGGACTGACCCGATGCCTTGACGACGAAAGATTGCTCGTCGTAGTTGGCATCGACACCGAAACGCTTTGCCAGGCGGCGACCCCACGCGCGCTCTTCGCCCACCGCGCGGTGACCCGGGCGGGGAATCATTTCGGTGAGGGACTTGAAGGCCTCGAGACCGTCGGCCGCCACGAAACGGGATCCGACCACGACGTCTTCGTCGGGAAATGCCATGAGTGCCCGGTGGTACGCCTCGGACATGAGCCCCTTCAGTACCGTGTCTCGCTTCGTCGAACGCTTGACGCTCATCATTCCCAGAAGTACGCACGGCGTACCGCCGATGCGCTCAAGAGTGGAAAAAGTAAAGCCCTGGAGCTTGCCGTCGACCCGGGCCGTGGTGTTGAGAACCCAGTCTTCCTTGGCCTTGGAAAGCAGGCCGATATCGAAGCTGCCCCCCATTGACGCCATTTCATCGAGGTCGGCGTCGGTGAGAGCAGACGAGTCGCGGGTCTCGACCTCTAGTGCCATGGCTTACAAGTCTGCCAGCGAAATCGGCCTTCGCCTACGTGCCGGCCCCGACAACCTTTGGTACGACCCTGAATGCCGTGATTCTTCGGGGTTATTCGATGACGACGGCGTCGCCGAAAGCCACCCGCAGGTCGCCCATGGCTTTGTCGACACTGACGTTGAAGGCATCGGTCAACTTGATGACCTTCCCCCCGAGATCGAAGAAGACCGGTGAGTCGCCCGGGAATTCAACGAGGATGCCTCTCAGCCGATCGATCGTGTGTTCATCGATGGCCGACGCCGACAAAACGATGCGCACGGCCCGCGGCCCCGCCGCACCGAGGTTCTCGAGTACCTCGACTTTTTGCGCCATGAAGCCAACACGCGCATCGTCGCGCCGATCGAGGCGCCCGCGAACCGAGATGATCGCATCGTCGGTCAGAAGATGTCCTATTTCGGTCAGCGTCTTCGGGAAGACGGTGACTTCGATGCTGGACTCGAGATCTTCGAGAACGAACACCGCCATCTGGTCGCCACGCTTGGTGTACTTGCGGGCAAGGTTGGTGATGACCCCGCCGATGATGATGAAAGCGCCGTCGTCGCGTTCCCGAGCATCGGCGATGGTGCAGTCGACCTTGCGCCGCAGGGCGTACTCGATTCCCATGAGCGGGTGGTCCGAGATGTAGAGACCGAGCATTTCCTTCTCGTTGCGCAACTGGTCGGTCTTGTCGAATTCGAGAGTCGGGATTTCGATTCGGTCGCTGAACCCCGATTCGCCGGACATCTCGTCGCCGAACAGACTCATGATGCCCTTCTCACGCTCGCGCCGGCGTTCGATGGTGGTGTCGATGATCCGCTCGAACACCATGAGAAGTCCACGACGGGTGTGGCCGAGGTTGTCGAAAGCACCTGCCTTGATGAGCGACTCGACCGTTCGTTTGTTCAGCACCTGCTCGGGCGCACGTTCAACGAAATCGTGGAACGATTCGTACGACCCGTTTTCGTCGCGTTCGCGAAGGAGTTGTTCGACGAGCCCCTCGCCCACGTTGCGGATTGCGGACAAACCGAAGCTCACGATTCGTGCTGCTTCGTCGTCGGCCGACAATGCCACGAAATCGGAACGCGACACATTGATGTCGGGCGTGCGCACCTCGATGCCGCT
Source organism: uncultured Bifidobacterium sp. (assembly GCA_964343885.1). Classification (GTDB taxonomy): domain Bacteria; phylum Actinomycetota; class Acidimicrobiia; order Acidimicrobiales; family Ilumatobacteraceae; genus F1-20-MAGs119. Next base: position 51,255 of record CAYFLC010000001.1, read on the forward strand.
CTTGCGCGCATCGGCAAGATAGATGGCGCTCTTGTCGAATGCACCCTTGACGCTCGACAACAGACACGCTGCATACTGCACCGGGTAGTTGGCCTTCAGGAATGCGGTTTGGTACGCGATGAGCCCGTAGCCATACGCGTGGCTCTTGTTGAACGCGTAGTCGGCGAACTTCTCGATCACGTTGAACAACTGCCGTCCGAGTTCGGAGCCGTAGCCCGCGTCGGCGCACCCACTTTCGAAACGGTCGCGCTCTTTGGCCATCAACTCGGGGATCTTCTTGCCGCATGCCTTGCGGAGGTTGTCGGCCTCGGCCAACGAATATCCGGCGAACTTCTGCGCGACGCGCATGACGCTTTCTTGGTACACCATGAGCCCGTAGGTGTCGGCGAGCAGCTCGCGAGCATCGGGGTGGAAGAAGTCGGGGCTCTTGCGGTTGTTCTTGTAGTCGGCGTAGTCGTAGTGCATGTTCGCGCTCATCGGACCCGGCCTGTACAGGGCCACTACTGCGGCGACATCGTCGAAACTGCTGGGCGCAAGGGATTGAAGAAGCGCCCGCATGGGGGGACTTTCGAGCTGGAACACCCCGATGGTGTCGCCACGGGACAACAAGGCGAACGTTGCGGGGTCGTTGATCGGGATGGTGTCGATGTCGAAGTCGGGATTGACAGAACTGCGCACCATCTCGACGGTGTCGGTGATGACGTCGAGGTTGCGCAAGCCGAGGAAATCCATCTTGAGGAGCCCGAGGTCTTCGACGCCGTGCATTTCGTACTGTGTAACAACCGGCGCCGATGCCGGATCTTGACCGGGCTCGGGCTTGCGTTGGATCGGGAGATAATCGGTGAGTGCATCACGGGTAATCACCACCGCGGCGGCGTGGATTCCGTCGGAGCGCTTGAGACCCTCGAGACCCATGGCCACTTCAACCACTCGCTTCACGTCGGGGTCGGAGTTGACCATGTCGCGCAGTTCACTGGCCGCCCTGTAACCGTCGCGGTGCTTGGGCACTTCTTCGAAGCAGTACTTGAGCGGCGTGTCGCGGCCCATCACGACCGGTGGCATCGCCTTGGCGATCTTGTCACCGAGGCTGTACGGGTAACCCAGCACGCGCGCAGCATCGCGCACGGCATTTCGCGCCTTGATGGTGCCGAACGTGATGATCTGCGCCACGTGGTCGCGGCCGTAGCGTTCGGCAGCGTAACGGATCATCTCGTCGCGGTAACGAGAGTCGAAGTCCATGTCGATGTCGGGCATCGAAATACGGCTGGGGTTCAGGAAACGCTCGAACAGCAGGTCGTAGCGGATGGGATCGAGGTCGGTGATGCGCAGGCAATACGCGACGGCGCAGCCAGCGGCAGAACCACGACCCGGACCGACACGCACCCCGTTGTCGCGCGCGTGCTTGATGAGGTCCCAGACAATGAGGAAGTACGAAGCGAATCCCATGTCGGCGATGACCTTCAGCTCGTAGCCGAGACGGTCGATGACATCTTTGGGAAGATTGCTTCCCCACCGTTGCTTCGCACCCTCCATGGTCAGGTGTTTGAGATAGTCGATGTCGGACGCGAAACCCTGCGGCAACGGGAATTCGGGCAGGTGCACTTTGCCGAATTCGATCTCGACGTTTGCCCGTTCGGCGATCCACAACGTGCTGTCGCACGCCTCGGGAACCTCGCGGAAGAGGTGGCGCATTTCGATGGCGGATTTCAGGTAGTGCTCTTCGCCCTCGAACTTGAACCGGTTCGGATCGCTGAGCATCGAACCCGTTTGCACGCACAACAAGGCATCGTGCGCGGTGTGGTCGTCGCGATGGGTGTAGTGAGAATCGTTGGTGGCGATGAGCGGCGCACCGATCTTGCGGGCGATCTCGATGAGTTTCGGGTTGGTTTCGATCTGTGCGGGGATGCCGTGGTTCTGGATCTCGACGAAGAGGTTGTCCTTGCCGAAGATGTCTTGCAATCGGGCGGCCTTTTCGAGGGCACCCTTGTCGTCGCCCCGCAGCAGTGACTGGAGAACGTGACCACCCAGGCAGCCGGTGGAACAGATGAGGCCGTCGCTGTACTTCGCGAGCAGCTCCCAGTCGAGACGGGGCTTGTAGTAGTAGCCCTCGAGGAACGCGAGGCTCGAGAGTTGGATG
>CAYFLC010000001.1:53401-58116 GCA_964343885.1 uncultured Bifidobacterium sp.
AGGTTGCGGTATCCGGTGTTGTTCTCGGCCAGCAAGGTGAGGTGGTAGTACAACTTGCTTCCACCTTCGGTGTCGCCGCCGGTGTCGTCGATGCGACCCCGACGCGCCGGGCGCTCGAGACGCGATTCGTGAGCCATGTAGGCCTCGGTGCCGATGATCGGCTTGATTCCTTGGTCTTTGCACTCGCGATAGAAATCGAGAACGCCGTACATGTTGCCGTGGTCGGTGATACCCAGAGCGGGCTGTCCGTCAGCCACCGCCGCACCGACCAGTTCATCGAGGCGCGATGCTCCGTCGAGCATCGAAAACTCGGTGTGGACGTGCAGGTGGGTGAATGAATCAGTCATGACGGGTCAGAGACCCGAAAATACCAAAAGGGTGTCGTCTCCGAACCAACAGTCGGCGAGTCGACTAGAGATATTGGCCGTTCGGTGCCTCGGAATTCGGCTGAACCATCGCGCCCGGAAGTTGGCGCATCTGTTCAAGTTGCTGGCGTGCAGCGATTTGCTGAGCGAAGAGAGTCGCCTGGATTCCGTGGAAGAGGCCCTCGAGCCATCCCACCAGTTGCGCCTTTGCCACACGCAACTCGGCTTCCGAAGGAACGGTTCCTTCGTGGAAAGGTAGTGCGAGCATGCGCAGTTCTTCCTGCAGATCGGGCGACAGCGCCTCGGAAAGTTCCACGATGGAACGCTCATAGATCTCGGCCATGCGCTCACGGCTCGGCTCATCGAGAGTCGTTGCGTGCGCCTCGTCAAGCAGCTGCTTCACCATTGATCCGATGCGCATCACCTTTGCGGGTTCGGTGATCGTTTCCGGCTCGACTACCTGGGCGGAGTCACCGTTAATTGAGGCCGATTGCTGGATGATTTCGGGGGTTTCGCTCATGTGACTCCAATCTTCTTCCACCCTAGAACAGCACTACGAAACATGCACGAGCAGAGGCACTTCCATTTCAGCACGTGTCATGCTGCCGTGCCGACACTGCAAAACGAAGTGACCTCCGTCCAAAGGATCGTCGAAAGAAACATCGGCGCGCGCGACCAAGGCCACGTCACCGAGCCGCCGCTGGGCTGCCGGACGAACCACGGGACCGAACCATCCCTCGTCGATCATCTGCTGGCGGGTCATCACCCAGGCGATATCGGAATGCGCATCGACACATGCGGAGTGGAGATCGTTCTCGGCGCCGCGCTTTGCATGCAGCCACCGGAACCGGCCCTCGCCGGATTGCTTCGCGACGCAATGCATCACCGTGTCCGGTTGGTGGATGATGTTGTCACCGACTTGAACCTGGCCGTGATCGGCGGTGACGTACAGCGCGACGCCCGACGGAAGTGCGGCGATGATGTCGGCAACGAGGCGATCGCATGCCTTCAACTCGGCGTCGTAGTACACACCGAACCCGCGCTCGTGGGCGACCTTGTCGATGCCGTCGTAGTACGCGTAGACGACGCTTTCGCCTGCGTCGAGGAGACTCCTGATGATGACGGGGATGCTGGAAGCAACTCGCCAGCCGCGGGGAATCGAGCCGCGCAAGTGAGCTTCGGTGAAGCCCGTGTCCTCGAGTTCTGCTTTCGAGATGACGGGCACCTTGATACCCATGAACGGCACACACGGCTGCACGTCGGCCGGATTGTGCGTGCGTCGAAGGTCGCCACGTTCGTCGCCCCACTTGAGCGAATTCATCACGGATATTCCCATGTCCATGCGGTAGCCGACTATGCCGTGCTCGCCCGGGGTCATCCCGGTGCTGAGCGATGTGAGTGCAGTTGCCGTAGTGGTGGGTGCAACCGACGTGATGACGGATCCACGCATCGCAGTCAGCGTCGGAGCCAGAGCGGTACGTTCGCGCAGTTGGTGGTGACCCAATCCATCGACGAGAAGTACCACCCTTTGCCGCACGCTCGCATCGTGGTCGGGCATCCAATTCGGAATTCGAGACGACGACACCGAACTTGACAACGAGGCGCCGAGAATCCACGGCATCACGTCGGTGAGCGCCCCGTTGCCGTACCGCGGCATGGTGGGGGAAGTCGGTGGATTCGTCACCATGCGATTGAACCACCCGCCCATGTCGGGACACAACACCCCCACGTTCTACGATGACTGCGTGCGTGTTTCCACCAGGGGCGATTATGCGTGTCGAGCGCTGCTGTCGCTCGCATTGCACGCCGATTCGGCGGGTCCAACCTCGGTGCGCGACATCGCCGAGCGCACAGGGCTCCCCCAGCCCTATCTCGAGCAGATTCTCCTTGCGCTGAAGGGCGCGGGTCTCGTGCGGTCGAAACGCGGTGTCGGAGGTGGCTACGTACTGGCCAAGAGTGCCCAAGAAATCAAATTGTCAGAGATCATCTCGGCAGTCGACGGGCCGATCACCGTCGGTGATTTCGGTCAACCGCATCAAGACGGAGCCTGTAGTCACGAGGGACAGTGCGTTCTGTTGGCAATCTGGGATGCGGCAGGACAACACATGCGACATCACCTCGAGCAGTACACGCTTGCCGGCATTGCCGACGCGGCCCGCGGCAATGCGCCATGGCCCGAAATCAATCACCCGCACTGAGACGCGCGAGCAGTTCCGTCATGTCGGCGGGCAGCGGAACCTCGAATGACACCTGTTCGTCCGTGGCCGGATGCACGAACGACAGACGTGCGGCGTGCAGAGCCGGACGACCGAACGGCAGAGCCGCCCTGACGCCGCCATACGTTGCGTCGCCGACAACGGGGTGGCCGACCGCGGCGAGGTGAACCCGGATCTGATGTGTTCGGCCGGTCTCGAGCTCGCAGCGCACCAACGAAGCTTCGGTCGGCTCGACATATTCAGCCAGTACTTCGTAGTGAGTCCGCGCTGGTTTGCCATCGACACGGACGGCCATCTTCATGATGTCGCGCACATCGCGACCAATGGCTGCGTCGATGACACCACTCGGGGCTTCGAATCGGCCGACGGCCAACGCGATGTATTCGCGATGCACCGCCCGCAACGAAAGTTGCTCGACAATCGTTTCGTAAGCGCGTTGTGAACGCGCCGCAACCATGAGGCCCGTCGTGCCGATGTCGAGTCGGTGCACGATGCCGGGACGCATAGTGTCTCCGACACCGGCAATCTCGGGATACAACGCGAGCAACCCATTGACCAAAGTGCCTCCTTCATTGCCGGCACCGGGATGTACAACGAGGCCACTGTGCTTGTTGATCACGATCACGTCGTCATCGACATGCACGATGTCGATCGAGACCGAAGGGTCTGCTGATGGCAGAGCCTTTCCCGGAACCCGAGAGGGATCGATCGACAGGTGTTGCCCCACTTCGAGTTTCACCTTGCCGGCCGACGCGACGACACCGTCGACCCTGACTCCGCCGTTCTCGATGAGAGCGGTCGACTGGGCGCGGCTGATGTCGGCGAGCAGTGCCACCACGCGGTCGAGACGGTCACCCGCGAGGGCCGACGGAATCTCTTCTTCGATCATTCTTCACCGGACTTCTGCGGAAGCAACGACGAGACAACGAGCGAGCCCGCACCGATGACGATTGCCGCATCAGCCAAGTTGAAGATCGGCCACCACTGAAGATCGATGAAATCGATCACTGCTCCGTGCAACCACGCGTCACCACGGAAGAGTCGATCGATGATGTTTCCTGCTGCCCCACCGGCGACCATGCCGACGAACACTGCGCCGGACCTCGTTTCGCGACGAAGACCAACGAGCAAGAAAACCACGACGAGCAATCCGGCTACCGCGATGAATGGCCCAATGCCCTGCCCCTTTGCGAAGGCCATTCCTGTGTTGTACGCGAGATTGAGACGCAACGAACCCACGATGTCGTCGACATGACCGTCGCTGAGATGGTCGAGAGCCCAATGCTTCGTGATTTGATCGAGAACCACGACGACGAACGCGGTCACGAAGGTGACCGAACGCAATGATTTCACCGGCGGCCAATGCCCCCGACGCGCTCTTCAACGAGTTCCGTGGTCCACGGGATCGCCTTCAGGCGCTCGCGCGGGATCGGCTTGCCGGAGTGCGACGAGTAGCCGTACTCACCGATCTTGAGGCGCTCGAGCGCAGCGTCGATTTCCTCGACCGTCTGGCGCGCCTGGGCTGACAAGGTGAGGTCGCGTTCGCGCTCAACGACCATGGTGTCGCCTTCACCGCCCTCGTCGTCGAACTGAACATCGCCCATCTCGGCGTCTTCGATGAGCTGGTTCGCTTCGTCTTCCAGACGTGTTGCCTGGCCGACCAACTTGGCGCGCTCTTCATGCAGAAGCTCACGCTGACCGAACAGAAACTTCAGGTCGAACTCTTTCGTCGATGTGACGCCGTCCTGTGATGGACCCTTGATGATCGGCGGGCGCTCGAGAGCCTTCTTGCGCTTTTCGGCGGCCTTGCGGTCGGCTTCCGCTTTACGCTCGGCCTCTTTCGCCAGACGGGCCGCCTCACGTTCGGCGGCCTTCTTCTTCGCCTCGGCGTCGCGAAGCTTTTGTGCCTCGGCCTTGGCTTTGGCCTGTGCCCGCAGGGCCTCGGCCTTGGCTTTGGCCTGCGCCCGCAGGGCCTCGGCCTTGGCCTTCTCTTGCGCCTTCTTTGCTGCAGCCTTTGCCTTTTCGAGTGCCTTCTTTTCTGCAGCTTTCTTCTTGGCTTCGAATGCTTTTTGCTTTGCGGCGGCGGCCTTTTCTGCGGCGATGCGCTTCTTCTCGGCGGTCTTCTTCTTCAACT
>CAYFLC010000001.1:58126-63903 GCA_964343885.1 uncultured Bifidobacterium sp.
GTGCCTTGGCGGCAGCGATCTTCTTCTTGTCTGCGGCAGCCTTCGCTTTCTGCTTGGGCGTCAAAATCTTCGACTTTGTGGCGGGCTTCTTTGTGCTGGGCTTCTTCGCGACTTTCTTTGCCGGCTTGACCGTCTTCTTCGCGACTTTCTTTGCCGGCTTTTTCGGGACCGCCTTCGTTGAGGCCGCCTTCTTCGCAGCTTTCTTGACCGGCTTCTTTGCGCTGGGCTTCTTCGTGGCCTTCTTGACCGGCTTTTTTGCAGCCATCACCTGTGCCTATCTACTCGCCGTCGTGGTGCGAGGAGTCTAGGACGCCCGACTGACCCAAACGCGTACTTCGCCGCCCTCGAGAACCTCGACGTGCTGGGGATTCCCCTCACCCGCCGACAAAAGTACTGCCGTAGCCAGAACCTCGGTGCCAATCATCCCCGTGTGGGCCGCCAGTTGACCTGCAACCACCATTGGGGCATCGATGTGGACAACAACTCTGTCGCTCACGTCGAGGCCGATCGCCCGACGGGTTTGCTGGAGCGTTCTGATCATGTCGCGCGCCACGCCCTCGGCTTCGAGTTCCGGCGTAACTTCGACGTCCAGCACGACGACTCCGGCGGCGGTGCCGAGTCCGGCGCTCGCGCTTCCCTCGGCGGCGACGAGCTTCAGCGTGAACTCGCCCTCATTGAGACGCACACCCCCCGCCACAGGAACCATTCCCTCAAGGCTCCAGTCACCAGCTTTCACGGCGGCGATCACCTTCTGGACTTCGCCGCCGATGCGCGGACCGAGAGCCTTCGGCAAGACCTGCAGTTCACGGCGAGCGACCGCGTCGACGTCGGACGTGAACACCACTTCGCGCACGTTGACTTCGTCGCGGATGATGTCGCTGAATGCCGAGGCTGATGCCATGTCGGGTGATGCAACGGTGAGGCTGCGCAGCGGAAGACGAACACGTCGACCGTGAGCCTTGCGCACGGACAGTGCGGTCGAGCACACATCACGCACCGCGTCCATCGCATCGACGAGATTCGAATCCGCGGGGATCGAATCGGGCAGCGGCCAATCGGCCAAGTGAACGCTGCGCTCGCCGGTGAGTCCACGGAATACCTGCTCGGCAAGCAAGGGCTGCAATGGCGCCATCACGCGGCACAACACGTGCAACACGGTGTGCAACGTGTCGAGCGCTTCCTGGTCGCCGGCCCAGAACCGATCGCGGCTGCGACGCACGTACCAATTGGTCATCGCGTCGAGGAACGAGCGAACGGTTCCGCATGCCTCGAACAGGTCATACGCGTCGAGCTGCGCCGTGAGTTCGACAACGAGATTGTGGGTCTTCGCGAGGATGTAGCGGTCGAGAACGTTCGAACTGTCGACCGACCACTTGCCCGTTCGTCCCTCGGCATTCGCGTAGAGCGAAAGGAAGTACCAGGTGTTCCAGAGTGGCAACGACACCTGGCGCACCGTTTCGCGGATGCCGGCCTCGGTGACCGAGAAATCATTTCCGCGAAGAATCGGCGATGACAGCAAGTACCAACGCATCGCATCGGCGCCGTACGTGTCGAACACCTTCATCGGATCGGGATAGTTGCGCAGACTCTTCGACATTTTCTGGCCGTCGTCACCAAGGACGACACCGTGACCCACACAGGTTGCGAAAGCCGGGCGGTCGAAGAGCGCCGTCGCGAGAACGTGCATCGTGTAGAACCAGCCTCGCGTTTGTGCGACGTATTCGACGATGAAGTCACCCGGATAGTGATGCTCGAACCATGACTGATTTTCGAACGGGTAATGCACCTGCGCGAACGGCATGGATCCGCTCTCGAACCAGCAGTCGAGAACCTCGGGAACACGCCGCATCATCGACTTGCCCGTCGGATCATCCGGGTTCGGCCGCACCAGGTTGTCGATCGTGGGACGGTGCAGATCGTCGACCTTCACGCCGAAGTCGGCTTCGAGCTGGGCAACACTGCCGTACACGTCGATGCGCGGGTATGCGGGATCGTCGCTCTTCCACACGGGAATCGGTGAACCCCAGAAACGGTTGCGGCTGATCGACCAATCGCGCGCATTGGACAGCCACTTGCCGAACGTTCCGTGCTTCAGGTACTCGGGCACCCAGCGGATCTGTTCGTTCAGCTCGACCATGCGGTCGCGAAACTTCGTCACCTCGACGAACCAACTCGACACGGCGCGGTAGACCAACGGTTGCGAGCAACGCCAGCAGTGTGGGTAACTGTGGTCGTACGAATCGTGGCGTACGACGTGGCCGGCGTCTTTCAGGTGTCGGATAACGAGGGGGTTCGCCTCGAAGACGTGTGTTCCCGCCCAGTCGATGACTTCGGCGGTGTAGCAACCCTTCTCGTCCATCGGACAGATGGTGGGAATACCCGCCGCATTGCACGTGATTTGGTCGTCTTCACCGAATCCCGGCGCCATGTGTACGACACCGGTGCCGTCTTCGGTTGTGACGAAGTCGGCGGCGAGCACTCGGAATGCATTCTGCGTCGAGGCGAAGAACGGAAGTAGTGGTTCATATGAACGACCCGCGAGTTCGGATCCACGGACGGTTCCGACGCGCTCGGCTTCGGCGAGTTCCTTTTCGTACGCCCCGAGACGTGCCTCGGCGAGGACGTAGCGGTTACCGTCGGCGGCCTGCATGACGGCGTAGTCGATATCGGGACCCACGGCGAGCGCAAGATTCGACGGCAGGGTCCACGGCGTTGTTGTCCACGCGAGAATGCGTTCACCGGAATCGAGCTGGAACCACACCGTGAGAGCAGGGTCCTGTCGGTTCGCATAAACGTCGTCCATGCGCGTTTCGGTGTTCGACAACGGGGTTTCACATCGCCAGCAATACGCCAACACTCGGAAGCCCTCGTAGATGAGACCCTTCTCCCACAGCGTGCGGAACGCCCACATGACGCTCTCCATGTAAGAGATGTCAAGTGTCTTGTAGTCATTCGAGAAGTCGACCCAACGCGCCTGGCGAGTGACGTAACGCTCCCATTCGTTCGTGTAGCGCAACACGCTGGTACGACAGGCGTTGTTGAACTTGTCGACTCCGAACTTCGTGATCGCAGGGTGACCGGAGATGCCGAGTTCCTTCTCAGCTTCCACTTCGGCGGGCAAGCCGTGACAGTCCCAACCGAATCGACGCTCGACTCGTCGACCGCGCATCGTCTGGTACCGCGGAACCGCGTCTTTCACGAAACCCGTCAGCAAGTGGCCGTAGTGCGGCAATCCGTTGGCGAACGGCGGGCCGTCGTAAAAGACGAACTCGTTGTCACCGTTCTCGCCCGCCGGGCGGTTGTCGACCGACGCACGGAAAGTTCCGTCGGTCGCCCAGTAAGCGGCAACGGACTCCTCGATCGAGGGAAAGTTCGGCTGGGGGTCAACCTTCGGGTAGGTCACGGCTCTGCAGGGTACGGGCTTTTCGGCTTGCTTGACGAATAGGCCAGGCCTAGAGCGTGCCGCACTGCAGGATCAGCCTGCCGACGACGAGCTGGAGAAAGAGAATGACGACGATCGGCGAGAGGTCAAACTGTCCGAGCGGCGGCAGATAGCGACGCGCAAAGCCGAGCAACGGTTCCGTCACCTTCCACAACGCGTCACGCACACGTTGCATTGCGCCGCCGGGTCGCAATGGGAACCACGAAAGAATGATGCGCACGAAGATGACAAGCAAATAGAGGTTCAGCAGTTGGCACAGGAGGTCGCGCACGAGCGTCTCTTTCAGTCGAAGTGCGACGGACGCGAGGCCGACGGCTTCAACAAGAAGACGCCTGACGCGACGCGTTCCATCGAACCATTGAGTGCGTAGCAAATACCGCTTGCGAAATCGATGAGTCGACGCATCACTTCGGCATCGGTGGTTTCGAGGTTCATGATGACCGGCTGGCCTTCCTTGAATCGATCGGCGATTTCCTTCGCTTGTTCGAATCGTTGCGGACGCACGGTGACGGGTTCGCCGCCGGCCGCAACGAGCGGACGCACGGTTGCGGTTTGCCGTGGTGTGCCGACGGGGCGAAGCTGCAGGCCCGAATCGTCGGGACGCGGATATCCACCCGTTGCAGCGGGCATGGCCCCGCTCGGGTCGTCGTACTCGTAGTCCTGGCGCGGACGCGGAGCACGACCGGAGGGATCACCCGCATAACCGCGCACGGGTCGGGCGGGACGTTCCATTTCAACGGACATGTCATAGTCGTCGTACGCATCGTCGGCCCCGAGGCCGAGATAGTCCATTGCTCGTCTCCACATCGACATGACGACAGGCTATATGAGCGATTCAGTCGGATCGGGGACGTTCGCCGAATAATCCCGAGCCAACGCGAACGATCGTCGCACCCTCTTCGATCGCAATACGAACGTCATGCGTCATCCCCATGGACAAGTCCGTCAGCCCGAGGTCGGCACACAGGCTGGCGACCAATCGAAAAGCCCGACGCGTCTCGATCGGGTCGGCATTGGATGGACCCATGGTCATGAGACCCACCACATTGAGGCCGGTTGCCCGGGCCTGGTCGACAAGGGACGCCGCGTCGGTTGGGGCGCACCCCGACTTCTGCTCCTCCCCTGTCGAGTTCACCTGAATGAGAACCCGGGCAGCGGACCCACGACGCTCCGATTCACGGGCCAGTGTCGACACGACCGACGGTCGATCGACCGTGTGCCACAGGGTGACATGGTCGAAGAGAGCTTTCGCCTTGTTCGACTGCAGATGGCCAATGAAGTGCACGGGCAATCCGGGCCGAATGCGGCGCTGCGGCAACTTGTCGAGCAACTCCTGGGCGTAGTTCTCGCCAACAGCGTCGCAACCTGATTCGGCAGCCGAATCCATTGCAGCTGCACTGAATGTCTTGGTGACCGCCACGATCTTCACCGCCTCGGCTTCACCACGTAACTGCATGATGAGCGAACGAAGGTCGGCAACGCGTGCACGCACCAGTTCTGCGTCGGGCGGTGGTGCGAGCACCGGCGACTCCGCGCCGTTATTTCAGGAAGGACGGAACGTCGAAATCATCGTCGCCGCTGGTGTCGAGCGGGTCACGGTCAGAGAACGTGTCGCGTTGCACCGGACGTGGCTGCGTTTCGACGGGGCGCAGCGGTGCACGCTTGTGCTCGCCAGCTTCCCATCGATCGAATCCCGCGGCGATGACCGTGACACGAACCTCGTCGCCGAGTTCGTCGTCGATGACGGTTCCGAAGATGATGTTCGCGTCGGGGTGGGCAACGCCGTGCACCACTTCCGCTGCCGCGTTCATTTCGAACAGACCCATGCTCGACGGGCCTGAGATGTTGAGCAAAATGCCGCGCGCGCCGTCGATCTGTGCCTCGAGGAGCGGACTTGTGATGGCGGCCTTTGCGGCAATGACGGCACGGTTGTCGCCACTTGCATGGCCGATGCCCATGAGCGCGGTTCCCGCGTTACTGAGGATCATCTTCACGTCGGCGAAGTCGGTGTTGACGGGTCGACTTTTTCCTTCAGCTTCTGGATTCCGTTCTCGGCTTGCGTCGCACGACGGCGACCCTCGAAACCGAACGGGCGCGTGACGACGCCGATCGTGAGTGCTCCGAGCCCACGCGCAATTTCCGCGATAACGGGAGCCGCGCCGGTACCGGTACCTCCGCCTTCACCCGCGGTGATGAACACCATGTCGGCACCGTTGATCATTTCTTCGATCTCGTCACGGTGAGCTTCCGCCGCCTGGGCGCCAACCTCGGGATTGCTTCCGGCACCGAGACCGCGGGTGAGGTCGCGTCCGATATCGAGCTTCACGTCGGCGTC
>CAYFLC010000001.1:63913-77963 GCA_964343885.1 uncultured Bifidobacterium sp.
CCCCAGAACTATCTCGCAGTGATGAAGGTCGTCGGTGTCGGCGTCGGACATGAGCAGCGCCTGCGCATCGGTGTTGACGGCAACGAATTCGACGCCCTTCAGCCCGGCGTCGATCATGCGGTTGACAGCGTTGACACCACCGCCGCCGACACCGACGACCTTCATCACTGCGAGATAGTTCTGGGGCGCTCCGGCCATGGGCCTAGACCTCCGGGAGATCGAGAAATAGTTGGATTATCTTCCCACGTTGGCGGTCAAAACTGGTGAATACCCTGAATTTCTCGCCCTGAGCAAGCCGTCATCGGCCGGCGAGAATCGGGTCGCCGCTCGACAGATCGATGCCCTTCAGACTCTTTGGATCGGTGCGGCGCAGCACCAGAACGAGCGAGACCAGCTTCGCCCGCAAGTCAGTGGGGCGTCCGAACGTGACAACCGTCCCCGTACGCAGGGTCATCAAGAGGTCGGTTCCACCCGTCACTCCCATGTTCAACATGAGTGGGGCGACCTCGGGAGGAAGCGACGCAACGACTTGAGCCGCAGCCGCAAAGACGTCGTCGACCTGCGCCCCCGCCGGCAAGTCCGGGCCGACGCCGCTGATCTGGGTGTAGGCGGTGGGTTGGCCGTTCAACACGGTGATGACCCGACCGTCGACATCGATGACCCGAGCCTGATTGTCGGAGCCCACGTACCACGCGACCGGTTTGCGCTCGGCAATGTCGATGAAGACAGTTGACGGAAAGCGCCGCTTAGCCTGCGCATCACGAACCCACGGATCGCTCTGCAAGATTGCCTCGATCGCCCCGAGATCGACGCTGAAGATGGACTTCCCTTTCACCAGCTTCTTCGCGTTGCCGAGCGTGATCTGCGACGTGTACTTCACGCCGTCGATCGTGATGGTGCGCACGCCGAAGATCGGCGAAGCGAGAATTCCGAGCATCAGGCCGATGACCAGCACCGGCCCAACGATCCACGCGAGGATGCGCAAACGTCGTCGCCCTTCGGCGCGGCGCACAGCAATTCGCCGCAGGCGAAAACGTCGGCCTCCCTTCACGACGGGATCGTCGACGATGATTGGCCCCGTCAACTCGACGTCTTCGATGACGAGCCCACCCTCGGTGGCCGGAGGTCGACGCGCGTGTGTCAGGTCTTGGTCGGACACAAGGTCGAAACCGTCGATGATGACAGCGTCGGTGTCGGGAAGACGTTCCGGCTTCCCGGGCACATCGATCGCGTGTTTTTCGAAGGCCGTCGTGAGTTCGTCGAGCACCTCGGTTGGGACGTCGTTCAGGGCCCTGACAACCGGTGTTTCACCCGTCACCCGAGCATCATCGTTCGCCGCTTGATGGTGCGAATCGTTCTCGTTCGGTTCGTTGGTCATGGTGCTTCGTCGGTCATGGTGCTTCGGTGTCGTTCGGTACGAGCGCGTGCGCAGCGATGTACGCGTCAAGCCTCGCACTTCCGTCGTTCGATCGCGCGTCTTCGGCCTGCGGAGCGGCAAAGGGCAAGCCGACCGCGAACCCGATGAGACGAACCTCGCTGCGCAACGACACACCCTCGGCTTCGAGCACACGGCGATGAACCTCTGACATGACCCTGATGACATCAGCGCTCGAAGCACCGGCCTCGGCCTGGATGAAGTTCGCGTGCTTGTCGCTGACCGCCGCGCCACCGTGACGAAAGCCCCTCAAACCGACCCTGTCGATTATCTCCCCCGCCGAACGTGCGCCGTTGTCGGGATTGATGAACACAGAGCCGGCGTTCTGACCGCCCGGCTGGTTGTCACGCCGCCAACGCACGATCTCGGCGATGGCTGCGTCACCGCAACCGAGTTCGGAGACCGCCAGTCTGAGGCGCACGTCGACGACGACGTGGTGGTCGCCGAGATCGGAACCGCGGAAACGCAACCCGAGTTGCGCCGCGGGAACGCGCGCAGCCCGACCCGATCGCATGTCGACGACCAGAGCGTCGACGAGCGCGGCGATCATGTCGGAACCGTGGCCACCCGCGTTCATGCGCACGGCGCCGCCGATGGTCCCCGGCACACCGACCGCCCATTCGAATCCGGCCACTCCGAGTGCGCTCAGTTGACGCGCGGCCACGGGCAACGGTGTTGATCCACCGATCGTGACGTCGAGCGTCCCGTCGTTGTTGCGTTGCGACGCCGGTCGCACGAACGACGCGAACTCTCCCAGCATCAGGCACACACCGGCGAATCCGGAGTCTGCGACCAGCATGTTGCTGCCGCGGCCGAGCACGACGATCGGCAGGTCGCGATCGTGGATGGCGTCGGCGAGACGCTCGAGTGTCGCGACCGAATCGACCTCGACTGCAACGCGGGCATTTCCGCCGGTTTTGTACGTCGTGCGCTCACCCATCGGCAGCATCTCGGTCACGACAAAGCCGTTATCACGAAGATCGGACGCAAGCCGACGGAGATCGAGCTCGCGCATCACCTCGCCGGGAAACGACTCGATGTCACCGCAACCGAACGACAGACAGAGATCACCCGAACGGACTTCGTCGGCAACCGCCGCGACGAGCGAAGCACGTTCCTTGCACCAACGAACATCGCTCTCGGGATGGCTTGTCACCACAGCGTCGACAACCAACTGCCCGGTTATCCCTTCGATGACGGGCGTGCCCGACGCGTAGATGTCCGTGATGAAAACCACATCGGCGTCGATGAATGCGTCTGCGTAGTCACCCGCCATCGACGCAATGCGGTGATAGCGGTTGGGCTGGAACACGGCCACGATCCGCCGGTCGGCGAAGTAACCCGTGCGCGCGGAGGCGATGACGGCGCGGATCTCGTTCGTCAAGTGCGCATAGTCATCGACAAAGACAACTCCTTCCCGCTCGCCACGTACATCGAATCGGCGACCAACACCCTCGAATCCGGGCAAGGCATCGAGACAATCGGTGAGAGATGCCCCGTGCAACAGGGCGAGAACCAACGCCGCTGTCGCGTTCGATGCGTTGTGCCGGCCCTGCGCACGCACCGCGACGGAAACCCGTCTTGCGCCCGAGAAGACCCGTCCCACCTCGTCGGATATCTCGAGATCGAATGCGAGCAACGAGCCCTCTTGAGTGACTCCGTCGATACGCACATCGGCGGCTACATCTTCTCCGTATGTGACCACCGAGCGTCCGGCGGATCGCAGGTCGACTCCAAGAACCTTCAACAGCGGATCGTCGATGCACAGCACGACAGGACCATCGACACGCGAAGCGAATCGGCTGAAACTCTCGGCGATGCCTTCGATTGTTCCGAAATGGTCGAGGTGATCGACGTCGATGTTCGTGATCACCGCGGCACGCAGTGGCAGCTGTTCATGCGTTCCGTCGCTTTCGTCGGCCTCGACCACGAACGGACCGTCAGCTGACCAACCGCCGTTCGTGCCGAGTCCGGGCGCATCGCCGCCGACGACGAAACCGCAATGTCGGTCGCGTCCGCCGAGCATGGTCGCGAGCAACGACGTGGTGGTGGTCTTGCCGTGTGTTCCGGCGATACCGATCGTCTGCGCACGCGAACACAACGCGGCGAGCAGATCTGCACGGGACAAGGCGGGAACTCCACGCCGGCGCGCCTCGTCCATTTCGATGTTGTCAACGGGAACCCCGGTCGACGCACAAACGGCATCACAGCCGTCGACAAGCGCGCGGCTGTGGCCGATGTCGACTTTCATTCCTTCGGACCGCAATGCGCGCGTGACGTCGGAGTCTCTGATGTCCGAGCCGGACACCAAGTGACCGGCCTCGTGCAATGCTCGGGCGAGCGCGCTCATTCCGGGGCCGCCGATGCCGACGATGTGGAGACGACGTTGACGGGACAGGTCGACCGACTTTCGCATCGCGGGACGATCGGAGTCGTCGATGATGAGGTCCGCGAGGGCGGCGCGACGGTTCGGTTCGCCGAGAGCCGATGCAATCGATGCGATTCTCCTGCGAAGGTCTTCATCGTCGCGCAGACGTGCCACTTCGGATACGAGCCGATCGATGTTGAATACGGCCTCGCCGATCATCACTGCGCCACCGGCATCCGAAAGGAGCCGTGCGTTGTGCTCCTGGTGGTTCTCGGCAGCCCCCGCCCATGGCACCAGGATTGAAGGAATGCCCACCGTCGAGATCTCGGCAACAGTGCTGGCGCCGGCGCGACACAGGACGATGTCGCAGGCGGCATAGAAAGATGGCATATCGGCGAGGTACGGCACCATGATGCGGTTGCTGTCGGTTGCTGCCGAACCCGCGTAGCGCTCTCCGGTCACGTGGAACCAGAAAACTCCGTTGAGTCGATCATCAACGCTCGCCGCGGTGACCGCATCATTCAACAACGCCGAGCCGAGTGAACCTCCCATCACGCCGACGACGAACACGTCTGCGGGAATGCCGAGCAATCGGCGTGCTTCGTCTCGTGCGGCGAACCTGTCGACACCCCGAATTGCGCGCCGAACCGGTGCGCCCGCATGAACAGCGTGCGGCAAGGGAGAAGTTGGATCGGCGACGGCAATCACATCAGCCGAGCGTGCCTGTCGACGCGTGGCCAGCCCGGGCCGCGAGTCATACGAAACGACGACGGTACGAATCCCAAGCCTTCTGGCGGCGGCCATCGGCGCAAGACTTCCGTAGCCGCCCACGGAAACGACTGCGCCTGCGTCGACGCTTCGCAGTATCGCCATCGCGCGTCGTCGTGCCGACACGTACCGCAAGAGCATCGAAGCGTTGGCAATAACCGCTTTCGGTCGCAACGAACGTTGCAACCCCGAGACGGGCAGCAACGTGAAGTCGTAGTTCGTTTCACCGAGCAGGCGCGCGTCGATTCCCCTCACGGTTCCGATGATGTGAATATTGGAAGCATCGACACCGCGATCCTCGAGCATCTCGGCAATCGCGATGGCGGGCAGAACGTGGCCGCTGGTGCCGCCGCCGGTGATCACGATCGATCGACCGGGGGTCACACGTGCCTCACTTCATGTTGCGCGCGACGTTGAGAAGCAAACCGGCCGCGGCCATCGACACGAGAAGCGAACTGCCGCCGTACGAAATGAACGGCAGCGTGAGACCGGTGACGGGCATCGTTGCAGTGACGCCGCCGATGTTGATGAACGCCTGCACTCCGAACCACGCCGTTATTCCACCAGCAATCAGGGCTCCGAACACGTCTCGTGCCCCGAGAGCTGCCTGGATACCGAAAAGCACGAGGCCGAGGAACATTCCGAGCACAGCGACGACCCCAACCAAACCGAATTCTTCCGCGATGATCGCGAAAATGAAGTCGCTGTGCGCCAGTGGAACGTATCCCCACTTGCCAGCCCCCTCGCCCACGCCGACACCCGTAACGCCACCATTCGCGATGCTGATCATCGACTGGTACACCTGATACCCGTAGTGCGCTTTCGTTTCACTGAGATGCAGGAACGACGTCCAACGCTGACGACGGTATGCGCTGGGCAACACGGCCATCGCACCACCGAGAAACATCGCCCCACCTGCGATTGCGAGGACCCGCACCCTCGTTCCCGCGATGAAGAGCACCCCGAGGATGATCGCACCGAACACGATCGCCGTGCCGAGGTCGCCCTGCAACACGCACATACCCGACGCCATGGCCATGAACAGACTGACTGGCCAGAAGGTACGCCGCAGATCATGAACCTCGCGGAAACGTTCGGACAAAACTTTTGCGCTCACCAGAAGTACCGCGATCTTCAGAAATTCGGAGGGCTGGAATCCGAGCACGCCCGTACCGACCCATGCCCGCGCACCACGAACGGAGACGCCGAGACCGGGAACGAAAGGCAGCACCATGGCGACCATCCCGATGAAGAAGATGTGCGGGGCCCAGCGCTTCCAGATGATGTAGGGCGTGCGATAGGTGAAGAACATCGCGAACGAACCGAAGAATGCCCAGAACAACTGTTTGTTGAACATGTACAGCGGCGAATTGCCACTGTGCAACATCGTCACCGACGAAGCAGAAAGAACCATCACCAGACCGAACATGACGAGCAGCACGGTGACGGCGAGGATTCCGTAAAACGCAACGGTTGGCGGACCCGACGAGAGCTTTCGGTTCGACGCGATGCCGGTGCGTTCGAGTGTCGCGCGGCGACGCTCGGCGACCGACAATTGCTTCTCCATGGCAGGTGCAAGCCTGTCATGTTCGATCGTTCGGTTCATTGATCCCCCTCGATCGACAAGCCGAGACGCTCGCGTACGCAACGGACGAACTCGCGACCTCGTTCTTCGTAGTTCCGGTACCAGTCGAAACTCGTGCATGCGGGAGACAACAGGACGACGTCGCCATCGGTTGCGAAACCAGCGGCATACTCGACCGCCTCGGCCATCGATGAGGCAGTGACGCCGGGGCAACGTTTCGCAAAATACCCCGCGATCTCGGGTCCGCTTTCGCCGATTCCGACGACGGCCTTCACGGCTCCGCCGGCTTCAACCAACTGTGCGAGGTCGAGGCCCTTGTTGCGACCACCGGCGATCAGCACGATTGAGGGAAAGGCGCGCAAAGCGGTTGACGCGGCGTGAGGCGACGTTGCCTTCGAATCGTCGTACCAGGAAATCCCCTTCACGCTTGCCACGAATTCGATCCTGTGATGCGACGGCGCGAAGGTCTCCAACGCCGAGACGACTCCGGCCAGTGACGCCGTTCCTGTTTCGAGAACCGACGCGGCTGCGGCGAGTGCATTGGTGACGTCGTGAGGAAGGGACCGGCGCATTCCGGACGCCGGCAGCATCTCGCTGCCAGACGCAAACAAGACACCGTTGCGAAGGGCGTAGTCGCCGTCGTCGACACCGAAGGTGACCACACGAGCCTTCGATTCGCGCGCCGTGCCGAGAATTGTGCCGCTCGACGAAGGTGCGACTGCAACGTCGTCGGGTGAGGCAGCCGACCAGATGCGTGCCTTCGCATCACGGTAGGACTCGAAGTCACGGTGCCAGTCGAGATGATCGGGAGCGATGTTCAACCACACTCCCGCCTCGACCCTGAATCGACTCGTCAGCGCCAATCGAAAGCTCGAGCATTCGACCACGAACGCATCGACGGACTCGTCGAGAGCAGCGATCAGGGGTGTTTCGGTGTTTCCCACCGCGAGAGCACGACCACCCGATTCACGAATCATCGCCGTCGCCATCAGCGTGGTCGTCGTCTTTCCGTCGGTCCCGGTGATACCGATCATCGGTCGGGGGCCACCCTTGCGCTCTGCCTCCCATCGGTAGGCGAGTTCGATTTCCGACAGCGCCTCGCGGTCGAGGTCGTTCGCGATTGCAAACAGCGGATGCGATTCGGGAACACCCGGTGCCGGCATCACGAAGTCGACATTCTTCACGATGTCGGCCAGGACCCCGAGGTCGGGTGCGATAACAAGCGACGCACCCAACTCCGCCGCCAATGCATCGTGGCTCGAGTTCGGGTGGTCATCAACGAGCACGGGTTCGAGACCACGAACTGCCAATGCGCGCGCAACGGCCGTGCCTGCAATGCCGAGACCGAACACCAACGCCCGCGACATCAACCCACCTGGCGGGTGAAGTCACCGATGAACACGGCGAGCGCCGTTGCCACACAAATGCCCTGGATGATCCAGAAGCGAATGATGACACTCGTTTCAGGCCAGCCGATCAATTCAAAGTGGTGATGAATCGGTGACATCCGCAGGAGACGTCGCTTGCGACCGGACGCCTTGAACACACCCATCTGCACGGCAACCGAACCTGCTTCGAAGACGTTGATGCCGCAGATCAAGAGCAAGAGCACGTGCGTGTTCGTGGTGACGGCAAGCAGCCCGAGCGCTGCACCAATGCCCAGTGCGCCGACGTCACCCATGAAAATCTTCGCCGGCGCCGCGTTCCACCACAGGAAGCCTCCGCACGCCCCCGCAAAGGCTGCTGCCAGAACTGCGAGGTCCAGAGGGTTCACGAGACCGTAGATGTCGGGATTTCGGAACGACCAGTAGGCGATGATCGTGTAAGCGAGGAACGACATCAACGCCGACCCCCCAGCCAAGCCGTCGAGACCGTCGGTCACGTTGACGGCGTTCGTTGCGCTCCACACCATGACCGCACCCCACAGCACCCACACCGGCCACGGAAGATGCCATCCGGGGCTTGTTGCGCGGGTGACCGAGAAGGTCTGACTCACGTTGGTGGCAGATGCGAGCCACCAGAGGAAGAGCACGGTCAGCCCGAACGTGACGTACCCCTTCTTCTTCCAGAAGATTCCTCGATTGTGCGACTTGCGAACCTTGATGAAGTCGTCGAGGAATCCCATGACCGACATGACCGCGATGCACGCCCACATGATGAGTGCCTGGTTCGAGAATGTGAGTCCGTTGCGCAAGTGAGCGATGGTCCAGCCGACAAAAGCCGAGGACACGATTGCGACACCACCCATCGTCGGTGTGCCTTGCTTGTACGTGTGGTGTGTCGGGCCGAGGTCTTCCTTGCCGAGTATCGGCTGTCCGCGACCGATGCGTCGGAAGAATCCGATGAGATACCTCGTGCCGAAAAGCGACACGAGCATGGCGATCGAGCCACCGAGAAAAACCGCAATCATTTCTTACCCGCGTTCAGTCTGCCGTTCATTGCCCACCACCAACCGACATTTCCATCGCGCGGGCGGCTTCGACCATGTCGTCGAAGTCATGCGTCACTCCACCGATCGTCTGACCCTTTTCGTGCCCCTTGCCCGCAATGACGACGACGTCGCCTGCCCGGGCCGCTTCGATCGACGCCGAGATCGCCTCACGTCGATCGAGGATCGTGCGCACGACCGCACCACCCTGCGCACCTTCAAGAATCTGTCCCGCGATGACGTTTGGATCTTCTGATCGGGCGTTGTCAGTCGTGATGATCACGAGGTCAGCCAACTGCGACGCGACCCGGCCCATGAGCGGCCGTTTCGAGGGGTCGCGATCTCCTCCACAGCCGAATACGACGACAACTTGAGAACCCGGGGTCGAAGCGTCGCGCACGGACCGCAGGACTGCAGCCAGAGAGTCCGGTGTGTGCGCGAAGTCGACGAACGTTGAAAACGGTGCTTCAACCTTGACCCGCTGCATACGGCCCGGCACCTCGTCCATCCGGCTCAACCCAGCTGCGATCGCCGGGATCGGTATCCCGAGCACTTGCGCCGTCGTTGCGGCTGCGAGGGCGTTGTACACGTTGTGCCGTCCCCCGATCGGCAGGATCACATCGATGCCGTGCCACGAGAACACACTGCGGGACATCGACGCGTCAAGCCCCTGCGCATCGTCGATGCCGTAGGTCTCGACGCGTCCGCCCGTCGCCGTGATCCGCTCGATGAGCACGGCGCCGTGGGCATCGTCACGGTTGACGATGCTTTCGTCGGCTACACCCCGTTCAAAGAGCTTCGCCTTCGCCTCGAAATAGGCCTCGACCGAACCGTGGAAGTCAAGGTGGTCATGACCGAGATTGGTAAAAGTCGCCGCACGAAACGCTGTGCCGTGGGTTCTGTCGAGTGCAAGGGCATGTGATGTGACCTCCATGATGAAAATGCGGTGGCCCGCGTCAACCGCTCGCCGCATCTCACGCTGCAGGTCGGTCGATTCGGGTGTGGTTCTGACGCCCGAAAGGGTGCCGAGAACGGTTGAGGGCAATCCGGCCGCCTCACAAATGGCGCCGATCATTGCCGCAGTCGTCGTCTTGCCGTTCGTTCCCGTGATACCGACCACTGGAATTTCGTGCGAAGGATTTCCATGGATTAAGGCTGCAGCCTCGGCCGTCGCCCGACGCATCAAAGACTCGTCGACACGCAGTTGCGGAACGGAAATGTCGAGCTCGTGCGACACCAAGAGTGCCCGTGCACCGCGCGCCACAGCCTCGCCGGCGAATCGGTGCCCGTCGGACTGTTGGCCGACAACGCAGCAGAACAAGCAACCTTGCGTCACCTGCCGCGAATCGACGGATGCATCAACCAATTCGAGCGCGTCGGCGGCCTTCGTTGCCGGCCCGATCGGCGAAGCCATACCCGAAATCGCCCTCGCCAACTCAGCGAACGCCACCATGATCCGTCGCCGATCAGTGACCGGCCTCTCCTTCACGTGCGTACGGGTCGACCTTTGCGCAGGGTTGCGTCGTGGCAGCCGGGCGAATCCGAAGTTCGCGAGCAACGAAGGAACCCACTTCAGAGAAAACGGGCGCAGCTGCCGTGCCACCGAAGCGGTCTCGCGAGCTGGAGTCCGGTTCGTCGATCGACACGAGAATCGTGACCTGTGGATCTTCGGCCGGGAGAAACCCGACGAACGAGGCGAAGTACTTGCGTCCGGTGGTGTCGGATCCGTAGGTGCCGTCGCGCTGCACCTTGTAGCCGGTACCGGTCTTTCCTGCGACGGTCATACCCGGAATCTTTGCGAGCGTGCCCGTGCCGAAACACACGACGTCGCGCATCATCAGATTCATCTGAGTTGCCGTTGTCTGAGTAAGGACGGGACGTGTCGATGAGGCCTCGTTCGAGCGAAGCTTTCCACTCTTGTCGATCGTCCCCGACACGATGCGTGGCGCAACGTAGGTTCCGTTGTTGGCAATCACGTTCACGGCGGAAATCAACTGCAACGATGTCGATGCAAATCCGTATCCGTAGGCCACCGTGATCTTCTCGGTACCCCGCCATTTGCTGACAGGCTTCAGGATGCCGGGGCTCTCATCCGGAAAATCGAGTGCGGTCTTGTCGCCGAAGCCGAAAGCATGGAGGTACGACTCGAGAGTTGAACTCGTGATGCGCTGTGCCGTGAGTACGGTCCCGAGGTTCGACGATTTCACGAGGATCTCGCGGACAGGCATCGCCTGCGTCGGGTGGGGGTACGCGTCACGAATGAGGTATTTGTCGAATTGCTGAGCCCCGGGAACGTGGAACACGCTGTCCGGACTCACGGCACCTTCGTTGATCGCGGCAGCGATGCTGAACACCTTTGCCGTCGAACCCGTTTCGTGCGCTTCTACTGCCCCGTAGTTGCCGCTGTTGGAGTACGTTCCGTCATCGTTCCGACGCACGTTCGCCATCGCGTAGATGTCACCGGTCTTCGAATTCATGACAATCGCGGTACCGCCACGCGCATTCACCTCTCGCACTCTCGAGTACAGAGACTGGTTGAGCTGATACTGAATCGACCTGTCGAGCGTGAGTACGAGATCGTTGCCGGCAATCGGCGCTACCTCGACGTTGCTTGCTCCCGGTATTGACCGACCGTTCTTGTCCTGTTCACGAACGAAGCGTCCGTCCTTCCCTTTCAGGACGTCGTCGTATTGAAGTTCGAGACCCGCGGTACCGATGCCGTCTGTGTCGGTTCGACCGACCACGGCGAGCGCAGAGGGGTCGAGCACCACTCGGTCGGGCTCCTTGTACGCCGCGATCCCCGGAAGTTTCAAGTCGGTGACCGCTTTCGCGCGAGCCGGGTCGATCTGACGTGCGATGAATGTGAAATTCGATGCTCGCGCCGTGAGGGTTGACGCGAGCTCCTGTTCTTTGGCAGCGTCGAACTGCATCAATCCGGCGACGGCATGAGCGGTTGCGGCAGGATCCACGACCGCCTTCGGATCGGCATAGAGCGTCATCATTGGAACCGACATCGCGATCTCCTGGCCATTGCGGTCGAAGATCGCACCACGCTCGGCGCGAAGAACATTGGTTCGCATGCGAGCCGAAAGCCCCGCCGCGCGATAATCGTCACCGGACACCGTTTGCAGATATCCGACCTTGCCGATGAGAAAACAGAGAAGCAGGACGAGAATACCGACGGCGAATCGCAGACGGCGCTTGATGACCGGGGTTGCCTGCTTAGTTGCTGTGGGCCGAACCTTCAACTTACGCGCGAGACGCAGACGCGACGGACGACGACGCGGGGCCTTGGTTGTCACGGGCCTCACGCGTGGGTTGACCTTGGTTCCCGTTCGTGCGCCAGTTCCCGTTCGAGGATCTGCCGAACGACGTGGCGCCTGGCGCGTGCGCTCGCGTTGATGAGTCGAGTGGCGTCGATCAGTTTCGACGACTTGCATGTGACTGCGCTGACGCGCGCCCTGCGGGGGTCTCTGCCGGGTACTCACGGTGTGGACCCGACTTCAGACTTGATGTGGCCGAACTCGTCGAAAGGTGTCGTCGCCTTCTCGGCGACGTGTTCTGTCAGGTCACCCGTCGAGGCGAGCACCGTGGCGACAATGTCGGGATCGACCGCGATGAACTTTGCGGCGCCTGCAGGTTTCATACCGAGCTTCGCCGCCTCGGACGATACGCGACCCGGCGACTCGAGAAATGCACGATCGTGGCGCAAGTCGCTGTAATGGTCACGTGCCATGACGACCGACTTGTTCAGACCGTCGAGCTTCAATTGCTGCTTGGCGAGTTCCGTGCGCAGCATCGCGGCGAAGAACAAGAGGAAGCAGAGACCGAGAGCCGAGAGACTGATCACCCAAACGAGGCGACTTCCACGCTCGACGACGACGAGCCTTGGACGCGATTGCGCTGGCGTCGCGGGGCGTGATGGACGCGCTACCCCACGACGTTCGAGATCGCGTGTGATGGTAGCCATCAGTTGCCGCCATCCAGAGTCGGCAACTTCTCGACGACACGAAGACGTGCCGACCGAGCGCGAGGATTCGCAGCCACTTCCGCCGATGACGCCGTACGCGGTACGCGCACGCGCTTCACGATCGGCTTCGCACCGCAACCGCACGGCAGCCCGGCACGGCAGGTACAGCCGCCGGTTTCAGCCTGTCGCAGGACGTCTTTCACGATCCGGTCCTCACCCGAGTGGTACGAGATGACGGCGACGCGACCACGTGCACAGGTCGATTCGATCGCGGAGACCAGAGCCGTCGGAAGCTGCGCAAGCTCGTTGTTCACTTCGATGCGGATCGCCTGGAACGTGCGCTTCGCAGGATGCCCGCCGCGACGGCGCGTCGCGGCGGGGATCGCTGCAGTGACAGTGGCGGTCAGCTGTGAGGTCGTTGTGATCGGACGGTCAGCGATGATTGCGTCGGCGATTCGGGGGGCGAATCGCTCGTCCGCGTAATCACGAAGGATGCGAATAAGTTCGTTGCGTTCGTAGGTGTTCACCACGTCGGCAGCGGTAAGAACCTCTGACCTGTCCATGCGCATGTCGAGAGGTGCGTCGACGCGGTACGAGAAACCGCGGTCGGAGCGGTCGAGCTGCGGCGATGACACACCGAGGTCGAACAGGGCACCGGAAATTTGGTCGGCACCCGCTGCGCGGACCACTTCGGCGACTTGGTCGAAGCGTGCCCGATGGGTCGAGACGCGGCTTTCGAAGCGTGCGAGCCTTCGCGTTGCGAAAGCGAGCGCATCGGCATCGCGGTCGATTCCGATGATGGAGATGTCGTCTCGCGACTCAAGCAGTGCAACCGAGTGGCCGGCACCGCCCAGCGTCGCGTCGACAACTGCGCCAGCGGGAACCGAAGTGAAGACCTCGACAACCTCGTGCTCCATGACGGGCGCGTGCCGGAATTCTTCTGCTTCGCTCACCGGCAGCCCCTCGGCCGACTAATGCCGCCGGGATTTCTCCCCGGAACGCGCGAGACGGTAGCGGGCGGAGTTGGAGCTAGCCATCTTGCCGACCGAGAGACTGCCGGTGAGCGAAACGATTGGGATGTATTCGTCATCGCCATCACTTCTCCGCGCCGGCGATCTTCTCGGTGCCTGCGGTTGCGATGCGACCAAAGCGCGTGGGTTCCCAAATTTCCACGCGATCGAACGCACCAGTGACGATGACTTTTGAATTGAGACTGAGACCTGCAAACCCGCGCATCTCTTCCGAGACGAGGATGCGGCCCTGGCCGTCGATGGTGACTTCGGAAGCACTGCTCGATATCGCGCGCAACTTGTCACGCTCCATCTCGCCGCTACGAACCTTGTCGAGAAGATCCTTCGCGTAGCTATCGAAATCGTTCGACGTCCAGACGGTGACGCACTTGTCATCGCCCAGTACGAGGTAACAACGGGGTTCCAACTGCGGCCGGAATGCAGCGGGCAAGGCAAGTCGACCCTTGGGGTCGAGCTGCCGCTCGT
>CAYFLC010000001.1:77973-79404 GCA_964343885.1 uncultured Bifidobacterium sp.
TACCGACAAACACGTCGTCTCCGTCCCGGCGCCCCTTTCTCCGCCGCATGAGGTTGTCCCCACCCGTGCCCACGGGGCGGGTACCACTTCCCCGCGGACTTCTCCACTATGCCCCACTTTCCCCCACATTGCAAGCATTTCTCCCCACCAATCCCCCACTCCTCCCCAAAACCGGCCGAATATCCCCCGAATCCGAGAGAGCACAGGGCGCTGAAAATGCAAAAAGACCCTGAAAAATCAGGGTCTTTTGAGCGATCTGGCTGTCCCCGACCTGCTTTCGCAACTGGTGGGGCGAAGTGGGGAGATTCTGTGGTCGGCTGCGCTACGGCAGCGCGTCGACGAGTTGGTTCACGTCGAATAAAGCCGGCACGGTGACGACAAGCGAATCGAGACGGTCCACGTCGTGCCCAACCATCGGAATGGCCGCGGCCATCGTCGCTGCGTCCCATCGCCGATACGCACTGCACTGAAACCGCGCGAAGTGACGGGTGCGCCGTTGACTGATGCCGACGACCTTTGCCTCGCCGCGGAAGATTTCACCTGTTCCTGCACCGGCAAAGCACAATGCCTTGGACCAGTCGTTCGCCATGAGGCGTCCGCGGTGGATCGACAAGGCGTCCATCCCAGCACGTGCGAGCGCCGCGCACCAGAGTTCTCCAACCCACAGCATCGCCTCGCCCACATCGCGCGACCACAACGGGTCTCCGCTCGGAATCACGATGTCGACCCACACCACATCGGTCGGATGCACGTACACGGCACCTCCGCCGCTGCGACGTCGGACCACGTCGATGCCGGCTGACGCACAGAAGTCGGTATCGACATCGGACGCCGATTGCGAAGAGCCGAGAACGATCGCGGGTCCGTCGGGGATCATCAACGTGATGCGTCGCTCGGCCGGCAAGTCGAGGTGGTGAAGCTCTCTGGCGCCGGCGCGCATCTCACTCACCTTCCACCCGCTCGATGTCTGCATGGAAAACGAGCCTATGAGAAGGACGTCAGGAAGCTCGGGTGAGATACGGCTTCCATGCGTCGGGCACTCGCGCCACCGCGAGAGTGATCCACGCCGACTCGCGAGGTGCGAGCGGCGACTTGGCAAGCGGCATTCCCGCCTCTTCGGGTGTTCGGTCACGTTTGCGGAGATTGCACGGCCGACAGGCCGCTGTGACGTTCTCCCACACGTGCATACCGCCGCGCGAACGTGGCATCACGTGGTCGATGCTGTCTGCGGTGGCTCCGCAGTACTGGCACTTGTGGCCGTCGCGCGCCATGACGGCACGACGTGAGAGCGCCGTGCGACGGTGATACGGAACACGAACGACATAGCGCAATCGAATGACGAGAGGAGACGGCAGTGCGAAACGCTCGGCTCGCAGGGCCGTTCCGTCGTCTTCCACGAGGTCGGCTTTTTCGGCGAGAACCAGGCACGCG
>CAYFLC010000002.1:0-29885 GCA_964343885.1 uncultured Bifidobacterium sp.
GTGTTCCACTGGCATCAGGACCAGGCGTACTGGATCGACACCGACGACCGACGCACCGCCACGTGCTGGCTCGCCGTCGACGATTCGACCATCGAGAACGGCTGCATGCAGTTCCTTCCCGGTTCGCACAACGAGCCCGTGCGCCCGCACCGACCGCTGCACGGCGACCGGTCGGCCAGTCACACACTTGTCACCGACCTCACCCCCAACGACGTGATGCGCCCCGTCGAAATTCGTCGTGGTGACATCACCGTGCACAACGAGGGTGTACTCCACGGCTCGGGTGGCAACAATTCGCAAAGCAGTTACCGCCGCGCGTACATCGTTGCGCTGCGCAGCGAAAGCACCGTGGCAGAAGAGCGCCGTCGCGGGTTCACACACAGCCACAACGACGCGGGCGAAGTGCTCGACCATGTCGACGGGCTTCGAGCAACCGACGCATGATTGCAGTCGTCACCGGAGCCACATCGGGGATTGGCCGGGCCATCACCGAACTGCTTCTCGATCGCGGAGACACGGTGGTGGGTGTCGGTCGCGCTCAAACGGCACTCGCCGACCTTGCCGCGAATCCGCGATTCATCGCCCTTGAACACGACCTCCACGATGTCGATGGCTTGGTCGCCAAACTTTCGGCGACCGTCGCCGGCCCTGACGGCGTCGACCTCCTTGTGAACAATGCCGGCGTTGCAGAAGCTCGTTCGATTTCAGAAACGACTCCTTCGTTTTTTCGCGAAACTCTCGATGTCAACCTGGCTGCTCCCGCCGCGGCGATTCACGCGCTCTGGCCGCAACTCGCCGCGTCGCACGGACGCATCATCAACGTGTCGTCCCTTGCACAGCTCGACCCATTCCCCGGCTTCTTCGCATACGCAGCTTCGAAGGCCGGACTGCATTTGCTCACGGTCGTCGCGGCTGCCGAAGGTGCCGAATCGGGTATCCGTGCGATCACCATCGCACCGGGAGTTGTCGATACCCCGCTGCATCGCAGCATGATGCCGAACAGCATCGAGCCAGTCGATGGGAAGTCCTCGGTGTTCCAACCAGCCGACGTGGCCCGTGTCGTGCGCGAAGTCATTGACGGCGAACACGACGCGTTCAACGGCTGGGTTCTGGCAATGCCCGCTCCTGCCGCCGTCGACGCCATCGCCTCTTGGGTTGCTTCGCACCCAGGTGGCGGCGTGAAGATCGTCCAGTAACCTCGCGAATGCATGACTGAACGCGTTGCTGTCATCCGGCACGAGCATTTCAATGCCGCTCACCGCATTCATAACCCTGCGCTCAGCGCCGAAGAGAACGCGCGCATTTACGGCAAGTGCAATGGCGTCAACTACCACGGTCACAACTACGAGTTGACCGTGCGTGTTGCGGGCCCGGTCGACCCCGTCACCGGCTACGTGATCGACCTCGGAATCCTCAGCGCAATGGTCAAAGAACGCGTACTCGATCGCTTCGACCACAAGAACCTGAACCTCGACGTGCCCGAATTCGCCAACGTGAACCCCACCGCCGAGAACATCGCGATCGTCATCCACGGCTTGCTCCGACCGCACATTCCCGCATCCCTTGATCTACAGATCACCCTCGGCGAGACACCGCGCAACATCGTGCAGTACCCCGCCGACATCCGATAGGAGGCCATCATGTCTTACCGCGAGATCCGCGAATACGACGAAGGCACCACGCGCGACCTTTCGACCGCATACCGAACCGTGCTGAAGGAACTCGGAGAAGACCCCGATCGCGAAGGGCTACTAAAGACTCCCGAGCGCGTTGCCAAGTCGATGCAGTTCCTCACCCACGGTTACGGCCTCGACCCTGTCGAAATTCTGCAGAGTGCTCGGTTCGCTGAAGACATCCGCGAGATGGTCATTGTGAAAGACATCGAGATGTACAGCCTCTGCGAACACCACATGATCCCGTTCTTTGGCAAGGCACACGTCGCCTACATTCCGAACGGTTGGATCACCGGCCTGTCAAAGGTCGCGCGCGCGGTCGACGCAGTGTCACGCCGTCTGCAGGTTCAAGAACGTCTCACCGACCAGATCCGCCAGGCTTTCGTCGATGCCCTGAACCCGCTCGGCGTCGCCGTCGTGGTCGAGGCCCAGCACCTGTGCATGATGATGCGCGGCGTGCAAAAGCAGAACTCCGTCACCACCACGTCGTCGTTCAGTGGTCAGTTCGAAGCCGGGCCGACCCGCATGGAGTTCATGCGCCTGATCGGCCGCGACCTGTCCTGATTGCTGGTTAGCCGACAACCTCGAACTCGCGCCACATACCGGCTTTGTAGTGCCCGGTGATGTTGCAAAGCAATTGATACTTACCGGGGTCGAGCTTCACCGTCAGTTTTCCGGTGTCACCCGGCTTCCATTCCGGAATTTCGTCGACGACCTTCAGCCCCTCGGCTTCTTCGTCGAAGCGGTTCTCCTTGCCCAGCGGAATCTTGCCGCCCTCGAAGTCGGTCTTCACCACAAGGAACTCATGAGCAATCGTTCCGCTGTTCTTGATGGTGAAGTTCACGTCACCGGCTTTCGCCTTCACGTTTCCGGCAAAGACCGTCCATTCCTTCACGAAGCCGTCGATGTCGTTGCTCACCTCATCCGAAGGTTTCGGCCCAGGCGGTGGCGCCTCGGTGTAGTTCCCCGGCGTGACCTCGAACGACGTGTGCATTCCGGCCGCGTAATGCCCCTCGATGTTGCAGAGGAGTTCGTACTGGCCGGGCTCGAGCTTCACCTTCAGCATTCCGGTGCTGTTCACTTCCCATTCGGGAATCTCGTCGACGACTTCGATCCCCTTCAACTCTTCGTCGAAGCGGTTGTTGTCACCGAGTGGGATTTGACCAGGATCGAATTCGGTCTTCACGACGAGAAATTCGTGAGCAATCGTTCCGTAGTTGGTGATCGCGAACCGGACATCACCTGCCTCGGCTTTGCCCGCGCTGACCTGGACCTTCCACTCACGGACGCTTCCCGTGATCTTGTTTGATGTCACGTCGGCGGCACCACCGTCGTTCGCATCGACCGCCATGTCGGCCGGATCCTCGGCGCATCCCGACAACAACGCTGTTGCTCCGAAAGCAACGGACGTCAAAATTCTGCTCCGCTTGCGCACGAGCCGTCCCCTTCCTCGGCCAACCCCCATCGACCGTGAACATGTTTTAGCTCATCTCAGAGCGGCATTTTGGCCGTGAAGCGCGTGCCCTCGGGGTCAACAGCCCACGCCGGGGCGTCCCCCCACGTATCCCCGAAAACCAGTTCTGCCATCGGAGCTCGGCGAACCGGCCCATGAGCGCCCGCTGGTCGACCCAGCGTGATCGTGGCCGCTATTTCGGCATGGCCGGGCAGGCCCAGCAATTGCACCAGTTCGGCCGCGACAGGCGCGTGGAAGGCCGTCAGCGCCCCTCCGAAGCCCAGCCCGCGGGCCGCCAGGAGGAGGTTCTGGCAAGCGGGATAGATCGATGCCCCCTCGATATGAACCTTGCCGCGGTAACGGAGATTGATCGCCAGCACGAGGACCGGTACTTCCGAGAAGTGGTCGACGTAGTGCTCCATCGTCGCGGCCATGCGGGCCTTCGGTGAGTCGGGGCGTTGACCACTGCCTTCGTCGTAGCCCTCGTTTGTTCTCTTGCCGCCCCAGATCTCGCGGGCTCCACGCGCGATGAGTGTCTTCACTTCTTTGGCACGGGGAGAATCGGCGAAGACCATGAAACGAAACGGCTGACGGTTCGACCCGCTGGGCGCACGCGTCGCCGCGAACAGAATGTCGCGCAACGCGGTTTCAGGAATCGGTTCGTCGGTGTAGCGACGGATCGCGCGTGTTGTGCGCAGACCCTCGAGAAGCTCGACACGATCTGACTCAGTCAAAGACCATCACCCCATCTTCGATTGGCCCCTTGCGGAACATCTTTCGGTCGCGTTTGAAATTCTGCGGATTGATCCACGGCTCGTGGTCGCCCTGCCGCGGCATCAAGTGCATGACACGCTCCATGTATCCGGGGTTGAAATCCTCGATCCAACGGCGCGCCTGCATCGCAGTGTCTTCTGGTCTCAGCCTCGGCGTGAAACTGCGAGCGCCCTTCGCCTTCATGTGGTTCAGCATGCGACACACCCATTCAGCCGTCAGATCGGCGCGCAACGTCCACGATGCGTTGATGTACCCGAACGTCGACACGAGGTTGGGCACACCCGAATACGCGAGGCCCTTGTAGGTCCACGTTTGGGCGAAGTCCACCGGCTTCCCGTCGACCGCGAAATCCATCTCTCCGAGGGTGACGAGCTCGAGACCGGTTGCAGTGACGATGATGTCAGCCTCAAGGACCGACCCCGAATCGAGCTCGATGCCGGTTTCCGTCCACGTGCGAATCGTGTCGGTGACGACGTCGACCTTTCCTGCCTTGATGGCACGGAAGAAGTCGCTGTTCGGGACAAGGCACAGGCGCTGGTCCCACGGGTTGTACGACGGGGTGAAGTGTTTGTCAATGTCGTAATCCTCGGGTAGCTCTTTGCGCAACATCGCGAGAATGTTTTCGCGCACTTGCTCGGGATGCGTGCGCGAGCGTCCGTAGACGATCTGCTGCATGGTGGTGTTGCGAAAACGTGTGATTCCGTAGGCCACCTTCGCGGGCAAGACCCGACGCAACCTGTTCGCGAACGCATCGACATCGGGGCGCGACACCATCCATGTCGGTGTGCGCTGCAGCATCGTCACATGCGCAGCAGTTTGCGCCATCGCGGGAACAAGCGTCACGGCGGTAGCACCCGACCCGATGACCACGATGCGCTTGCCCGTGTAGTCGAGATCCTCGGGCCACTTTTGGGGGTGGACGACAGTTCCCTTGAAACGGTCGCGACCCGGGAACGACGGTTCGTAGCCGTGCTTGTAGCTGTAGTACCCCGAACACATGTAGAGCAGCCCGCACGACACCTGAGTCTCGGCCCCCGACTTCGCATCGCGCGCGGTGAGCTTCCACTTGGCATCTTCCGACGACCACGACGCCGAAGTGACCAGAGTGTTGAACCGGATCTTCTCGGCGATCGCGTACTGGTTCACCGTTTCGCGGAGGTACTCCATGATCGACGGGCCATCGGCAATCGACTTTTCGTGCGTCCACGGCTTGAATGAAAACCCGAGCGTGTGCATGTCGCTGTCGGATCGGACGCCGGGGTAACGGAACAAGTCCCAGGTTCCGCCGATGTCGGCGCGACCTTCGAGGATTGCGAATGTTCGATCGGGGCAACGTGCCTTCAGGTGATACGCAGCGCCAATTCCCGAAAGGCCCGCACCAACGATGACGACGTCGAAATGTTCCACAACTCCCCCTTGCAGATTTCACCCTAACGCCTTGACTCGCGACCGACCCCGCGCAACCTGACACACTCAAAGCGTGGGAAATCAGCAAGAATTCCGTGCCGTTTTCTTCGATGTCGGCGGAGTCCTGACCGTCCCCCTGAGCGAAACGCTCGCCATCATTTCGGCGCGTGGCGTCGTTGACGTGGCCACTGCCGGAGCGCGGTTCCGTGAAACCTTTATCGGCGGCCACGACGGGGACTTACCGTCGCACCAACTCGAACGTGGGGAGTTGTCGATGAATGACTTCATCTCGACACTTGGTGAATCACGTCTACCGGTCTGGCAACTCTTGCATCCCGAATCGCCCGACTCCCTTCATGCCAATATGACCGCGCACAGGGAAATGCACACGCTCGTCAACGACGCACGCACGGCCGGTTACAAAACCGCGATCGTCTCGAACATCTTCAACGAATATCTTGAACGCTGGGACGAAATCACGAATCCCGTTGGACGATTCGACGCAGTTGTGTATTCCTGCGTCGTCGGCATGCGAAAGCCAAACCGGGCAATATTCGACTTCGCGCTGGCAGAACTCGGACTTTCCGCCCGAGAGGTCCTCGTAGTAGATGACTCTGCCGACGTTGTCGTCGCGGCGAAGTCCCTCGGCTTCCACACCGTGCATGTAATCAACCATGACACCGCGATCGCCGAGGCACGCGAATTGCTCGGTTTGTGACACACTCCAACAGTGAATTCCCCCAGAACCGTGATTCGTGCCGTGTTCTTCGATGTTGGTGGCGTACTCACCACACCGGTGAATACAGCTATCCCCGATGCCGCGAAGCACAGCAACGTCGATCTGGCGGCCGTTGGGCCGACCATGCGTCAGATGTTCACGGTCGACGACACCGCCGACAATCCGTCACATCGTCTCGAGCGCGGCGAGATCACCTTTGATGACTTTCTCGCAGAAACCGGCGAGATCGGCCAAGAGATCCGCAAACTCCTCCATCACGAAGCGCCGTACAGCATGTTCCGCTTCATGCACAGACACGACGAGATGAACGCCTTCGTCGACGAGGTGCGGGCTACGGGCCGCCACGTAGGGCTTATTTCGAACGTGGTGGCCGAGTGGCTTCCCACATGGTCGGTTTATGTCGACCCGATCGAACGTTTCGACACTGTGGTCTTTTCATGCAAAGCCGGCCTGCGAAAGCCGGGCGAAGCGATCTTCTTGAAGGCCCTGGAACTGTCCGGATTTGCTCCGAACGAGGTGCTGTACCTCGATGACGGCCCACACATGGTCGACGTCGCTCGTCGCCTTGGAATGCAAGGTGTCGTGGTAAACGAACATGCCTCGGCAATCGCCGAGGCACGCGCGTTTCTTTAGGTTGTAGAGCGTCGCCTAGTTCTCGACGTCGCTCCAGTTCTTTCCGCGAATCTTCAACGCCATCGTTTCGTGGTAGCGGTGGATCTTGCATTCGTGGTCCGAGAGGATGTGCTTCTTGTAGAACGAGGAGTTCTTCGTACGTTCGAGCTGCTCATAGATCGCGATGTCCTCGCCGACGACGCCCTTCAGAGTGTCCCAGTGCTCTGACATGCGCTGGAAGTATTCGGCGTACTCGGGATCGTTCTTGTCGCCCGGGTAGATGAGTTGCCAGCACAGGAACCGTGTGCGGTCGACCGCCAACGGAATCGGATTGAACACCTGGATGTGCTCGGGGTTGCAGTTGAACACCGTGTTCGGGAAGACCGTGTAGTGACAGATAGCCCATTTGTGGTGATCGAAGTTCTCGTCCCACTTGTCGAGGTGAGCGGGTCGCGGCACGAAGCACATGTAGTTGTCACCCGAAATGTGGAAAGCAGCCTTGCGACAGGCCTTCGTGAATTCCGGCGGCGAGTGGTGCAATTCGGTGACATGGTAGATCTCGTTGAAGCCGTCGACGATGGCCTTGTACGAAACGGGAACGTCCCATTCGACCACCTCGTACAGCTCCATGTCTTCCATGCGATACGCACCCAAGTCAGCCATGATGTCGGACCCGATACCTTCGGCAAGCGACGGCGCATCGTCGCCAAGCATGTTCAGCCACACCCAGCCGCCCCACTCTTCGGCAGCAACCTTGGGTGCGCGCACGTCTTTCAGGTGTTCTTCCGAGAAGTCTTCGCGCTCGGGAACACCCACCAACTTGCCGGTGGTGTCGTACACCCAACCGTGATACGGACACGTGAAGCGACGAGCCTTGCACCCCTTCAACTCGGTGACAAATGAAGGACCACGATGCATGCACACGTTGTGAAATGCAGCCACGCCCCCGTCGGCCTGACGGGTGATGACGATGGTTTCACCGTGACCCTCGAACGAGATCCAGTCGCCCGGGTTCGGGAAGTCGGCAGAACGACCACCGAGAATCCAGTGCTTGTTCAGTACGTGCTCGCGCTCGAGCTCGTACTGCACCGGATCGGTGTAGGGGTCACGCGACATCGTCGACGGCCCATACTCGGGCATTGTGCGGATTTGTGGTCCGACGCGGGCGGGAAGACTGCCGCGGGTGGGAACGTGAACCATACTGACCCTCCTTCGAGCCGAAATTGACTCTGCAAGTAGTTTGTCAGATCAGCATGCGAAATCAAGACCCGCACGCGCCGTGAGGCGTGCCGAACGTCTCGTCGAGCGGGAATTCAGCCGCGGCCGGCGATCTTCAACGCCATCGTCTCGTGATAGCGGTGAATCTTGCACTCGTGGTCCGAGAGGATGTGCTCTTTGTAGAACGACGAATTCTTCGTGCGCTTCAACTGCTCGTAAATCATGATGTCTTCGCCCACAACGATCTTCAGGCCGGCCCACAAGCGCTGCATGCGCTCGTAGTACGTCGCGTACTCGGGATCGTTCATGTTGCCCGGGTAGTAAATCTGCCAGCACAGGAACCGGGTACGGTCGACCGCCAACGGAATCGGGTTGAACACCTGGATGTGCTCGGGATTGCAGTTGAACACCGTGTTCGGGAACACGACGTAGTGACAGATCGCCCACTTGTGATGGTCGTAGTTCTCGTCCCACTTGTCCATGTTTTCGGGCTTCGGAACGAAGCACATGTAGTTGTCGCCGAGCACGTGGAAGGCCGCACGGCGACATGCCTTTGTGAACTCGGGAGCCACATGGTGTAGTTCGGTGACGTGGTAGATCTCGTTGAACCCGTCGACGACCGCCTTGTACGAAACAGGGACGTCCCACTCGGCGACTTCGAGAAGAACCATGTCTTCCATCTTGTAGGCACCGAGGTCGGCCATGATTTCGGCGCCGAGGCCCTCGGCCAGCGGCACGGCGTCATCGCCGGCCATGTTGATCCACACCCAGCCGCCCCACTCTTCGACGGCGACCTTTGGCGCGCGAACATCTTTCAAGTGTTCTTCAGAGAAGTCTTCGCGCTCGGGAACGCCCACCAACTTGCCGGTGGTGTCGTACACCCAACCGTGATACGGACACGTGAAACGGCGCGCCTTGCAACCGGTCTTCTCGGGAACGAACGACGGACCGCGGTGTTGGCACACGTTATGGAACGCAGCGAGTGAGCCGTCGGCCTGGCGTGTGATGATGACCACTTCGCCATGGCCTTCGAAGGTCATCCAGTCGCCCGGGTTCTTCACGGTCGACGCGTGACCGCCGAGGATCCAGTGCTTGGCGAGAACATGTTCGCGCTCGAGTTCGTACTGCACCGGGTCGGTGTAGGGATCGCGCGACATCTTGGTCGGGCCGTAATCGGGCATGGTCTGGATCTGCGGACCGACACGAGCGGGCAGACTGCCGCGGGTGGGAACGTGAACCATGTTGTGTCCCTCTTTCTCGATCAACGTGACGTCGACGAGCCAACTCTAGTTTTCGCGGTCAAAAAGAAACGAGGCACCGGCGAGGCCCACGCACCTGGCCCCCGGCCCACGTGACCGAGGCGGGGTCGACGAGGCGGAATTCAGGCAGACGCTCGAGAAAGGTTTGCAATGCAACCCGCAGCTCGAGGCGGGCCAGGTTCGACCCGGCGCAGCGGTGGATCCCCGCCCCGAATGCGACGTGTCGGTTGTGCTCGCGGTCGAGGATGACCTCGTCGGGGCGCTCGAACTGGCGCGGGTCGCGATTCGCTGCCGGGAAGGTCATAAGGACGCGGTCCCCTGCCTTCATCGGGCAACCCTGGAACTCGATGTCGCGGTCGACGATGCGCGCCATGGTGACCGGCGCGTACGCCCGAAGGAACTCTTCGATCGCAGTCGGCCACAGGTCTGGGTTGTCACGCAGTTGCTTCTGATGCTCGGGGTGCTGTGCGAGGTGCCACAGCGACGAACCGATCGCCGACCACGTGGTGTCGACACCCGCAACCAACATCAGGTTGCAGACTCCGATGACGTAATCCTCGGGCACCGGCTGGCCGTCGACTTCGAGCGCGAGCAGATCCGTGATGAGATCGTTCTCGCGGGGGTTCGCCCGACGATCGTTGATCTGGCCGACGAAGAAGTTGATGATCTGCATCCGGTTCTCACGACGCAGTGTCGGATTCGTGAGTCCGGCCTCGAGGGCTCCGCGCACCCACTCGGTGAACTGTTCCGACATGTCAATCGGCACACCGAGCATGCGCGCGATCACGTTGACCGGGATGCGCTGCGCATAGTCACCCGCAGCGTCGGCGACTCCCTTGTGAATGAACCCGTCGATCAATCCGTTGCAGAACTCGCGCATGCTGGGTTCGTACGTGGCAACCGACTGTGGCGAGAACACGGGAAGAATCGCGCGTCGGTGCCAGTGATGCTCGGGCGGATCCGACGTGATGGGCGGAGCCTTCACACCGCCGTACGGACCTTCAGCCTGGCCGGGAGGCGGCGGGACCACGATGATTTCCCGCGACGTGAAGACGTCATGTTCTTGCGCCATCGCGACGATGTCTTCGTAGCGCGTCGGCATCCACGAACCGCCCCACTGCGACGAGTGCACGATTGGGCATTCGGATTCGCGCACCTGGTCGAAGGTGGAATTCGGATCGAGCACAAAATTGTGATCGAAGATGTCGTAGTTGATGTCCTGCTTCATGATCCCCCAATCCGAAGCTGCATCGTCGACGGGTCAGTCGACGATTTCGATGGCCCTTTCGGGACAATTCCCCTCGGCGCGGCGAGCCTTTGCCTCGAGGTCGGCGGGAATGTCACCGTCGATGAGCAGTGTCGCATTGCCGATGTCGTCGCTTCCGAAGATCTCGGGTGCGGCGATGGCGCACATCTGATGACCCTGACAACGACCTTCGACCAAACGCACTTTCACGAAGACGACCCTAGCGCAGCCGATTCGACGCGGGTCCACAACTCTGCCCTGGCGCTGACCGTGTCGGATCGGCGCGTCGCCGGGAGACGGTGAATGGGTCGCCTCACGCGGTCGCACCAAAACCCGCCCGTTCCAACTTCGCCCGCTTCGGCCGATGCCAACCACGCGATGGTGTCGGCTCCCTGCGAGGCCGACCTGAGAATCGGTCGCGTCAAGGCGCGAAAGAGCGGGATCGATGTGGCGACTCCTGGCGTGTCGACCCAACCGGGATGCATTGCATGGAAGGACACGCCGTCCGTGTCGGGCCGTTCCGCCCACATCTCGTTCAGCGTCACCTGCGCTCGTTTTGCGATCGCGTATTGCTTGGTTCCGTCGTATGACTCGTCCGACATTTCAAGCGCGCCGTTGCGCACACAGTCGGGCAGCGCAACGGCATACATCCCGCCGGATGAAACCGTGATCACTCTGCCGTTCGATTCCTTGAGACGCGGAAGCAAGAGGTTCGTCAACAAATGCGGGC
Organism: uncultured Bifidobacterium sp.; assembly: GCA_964343885.1. Classification (GTDB taxonomy): domain Bacteria; phylum Actinomycetota; class Acidimicrobiia; order Acidimicrobiales; family Ilumatobacteraceae; genus F1-20-MAGs119. The sequence goes on from CAYFLC010000002.1 coordinate 11,112, forward strand.
CATAAACATGAACCGCGATCGTGGTGTCGATGCCAAGGCTGTTGCGTGACCTGGTCTTCAACAATGCGCCGGCGTTGTGCACCACGACATCGATACGACGACCGTCTGCCACCAACGTGCTCGCCAATGCGCGAACTTGTTCGGGCTCTCCAATGTCGGCGATGAGATGTTCGACACTGCCCGGTCCTTCAGCCGATCGAATCCGTTCGGCGGCTTCGGCCACTCGTTGCGAATCACGCCCAACGAGAACGAGGTCCGCCCCGAGCGCACGAAGTTGCTGACCGGCGGCGAATCCGATGCCCGAGGTGTGACCCGTCAACACGACTCTGCGCCCTCGAAGAGGTGACGACAAGGGTTCTTTCCAGCCGTGCGAACGTAGCGCATAACCAATGCGGCTGTACCCGGGGACGACGAGCGCATCCATCACTCCGTCCAGCAGGCTCGGCTTCGGAGCTGTCTGTGACATGTGCTCATGCAACACGATGAAATTGCAACATCGCCACTTTTCCTCGCAAACACCTGTAGCGTTTCCTCGTCGCAGTTGTTCTGCGAGTCCCATGGGTGCACACCGGCGTCCGTGGCCTAGTCCCCCGGAGCCCCCAATGGCCATTGCGCCTTCATCGCTGTCCCCTGTCGCGTCATTTACCGACCTCGACATTCATCCCACCCTGCAAAAGGCCCTCGCCAGCCAAGGGATCGCCAAGCCGTTCCCCATCCAGGCGGCCACCATCCCCGACGCAATCGACGGTCGCGACGTACTCGGCCGTGGACGCACCGGTTCGGGCAAGACGCTCGCCTTCAGCCTTCCTGTTCTCACTCGCCTTGCGGCATCGAACGCGCCACGCAAACCGCACAAGCCCCGCGCTCTCATCCTTGTGCCGACGCGTGAACTTGCGAATCAGGTCAATGAAGTGATCATGCCGCTCGCTCGCGAGCTCAAGATGTTCACCACCACCATTTATGGCGGTGTCGGTTACGGCGGACAGTTGAATGCCCTGCGCAAGGGCGTCGACATCGTTGTCGCCTGCCCCGGGCGTCTCGTCGACCACATGAACTCGCGCAACATCGACTTCTCGAACGTCGAAGTCACCGTGCTCGACGAAGCCGACCACATGGCCGAACTCGGATTCCTTCAGCACGTCGAGCAAATCCTTGCCGACACGCCCAAAGACACCCAGCGCCTTCTCTTCTCGGCCACCCTTGACCGTGGAATCGACCGACTCGTCAACCGCTTCCTCAACGATCCCGTCACGCACGAAGTCGACTCGGAACAGTCCCCGGTCGAAGCGATGGAGCACCACGTACTGCACATCGACAACTCCGACCGTCTGGGAATCCTGAAGGAACTCTGCGCGGCCCCCGGCAAGACCCTGGTCTTCACCCGCACGAAGCACGGCGCTGCGCGACTGACGGAACAGCTGATGAAAGCCGGCATTCCGGCGGTCGAACTCCATGGCAACCTCTCGCAGGCCGTACGCGCGCGCAACCTCGCCGCATTCTCTGCCGGTCGCGCCGACACCCTTGTCGCAACCGACATCGCTGCGCGCGGCATCCACGTCGACGACGTCAGCCTCGTCGTCCACGCCGACCCGCCCGAAGAGCACAAGGCGTACCTGCACCGTTCGGGTCGTACGGCCCGCGCCGGGGCAGCCGGCACGGTCATCACCCTGATGACCGACAAGCAGCGTCGCAGCGTGCGCGCCCTCACCAAGGCTGCAGGAATCGTTCCGACCACCACCAAGGTTGCGCCGCACGATCCGTTCCTTGCCGAGTTGGCTCCGGGCGAACGGGTCTACGTCGAAACCTCGACAATCGACATGCACCCCACCCCGAAGCGCGAGCCCCGTGGCCGCCAGTTCGATGGCCCGCGCAGATCCGACCGCGACGGTCGCCCCAACCGTGGTCGCAAGTTCGAGGGCCGTTCATTCGAAGGTCGTTCTTCTGAAGGTCGCAAGTTCGAAGGCCGCAGGTCGGACGGGCCGACAGGCGGCGGCCGCAAGTTCGAAGGACGCAAGTTCGACGGACCCAAGCGCGACGGCGGCCCGTCAGCGGGCAAACAGCGCAACAAGTACCGGGGCAACAACAAGACCCGGTAACAAACTGCCGACGCGAATGGGCTTGACGTCCATGAAGCGCAAACCGATGCCGAGAATCATGATGCCGCCCGTGGCACTCATCTCGTGGACCATGCGGTCATTCAGTATCGCGTCGAGACCCGACGCACTGAGGGTCATCAGACCTTGGTACACACCCACCACAACGGCGCTGAGAGCAACGCCCCATCCCATCGTCGCGGCAAAGAGAATCGATACGAGTCCGTCGAGTGCCGACTTCACGATCAGAATCTGAGCTCCGCGGCCAAGGCCGTCGTCGATTGATCCAAGAATCGACATCGGCCCGATCGAGAACAGCAGCGTTGCGGTGACGAAGCCTTCGACGAAGCGTGGATGGAATCTGGCATTTCGCTGACGTTTTTCAAAGGCGCCGGCGACCGTCCGGCGAACCCAGTGCCCGAGCACCGAGAACCCGTGTTCGATCTTCGTCGCCTCGCCGATGATTCCCCCCAGCACGACACTGACCAACGGAAAAACGATGTTGTCGGTCTTGGCTGCCGTGGAGATTCCGAGGATGATTGTGGTCATTCCGACGGCCTGCTCGATCGTCATGCGCATGCGGTCGGAGATGTACTTGCCAACCATCAAGCCGGCCAGCGTTCCACCGACGATCGTCAGGAAGTTCGTGATGGTGCCGATGCCGCGCATCGGGTCAGTTTGGCAGCGCGCGCAGCCGATCGACGAGACGCTTGAGTGGCACCCTGAAATCGTCGAGAAGCGGCATGCCGAGAATTTGGATCGCTCCGTTGTCGAGTACCGAATTCTTCGGTCGTTTCGCAGGTCGCGGCGGCTGAAGGTCAGCGGTTGCGATGGGCTTCACGCGTTCCGGGTCTTCGCCGGCCGCACGCAACACCTCGCGTGCAAATTCGTACCAGCTGACCGCCCCCTGATTGGTGAGATGAACGACGCCGCTGGCGCCGGCCTCGACGAGAGCCAACATGCCCCGGGCGGCATCGTCGGCAAACGTTGGATGGCCAACCTGGTCTGACACGAATGACAACGTCGGATTTGACTCGGCAAGACGGAGAATCGTCTTCACCATGTTTCCGCCGTGGAATCCGCACACCCACGAGATGCGCACGATCAAGTCTTCTGAACGCACGGCCCGCTCGCCGGCCAACTTCGAGGCGCCGTACACCGACTGCGGATTCGGCTCGTCGGATTCAACATATGCGGACGCCTTCTCACCGTCGAACACATAGTCGGTGCTCACGTACAACACCCGTGCACCAGCCCTGCCAGCGGCAGCAACAACATTGGCCACTCCCCCGCCGTTCACGGCAAAGGCGCGCTCGGGGTCGGACTCGCAGGCATCGACCGCGGTCCACGCAGCGCCATGGATGATCCAATCGGGGGCGGCATCCACGATGAATCGCTCGACCGCATCTGCGTCGGCAATGTCGAGCGACGCATGAGTCGCGCCGACGACGTCGTGTCCGGCCGCGCGGAAGGCTTCTACGAGCTCGGTGCCGAGTTGTCCCGCGGCGCCGGTGACGACGACCTTCACTTCTTGCCCTTGAGGGGCTCCCACCACCAGCGATTGTCGCGGTACCAACGGACGGTCTCATCGAGTGCTTCGTCGAGCGTGCGTTGCTTCTTCCAACCGAGTTTGGTGATCTTGTCGATGTTGACCGAATAGCGACGATCGTGGCCCTTGCGGTCTTCGACGTACTGCACCATTTCTTCGCCGAAGCCGAAGATGCCGAGCAGTTTGTCGACCAGCACGCGGTTGGGCGTTTCGTTGCCCGCGCCGATGTTGTAGATCTCTCCGACCTGGCCCTTCGTGAGCACCAAATGAACGCCCGAACAGTGGTCGTCGACGAACAGCCAGTCACGTTCGTTCAGGCCGTCGCCGTAGAGCGGGATCTTCTTTCCGTCGATGAGGTTCGTCGTGAACAACGGAATTGCCTTCTCGGGGTACTGATACGGGCCGAAGTTGTTCGTGCAACGTGTCACCAGCACTGGAGTGCCGTGGGTGTGGTGATACGCGAGTGCGATGAGGTCGGAACCAGCCTTCGAGGCTGAATACGGAGAGCGTGGTTCAAGGGGGTCGGTCTCGAGCGACGATCCGACTTCAACCGATCCGTAGACCTCGTCAGTGCCGATGTGCAGCACGCGACCGATGTCGAGCTTCCGCGCGGCGTCGATGACGACGTTCGTTCCGAAGCAGTTCGTGAGAATGAAATCCTCGGACCCGTCGATCGACCGGTCGACGTGACTTTCGGCTGCGAAGTGCACCACGGCGTCGTGTCCACGCATTGCGTCGGCCACGGCGGCAGGATCGCAGATATTGCCCTTCACGAACTTGTAGCGCGGATTGTCGTCGACGTCTTTCAACGTCGAGAGGTTTCCCGCGTACGTGAGCGCGTCGAATACCGTGACTTCATCGTCGGTGTTCGCCAAGACGTAACGCACATAGTTCGAACCGATGAACCCGGCGGCGCCGGTGATGAACTGCTTCATAGGGAGGTGCCTCTCTGAATCGGAACGAAGTTACGGGCGGAGCTTGTAGTGGGGTTGCCACTGCGGCTGGATGTCGCGACGTAGCGGATTGTTCTGGTCGCGATTCGAGAGAATCGGGTCGGTGACTCCCCAATCGGCTCCAACTTGCGGGTCATTCCACGCCACACCCAACTCGTCAGCTGGGTTGTAGTACCCATCGACCAGGTAGGTGATTGTCATCTTTGTCAACGCCGAAAAACCGTGGGCGACGCCCGGCGGAATGAAGATCCCACGGTGGTCGTGCGAACCGTCGTCGCGGGCTCCGAGGTCGATGACCTGCGTCTTTCCGTCGGTGGGTGAACCCTCGCGCAGGTCGTGAAGTACGACGCGACACTTGCCGAACGGCACGTACCAATAGTCGGCTTGGTGAAGGTGGTAGTGAAGCCCGACAAGGCAACCGGCCTGACGGTCGCCGCGGTTCGCTTGAATCATTTCACGACCCTGAGGAAACCATTCCCGACGATACGTCTCGATGAAAAAGCCGCGCTCGTCGCCGTGCATCGCTGGTTCGACGATGTGGACTCCGGCGATGACATCGGAGGGGGTGATGACTGCCATGTGTGCCCTTTGTGTTCCTTCGGATTGAGTTTCTGACCGACTACTCGACTTCGACGGTGCTGTCGTCGCCGAGCATGAGGCGCAGCGCTGACGGACGTTGTGCCGACCGCTTCACGGTGACGTTGCGACCGATCAACGAATCGGACATGCGGTTGATGTCGGCGATCGAGCTGCCGTCGAGCAGGACCGAGTGCTCGAGTTCGGAATTGACGACTGAGCAGTTGTTTCCGACCGACGTGTACGGACCGACGTAGCTGTCGCGCACGACGCTTCCCGACCCGATGACAACCGGCCCGCGCACACGTGAGTTCTCGATTTTCGCACCGGATTCGATGACCACACGTCCCTCGATTTGCGACGACGAGTCGACGCTGCCGTCGTTGTGCGATTCGAGCACCTCGAGGACGAGACGGTTGCACTCGAGCAACGGGTCTTTCTTGCCGGTGTCGATCCACCAACCACGCAACACTTCGTGGCGTACACGGTGCTTGTTGTCGACGAGCCATTGAATCGCATCGGTGATTTCGAGTTCGCCACGGGCCGACGGCTTGATGCTGCGCACCGCGGTGTTGACGGTCTTGTCGAAGAGATAGACACCCACGAGTGCGAGGTTCGACGGCGGATCTTTGGGCTTCTCGACCAGACGCACCACTTCACCGCGGGCGTCGACTTCGGCCACGCCGAACGAGCGGGGGTCATCGACCTCGCACAAGAGAATCTGGGCGCTCGGCGCCTCGGCTCCACCCGCAGACCGAGCGGCCTCGAAACGGGTGACAAAGTCGGTGAGACCCTGCTGGAGCATGTTGTCGCCGAGGTACATGACGAAGTCGTCGTCGCCCAGGAAGTCGCTGGCGATAAGCACGCAATGTGCGAGGCCCAAAGGCGCATCCTGAGGGATGTAGGTCACCTTCACCCCGAACTTCGAGCCGTCACCGACCGCGGCCCGGATTTCGTCGCCGGTATCGCCGATGATGATGCCGATTTCGCGGATTCCGGCCTCGGCCATTGCCTCGATGCCATAGAAGAGGATCGGCTTGTTGGCGATGGGGACCAGCTGCTTGGCGCTGGTGTGGGTGATCGGCCGCAGGCGCGTTCCGGCACCGCCCGAGAGAATGAGGCCCTTCATCGCCCAACAGCCTAGGCGACCTACGATCGCTTCATGCCCCAAGGCCGCGACCTCCCCCGCTTTCTGCACCCCTTTGCGAAGCCGACTCGTGAACGTTTCATCACGGTTGCGCGGGGCGAGGGTGCGCGCATCTACGACGATGCGGGTCGCGAGTACATCGACGGAATGGCGAGCCTCTGGTATTGCGCCATCGGCCACGGGCGTGCCGAAATGGCTGCGGCAATCTCGCGCCAGATTTCGACGATCGAGGCGTACTCGGCATTCGATCCTTTCACCACGCGCGTCGCCGACGAACTGTGCGAGCGAATCGCAGACCTCTCCCCGCTCGACAACTCTCGGGTGTTTCTCTGCAACAGCGGGTCAGAAGCCGTCGACAGCGCGATGAAACTTGCGCGCCTCGCGCACGTGCAGGCGGGCCGGCCGGAACGAACGCTCATCATCTCGCGCGGGCGCGGCTATCACGGCACCAACTACGGCGGCACGAGCGCGCAGGGCATCCCACCGAACCGCGCCGGATTCGGCCCGTTGGTCGGCGACGTGATTCAGGTTGAACCCGACGACATCGAGGAAATCGCATTGGTGATGTCGAACAACTCGGAACGACTTGCGGCAGTCATCACGGAACCCGTGCAGGGCGCGGGCGGCGTGTTTCCGCCGACGGACGGCTACCTCCAGCAATTGCGCAAGTTGTGCGATCGCCACGGCGCCTACCTCATTTTCGACGAAGTCATCACCGGCTTCGGTCGCCTCGGCACGTGGTTCGGCGCGCAACATTTCGGCGTCACCCCCGACCTCCTCACCTTCGCCAAGGCCGTCACGTCGGGATATCAACCACTCGGTGGCGTGATCGTCGGGCGTTCCGTTTGCGATCCACTCGAAGCCGACGCCGGATTTCTGCTTCGTCACGGATACACGTACTCGGGACACGCGTCGGCGTGCGCAGCGGCACTCGAAAATCTCGACATCATGCAGCGTGAGCACCTCTTGGAACGCGCGGTGCAAATCGGCGCCCGACTTGAATCGGCGCTCGGTTCGCTTGCCGCCGACGGACTGATCAACCATGCTCGGGGCCGTGTCGCCGTGTGGGCCGCAGCCCACAACGCGGGCGTAGACCCGATGGTGGTTCGCGACAAGATGCTGGCTGCGGGTGCGATCACCCGTGCGCTGAACACCGACACGAACTCGTTCTGCCCGCCACTCGTCATCACCGACGCGGAACTCGACCGACTGATCGACATCTTCGCCACCATTACCACGGAAAGCCAGCCCTCATGACCAAACAGATTCTCGTCACCGGCGGAGCAAGTGGCATCGGGGCCGCGATCGTGCGTCACTGGCGCAATCTTGACCACGCCGTCACCATCGCCGACGTCGATGTCGCCCTGGGTACCGCACTTGCCGCGGAAACCGGGGCATCGTTCGTTCGACTCGACGTCAGCAATGAAACAGCGTGGCGCGATTTCGCTGCTGCATCACCGAACTTCGACACCGTGTTCCTCAACGCAGGCGTAGCTTCCACGCAACATGTCTTCGGAGACCCCGACAACTCCGTTTTCACCGGCTTCGACCCTGCCGTCTACCGCAGAACAGTTTCGATCAACGTCGACGGTGTCGTCTTCGGTGTTGCACATCTGGCGCCGGCGATGGTCGAACGCGGATCGGGTGACATCGTCGTCACAGCCTCGATGGCGAGCCTGTATCCGATCGCAGCCGACCCCGTGTACGGCCTCACCAAGCACGCCGTCAGCGGCTTCGTGAAGTCACTCGCACCGACGCTGTTCGAACGCGGCGTGTGCCTCAGTGCCATCTGCCCGTTCTTCGTCGACACACCGCTCGTGACGAAGGAACAGCAGGCTCAGATTCGGGAAACCGGATTCGACGTCCTCACCGTTGACAACGTTGTCGAAGCCGCACAGATCGCGGTGACGGAACGATCGCCGGGCGCCCACTGGGTGATCTTCCCCGGCATGCCGGTGACACAGTTCCCTGCGCCAACCCTCGGCTGAGGTCCAAGCAGGTCAACGCAGTCGCGCGATGAGGCTGCTGGTGTCCCAGCGCTTGCCGCCCATCGCCTCGACCTCGGCGTAGTAACCGTCGACGATCTCGGTGATCGGCAATTTGGCACCGTTCCGACGTGCCTCGGCCAGACAAAAGCCGAGGTCCTTGCGCATCCACTCGACCGCAAAGCCGAAGTTGAATTCGTCGCGCGACATCGTCGACGAACGGTTGACCATCTGCCACGAACCAGCCGCCCCTTGGGAGATCACGCCGACCAACTGTTCGACATCGAGACCCGCGCGTTGGGCGAAGTTGATTCCCTCGGCCAGACCCTGCGCGATGCCTGCGATGCAGATCTGGTTCACCATCTTCGCCAGTTGTCCGCTACCGACGCCGCCCAAGCGTTCGCACGCCCGCGCGTACGCCATGATCACCTCACGTGCCTTCCCATAGATGCCCTCGTCGTCGCACCCGCACATCACGGTGAGAACACCGTTCTCGGCGCCAGCCTGACCACCGGAAACCGGAGCATCGACGAAGCCAACGCCAGTGGCCGCGGCGGCGGCACCCAATTCACGGGCAAGGTCGGCCGAGGTGGTGGTGTGATCGACGAGCACACCACCTTTGGCGAGTCCGGCCAGCACACCATTGGGGCCGAGGACGACACCACGAACGTCGTTGTCGTTGCCGACACACACCATCACGATGTCGCTTCGTTCGGCCACCTCACGCGGCGTTGCCGCCGAGGCACCGCCGTGTTGCGCCACCCAGGCGTCGGCCTTGGCTGTGGTGCGGTTGTACACGGTGACCGTGTGCCCCGCCCTCACCAAGTGCCCCGCCATCGGGAAGCCCATCACACCAAGACCAACGAAACCGACACGTGCCATAGGCACTCAGTTTGGCAGGCTTGAGCCGTGAGCAAAGGTCCTCTTCCGTTCGGCCCCGCAGTGCAGATCGCCTACGTGGTCGACGACCCCGAATCAGCTGCCAACGATTGGGCGCGTGATTTCGGCGCGGGTCCTTTCTTCCTCAATCGCCACATCAACGTCACCGATGTCGAACACCGTGGTCGACCGTCAGAATTCGACCACACCTCGGCCTACGGATGGTGGGGATCGATCATGGTCGAGCTGTTCTGCCAGCACAACGACCACCACACGGCCGTGACGGAACGTTTTCCCAAGGGAGCCGGAGGACTGCATCACATGGCATGCATCGTTCCGAATCTCGACGGCGCACTCCGGGTTGCTGCACAAATGGGACTCGACGTTGCACAAACCGCAATGGCGGGCACCACGAAGTTCGTGTTCGTCGACGACGTCGCGCGCCACGGCCACTACTGGGAACTGTACGAAGCGAATCCCGGACTGCTGGGGTTCTACGGCATGGTGCGCGACGCACACGAATCGTGGGATGGGTCGAACCCCGTGCGCGACATCACGAAGCGCTGACGAGACTCAGTTCTCGGGCGTCACGTAGGCAGCGGTGATTCCACCGTCGATGATCAGGGACTGGCCCGTCATCCACGACGAATCATCCGAGGCAAGGAACAGCGCTCCCTTTGCAATCTCGTCGGGCTTGCCGAACCGACCCATCGGAATGTGAACCAAACGACGTTGGCGTTTTGCATCGTCAGAGAGGAACTTCTCGAGCAACGGCGTCATGACCGGCCCAGGACACAAAGAATTCGCGCGAATTCCACGTCGGGCATAAATCACCGCGATCTCACGCGTCATGGCGAGGACGGCCCCTTTCGACGCCGTGTATGCCACCTGCGGCGTTGCCGCACCCATGTGCGCCACGAACGACGCGACGTTGATGATGGATCCACGACCCTGCTTCTCCATCACCGGAATCGCGGCACGACAGCCAAGCAGGACGCCCTTCACATTGATGTCCATGGTGCGTTCGTAGGTCGCGAGTGGCGTGGAAACCGGATCGTCGTCGTCGGCGATCATGACGCCCGCGTTGTTGAACATCACGTCGAGCGCACCGTAGGTATCGGTTGTGTGTCGCACGGCAGCGTTGACACTTTCCTCGTTCGTCACGTCGGTGTGCACGAACGATGCCACGCCACCTGCGCTCGCGATTGCCGCCACCACGTCGGCGCCATCGACCACATCGGCAACGACAACGCGTGCACCTTCCGAAGCGAACAATTCGGCGGCCACTCGACCGAGACCCGAGGCAGAACCGGTGATGAGAGCGACTTTTCCGGCCAAACGCGACATGACGGGGTGAATCCTTCTCTCAGATGAGTTCGAAATAACGACGGCGCTCCCAATCGGTGACCGTCTTGTTGAAAGCCTGCCATTCCGCTGACGCCATCGTGAGGATGTGGTGGTGCACCTCGTCACCGAACACTTCACGCGCGATTGCACTGTTTCGCCACAGTTCGATCGCCTCGACGAGGCTTGAAGGAATCCGCGGCAGATTCATCGCCTCGTAGCCGTTGCCGACGAATTCGGCTTCGAGCGGCAACTCGTGGCGGATTCCGTAGAGCCCTCCACCGAGCACTCCTGCGAATGCGAGATAACTGTTCGCGTCGGCGCCCGGAACGCGACTTTCGATGCGCAGTCCATCGCCGTGACCCACCTGTCGGAAGCCCAGCGTGCGGTTGTCGACCCCCCAGGCGACCCCTGTCGGCGCCCACGAACCTGGTTGAAAGCGCTTGTAACTGTTCACCGTTGGACCCCAAAGAAGCGAGAACTCGCGAGCCGTGGCCAACAATCCCGCAAGGTAGTGGCGAAACAGCGCTGTCGGCCCACCATCGTTGAAGAGCGAGCGCGACGCATCGGGCGACCACAGGCTGCTGTGCACATGACACGACGATCCCGTTTCGGCGAAGTCGTACTTGGCCATGAATGTCACTGACTTGCCGTGTTGTGCGGCGATTTCCTTGGTGGCCGTTTTGTAGAGAACGTTGCGATCAGCCATTGCAATGGCGTCGGTGTATTCCAAATTGATCTCGTGCTGACCACGACCGGCTTCGCCCTTCGTGAATTCGACCGGAATCCCCGCGGCTTCGAGTCCGCGGCGAATGGCACCGATGACCGGCTCGTCGCGCGTTGTCTGCAGCACGTGATAGTCCTGCACCCAATCGCCGGCGGGCTTGACGTCGCGGTATCCCGACGCGTGCGCATCGGCATATGACGTGTCGAACATGAAGAACTCGATCTCGCTCGCCATCATCGAACGGAAGCCCATCGAGGCCGCCGCCTCGACCTGCGCCGTGAGTATCGACCTCGGTGCCTCAGCTATCGGCGTGTTGGTCTCGACATCGAACACATCGCAGATGATGAGCGCAGTGCGATCGACCCACGGCACGACGCGCGCAGCGTTCCAGTCGGCACGCGCAACCATGTCGCCGTAACCCTGGTCGTAGCTCGCGAAGCGAAAACCGGGGATGGGATTGTTCTCGATGTCGCAGGCAATGAGGTAGTCACAGTTTTCGGTGCCGTGCTCGGCGACATGGTCGAGAAAGAACCGTCCCGTGGTGCGCTTCCCCACCAACCGTCCGAAGAGATCGGGAAACGCCATGACAACCGTGTCGATGTCGCCCGAATTGATGAGCGCAGTGAGTTGATCCCTCGTGAGACCGGTCTCGTTCGCCATAGTGCCCACCCCGCTTGCGCGATTGAGATCTAAAAATCGTCCTCGTCGTCTTTGGGCTTCTTCGCGGCGGCCTTCGGTGCGGCTGCAGCCTTCTTCGCCTTCGGTGGCTTGAGCACGCCCTTGGCCAGAGCTTCGTCGAGGAACGCCTCGGCTTCTTCCGTGGAAACCTTGAGAGCCGGCGCGATTTCAGAGATCAGGTTGATACGGGCACGGTCGTACATGGTGCGCTCGGCCGCCGACAGCGAGGCATCGCGGTTGCGGGCTGCGAGGTTACGCACCACTTCAGCAACCTGATACACGTCGCCGCTCTTGAGCTTTTCTTGGTGGTTCTTGAATCGACGCGACCAGTTCGACGGCACACGCGGATCGGCCTTCGACAGCACCGACACCAAGTCTTCGAGTTCATCGGGCGAAACCGGGGGGCGCACACCGACGTCGGCCGCTTTTGCGGTGGGTACCGAAAGGGTCATCTCGTTGATGACCGTCTTCAAAATCAGGTATTCCTGTGTGGACCCGAAAGCCTTCATCTTCTTGATGCCGTGAACGATGCACGCACCATGTTGGGGATAGATGACCGTATCGCCCTTCTTGAAGTTCACGCGCCACAGGTTAGACGCAGGGAGTACGAAAAACTCATTCGCGTGCCCCCGACAGGAATCGAACCTGTGACCTGCGGATTAGAAGTCCGTTGCTCTATCCAACTGAGCTACGGGGGCTCGACGGATCGGCTTGAACCGATTCGCCACGTCCCAAGCGTACCGACACCGTGCCTTTCATTTGGTAAAACTGCCCAGTGCCCCTCCAGCCGCGCGCTCGTTCGAAAGCATCTCTCGAAAACGATGTTCGGATCCTCGTAGCGGCGGTCGCGGAAGCCCATTCGGTTGGCATCGATCGTTTGGCTCTGCGATCCGTTGGGCGCCGCTGCGATCTCACGAGCGGCGCTCTGTATTCACGCTACGAATCGGTCGACGAATTGATTGCATCGATGTGGACTGAACGCATCGGCCAGCCCGTCCTTGATTTCCTGACAGAAGCGATGTCGGCGATGCTCGGCCTCGAAGGGGCCCCGCCGATCAGCAAGATCGCAGCAACCGTGTCGAATCCCCCCAAGCACATCGCTGTCGGCATCGAAGCCCTCGTAGTTGGCCGCCGCAACGATGTCCTTGGCGATGAGATCGAAGAGGACCTCTCGAATTGGGCACGCAAGTTGGGCCTCGACTCAGCAACAGACACAGCCAGCCGAAGTCTGAACGTCGTCGCATTCGCTTCGATCGTCGGTGCCGCGCTCTACAGCTTCGTCGAACCCCGACTCGCGGACTGGACGATCGTCCTCACACTGCTCAGCGAAAGCATCAAACAAACGCCCCTCACCAACTCGACCGCCGCTCCGTCGATCGCAAATGAACTTCCTGACCAGCGCGTAGTCCCAGGCACGAACGAACCGCTCCGTGACGCGTTGATCACCGCAACCGCAAATGTCATCGGTCGAACCGGCTACGAAAACGCGACCTTGTCGCGGATCGCACGCCGAGCAAAACTCACTGGCGGTGCCGTCTACACGCGTTATGCAACCAAAGATGAACTCATCATCGACACGCTTGACACTCTGCTCAGCGACGCGATCGTGGGAACGCGGGAGCTCACCGAGCGCGGGGTCAGAACGGGAAATCTCGGCGAAGCCGTCGGCAAGATCTTTTCGCTCGGCGTCACTCCCGACCGTCGTTCGTGGCGACAATTTCGGCTCGAGACGTACGTCGCAGCACGCTCTCGCAAGGAACCGCGGGCGGCGCTCCGTCGGGTTCACATCGCCGGTCTATCGCGGTACCACGCAATGCTCGCCGATCGCTCACATATCGAAGACGAAACCATCAAGCTGATCGCCCGCGGTGGCCAGTCGATTCCGCTTGGACTCAGCGTGCTCGAGGCCTACCAACCCGACCTTGTCGAATTGAACTTCCACCCGTTTTCGCAAACACTCCTGTCGATCCTCCGAACAGTGACCAACAGCGACTGATGTTCCGCACTGCCGTGCCGGTGGGTCACGACATTTCGCGACGGAGAAAATCGAGCGCAGAAATCACGCTCATCTGTCGCATTTGATCTCGTGTTGCGGGGAGTCGAAATGATGTCGAAACTTCGCCATCACGAGTCGCGATCCCGACGAAAAGCGTTCCAACGGGCTGACCGTCTTGTTCATCGGGTCCGGCAACCCCGGTGAGCGACAACCCGACGTCGGCCTTCAAAGCCGTGCGGACTCCCCTTGCCATCTCGAGGGCGGCGGACTCGCTGACAACTGGACCGGGCGTGACGTCGAGAAGTTCGTACTTCACTTCCGATGCATAACTGACCACACCACCGCGCAACACTCGGCTCGAGCCAGGCACATTCGTCAATCGACCGGTCACCAATCCGCCGGTCACCGACTCAGCAACGGCAAGCGTGAGTCCGCGGTCGGCGAGCATGCCGAGCACCACCGACTCCATGGTGTCGTCGTCAACGCCGAAGATGACATTGCCGATCACTGTGCGGATTCGCTCTTCCCAGAAGTCGAGGAGAGCATTCGCTGACGACACCGACGGAGCTGCAGCAGTGAGCCTGACCTTGATCCCCTCCCAGCCACTGGCAAGAAACGCAAGTGTCGGCTTGTCGGCACCGGGCTCGTCGAGTTCGTGGATGATGGCATCGAGACGTTCGTTCAGACCGCTCTCGCTTTCCCCCCACGTGCGCAAGACCCGGCTCCTGATGACGGCAGTGCGCCCGCTGCGCCGCACGAGGTCGGGAAGAATGGCGCGCTCCATCATTTCGTGCATTTCGTGCGGCACGCCGGGAACTGCGTACACCACCTTGTCCCCCACCGGACAAATGAGTCCCGGCGCCGTGCCACGACGCTGCGGAATCACCGTGGCACCGACCGGAACCTGCGCTTGACGAAGGTTGTTGGCCGCCATGCGTCGACCACGCGAGGCAAACATCTGGACGATGGCCTCCGCAACTTCCTCGTCGTGGCGAAGTTCGACTCCCATCACCGCCGCGATGGCGTCGCGCGTGAGATCGTCGTGGGTCGGGCCCAATCCGCCGCACATGATGACCGCATCGGCGTCATCGAGGCGTCTCCGCAACTGTTCGATGATGCGATCGACATTGTCGCCCACCTTCACCTGAACGTGGCTGGAGATGCCGTGGGCTGCGAGCTGTTCACCGATCCACGAGGAATTCGTGTCGACGATCTGACCGAGCAATAGCTCGGTACCCACGGCAAGAACGTCACAACGCATTGTCGACTAACCGCCGGTGATCGAGGTGAACTGGCGATGTCGATAGGCGCGAACCGCATACTGTCCCCCACTGACGAGGGCAAGAACCACCGAGAACCAGAGCAGGATCTTCCAGGTCCAGTCGGCATCGGTCACCGTGATGGGTATGAGCGCGAAACCGACGGCGAGTTGCTGACTGAACGTTTTGACTTTGGCCATCTGGCTGGCGGGAACGGAAATGCCCTTCGACCCAACGAGCACCCGGTACACGCTGATCAAGACCTCGCGAGCCGCAATGATGACGACCGGAAGAAGCGGAAAAAGACCACGGCTGACAAGCGTGAACATCGCGCCAAGCACGAGCACCTTGTCGGCGAGAGGATCGAGGAAAGCTCCTGATTTCGTCGTGCCGTGACGGCGTGCGAGGTATCCATCGAAGCCATCGCTGATGCAAAGCAAGAACCACATCACGAACGCAACCCACGAGCCGTACGAATCGCTGGGGATGAGGGCGAAAAGAATCGGCGAGATGAGGATGCGACCAACCGTCACCATGTTCGCCCATGTGGCGATCGCGTTTGGATCAACCGGCATGTGAACCAACCCGTACCGCGACCAGGTCGGGACCCATTGCATCGACGATTTCGACGTCGTGGATATCCCCCACCGACAAGTCGTCGGGAACCTGCACGATTCCGTCGATCTCGGGTGCCTCGCGATGGCTACGGCCGACACCCGTCTCATCGACGAGCACGGTGTGTACCTCGCCGATACATTCGTCGCGGCGGCGCGCCGTGATGTCGTCTTGCAGTTCGCGCAGTTCCGCGAGGCGCACTTCGGCAAGAGACGACGGAACCGTGTCGGGCAACGAAAGGGCGTGTGTGCCTTCCTCGGGGCTGTATGCGAAAAAACCACACCAGTCGAGCTGCGCCCGTTCCACGAAATCGAGCAGCTGATCGTGATCGTCTTCCGTTTCACCCGGGTACCCGACGATGAAATTCGACCGGAACACGGCGTTGGGTTCACGGTCGCGGATGTCAGCGATGCGGTCGAGGAAACGCTGTCCGTCGCCCCATCGGCGCATGCGACGCAGATGATCTTTCGACACGTGCTGTAGCGACAGGTCGAAATACGGCACCTTCGACGCAAGGATTACTTCGATCAGTTCGTCGCTGAGATCGCTCGGGTACAGGTACAAGAGCCGTACCCGATCAACACGCCCGGCCACTTGTTGCACAAGCGGAACGATTGATCCCGCACCAAGTTCACCCGGACGATCTTTTCCGTAACTCGCGAGATCCTGCGCAACGAGCACCACTTCCCGAACGCCGAGCTGGTCGACCTCGTCGAGAATCGATGCGACATCGCGACTGCGCTGCGGGCCACGGAAAGACGGAATGGCACAGAACCCGCACGAACGATCGCAACCTTCGGCGATCTTGACGTAGGCCCACGGTGATTCGGATTTTGGTCGCGGAAGGTTCAGCAAGTCGAACGACGGAGCCGCCGCAACCGACAGACCCAGTGGCTTGCGCCCCAACTGCACGGGAACACCGAAACCGGCGACTTGGTCGACCTCGGGAAGTTCTGCGGCGAGTTCACCGCCGTACCGTTCGGCCATGCAGCCCGTAACGATGAGGCGCGCACCGGACTTTCGTTTGTCGGCCAACGCGAGAATCGTGTCGATGCTTTCACGACGGGCTTCTTCGATGAAGGCACACGTGTTGACGACCACAACGTCTGCGTTGGCGGCATCGTCGGTGCGCTGAAGGCCGTCGCGTGACAGCATGCCGATGATCTTGTCGGAGTCGACTTCGTTCTTCGGACATCCGAGGGTTTCAACGTAGAAACGCTCGCCTGACGTCTTCGACACGCGTTGAGTCTACCGACGGTGACGTCAGCTGCTTTGTGACTGCAGGAACGCGTATTCCTCGGCCGACATGAGAACCTGTCGCGCCTTCGAACCTTCACCCGGCCCGACAATGCCGCGCTCTTCGAGAAGGTCCATCAGACGCCCCGCTCGCGCGAATCCAACCTTCAGTTTGCGCTGCAGCATTGACGTGCTTCCGAGTCCGGACGTAACAACCAACTCGATGGCCTGCTTCAAGAGCTCGTCGTCATCGTCGTCGCCGGTGGAACCACCGACGAGACCGGAGCCAGAGCCCGAGGCTCCTGCATCGCCTTCGATACCACTGACGTACACGACTTCGGGTGCCTGTCGACGCCAGTGGGCAACGATGCCGCGCACTTCTTCCTCGGTGACCCACGAACCCTGCACGCGTTGGGCGACGTTGGTATTGCCCGGCAACAAGAGCATGTCGCCCTTGCCGACCAGTTTCTCGGCACCCGGTCGGTCGAGGATGACTCGACTGTCGGTGAGGCTTGACACCGCGAACGCCATGCGCGCCGGGATGTTGGCCTTGATGACACCCGTGATCACGTTGACGCTCGGTCGCTGCGTGGCGATGATCAAGTGAATGCCGACTGCGCGCGCCTTCTGGGCGATGCGCGTGATCGAATCTTCGACGTCGCGTGCGGCCACCATCATGAGGTCGTTCAATTCGTCGACAACCACGACGATGTACGGAAGGCGTTCGTATTCCTTTTCGACACCGGGTTCGGGAACCAGGTCGCCACGGTCGTATGCAGCGTTGTAACCACCGATGTCGCGGAACCCGACCTCGACGAGAAGGTCGTATCGACGCTCCATCTCTTTGACCGCCCAACCAAGAGCATTGGCGGCCTTCTTCGGGTTTGTCACGGGCTGCGTGAGCAGGTGCGGCAAGCGGCCGTACTGCCCCATTTCGACCTGCTTCGGGTCGATGAGAATGAGGCGTACCTGCTCGGGCGTCGTGCGCATGAGCAACGACGTGATGATGCAGTTCAGACCGCTCGACTTGCCGGCACCGGTGGCACCTGCGATGAGGAGGTGTGGCGTTGTTGCAAGGTTCATGAACACCGCGCGACCCGCAATGTCTTTACCGACTGCGACGTCGAGCGGGTGCGTGGCAGCCTTTGCTTCGGCCGAAGTCATGAGATCGCCGAGCGACACGAGTTGCCGAGTCGTGTTCGGCACCTCGACACCAATGGCCGACCGGCCAGGAATCGGGGCGAGAATGCGCACGTCGGTTGCCGCCATGGCGTAGGCGATGTCGCGGTCGAGGCTGGTGACGCGTGCAACCTTCACGCCCGATCCGAGTTCGAGTTCATAGCGCGTGACGGTTGGGCCAACTGTCATTCCGACAAGACGTGTTTCCACGCCGTGTGACGCGAGCGAGTTCTGCAACAGAACACCGCGTTCTTCCACTGCGGCACGGTCGACGGCCTGAACCGGTGTGACGCCGAGCAGATTGGCCGGTGGCAGGTTCCAGGCACCCTTGCGCGCTGCAGGGCCGAGCGCCAGCTCGTCTCCGTCGGGTGTCGTGACGACTTCCTTCGAAGTCGGACGTGGCGGAAACTCAGGCGACTCTTCTGCGGGCTTTGGTGCCGGCTTGCGCTTCGGCTTCGGCGCCGCATCACGCGGTTCTTCGGAGGCAAAGTCGTACAGCGCCGGACGCGGTGCGCCGGGGTCGAACGCCGGTACGTGAGAGTTGTCAACCGGTCCGGG
>CAYFLC010000002.1:29985-33403 GCA_964343885.1 uncultured Bifidobacterium sp.
GACGCGGTGCGCCGGGGTCGAACGCCGGTACGTGAGAGTTGTCAACCGGTCCGGGGTCGACTTCGGCAACTTCTTCGACTCCGGGGTCGTAGGCGGGTGCGGGTTCGAAACCTTCACGCGCATTCGCGTCGCCCACGGTTTGGATTTCGCTCAGCATCTTCTTGGCGGCACGAGCCGTGGGAACGGCAACAGTCGAGAAGTGGCCGCGCAAGCGCTGGATGAGGAGTGGCAGTGACATGCCCGTGACGATGAGAACCCCGCCCAAGAGCACCGCGAGAAGTACGACAACCGCGCCGACGATGCTGAGCATCGTGCGCAACGGTTGACCAATGACAGCACCGATCCATCCGCCGGCGGGCTTCAGGGCATCGACCTTGGCGGTCATGCGCCCTCCTCCGCGGGCGAGGTGCAGAAGCCCGAGGCTGGCGAACACGATGACTGCTGTTCCAACCGCGACCCGCATGCGGTGCTCGGATTCATTGCGGCGAATGATGACCACGCCGATCGCGATGCACGCCGGCGGCAATAGGAAACGTCCGAGGCCCAACACCCAACCGAGTGCCGTGTCGACACCATCGCCAACCGGGCCGGCCACGTTCAGATAGACCGCCAAGCCAGCAAGAACACCCGCAACCACAACCGCGATGCCGCGGAACTCGCTCTCGCGGCCCCCGACGGCAGCCTGAACCGCTGCGTGCTCGCGGGCCCGCGTGATGCGCGACGCCCCGTCTTTATGCGATGCCGATCGGCCAGAACCAGCCGAAGCCGAGCGCGACGACGAGCCGTTTTTCGGCGCAGAACGCGGTCGGGAGGCCTGTTTCGACATGTTTCAAAGGTAGCAACGGGCTACCACTCGATTCGGGAATACCCCACGCGCCGTGCGGGGCGGCGACTACGACGTCGGGCCGGTCAACGGATCCGAGCCGAGGATCTTGCCCTTCGGATCAACGAGCACCGCGAACTGGCCGCCTTTTTGCGACTGGATCATGACGCGGTAGAGCACCGAGCCATTTGGTCCGTCGGCGGTGATTGCAAACGCTCGCAACACCGAATCGGGCAAGGCCGTCGCAACATTCGCGTAAACGTCGTTGGTGAACTTCATTTTCGATGCATCGAACGCCACTCCGTCGGCGGGTGCCGCTTCAGAGTCGTCGCGCAACTTTCCGTTTTCCCAGACGAAGTTGAGTGCGTTGCCTTTGCCGTCGGCCGCGAAGAGATTGATCAAATCGGGCGTCGCATTGATCTCGTAGAACTTCACAGGCTTTCCGATGACGGCCGTGACCGCTGCGACGGCGTCATCGATTTCGTCGACTCCAAGGTCGACACCCTTCGAGCCCCCGCACGCGGCCATCAAAAACGCGGCGACCAACACGAGAGCGCCGATGCGAAAACGCCTCACGTTTCCGTGCTCACGTTTCCATGACGACGGGAACGATCATCGGCCGTCGCTTGGTGCGCGTGTTCACGAATTTTCCTGTTGCACGTCGAACGACTTGTTCAAGGGCGTCGACACTTCGCTCGCCGTCGCGCAACGCCGACTCGACCGCCTCGGCAACCGTGTCACATGCCTCGTCAAGCAGGTCTTCGGCCTCCGGCGCGTACACCCAACCGCGCGTGATGATTTCAGGACCGGTGATGACGGTTCCCGACGACACATCGACTGTGACGACAACGACAACGACACCCTCTTCAGCGAGCACACGACGATCGCGTAGCACTCCCTGGCCCACGTCGCCGACGACACCGTCGACGTACAAATACCCAGCGGGAATGCGACCCACCAAGTCGATTCCGTCTTCGGTGAGTTCAACGACGTCGCCGTCTTCGCACATTGTGATGCGGTTCTTCGGAACCCCCATCGTTTCGGCCAACCGGGCGTTGGCCATCATGTGCCGATATTCGCCGTGGATCGGAATGAACCACTCGGGTTTGGTGACGTTGAAATACGTCTTCAAATCGTCTGCCTGCGCGTGCCCGGTCGCGTGCACGTCGACAATGCCCGAATGCACCACTTCAGCACCGGCCCGCAAAAGCCCGTCGATCACGCGGCTGACGTGCATTTCGTTGCCGGGAATCGGATGGCTTGAGAGAATCACCGTGTCGCGGTCGCCGACCTTCACGAACTTGTTGTCACCGCGGGCCAAGAGCGCGAGTGCCGACATTGGTTCGCCCTGCGATCCGGTCGAAATGATGCACACGTCTTCCGGTGCATAGTCGCCGATTTGCTCGATGTTGATCAACGACTTGTCGGGAACCTTCAGTATCCCGAGGTCGCGCGCCATTCGCACGTTGTTGTTCATTGAACGACCCATGGTGGCCACGACACGACCATTGGCAACGGCGGCGTCGGCAATCTGCTGCACGCGGTGAATGTGGCTGGCGAAACTTGCGGTGATGATCCTGCGTCCGGCGTGTTCTGCGAACAATCCGCGCAGCACGTGGCCAACTTCGCTTTCGCTCGGCGCGTGGCCCTTCTCTTCCGCATTGGTGCTGTCGGCCATGAGCAAACGGATACCCGGACCATGCGCCAGCGCACCGAGACGCGAAAGGTCGGTGCGTCGTCCGTCGACGGGCGTGAGGTCGATCTTGAAGTCGCCGGAATGAAGCACAATGCCCTGTGCCGTGTGCAGTACGACGGCATGCGCATGGGGAACCGAGTGGGTAACCGCGATGAACTCGACGTCGAAGGGTCCGATGCGACGAATTTCGCCATCACCAACCGCGATGAAATCAGTGCGGCCCAAGAGACCGGCCTCTTCGATGCGATGGCGAGCGAGGCCAAGTGTCACCGCGGATCCGTAGATCGGCATCGAAAGCTCGCGGAGCAGAAATTGCAGCCCGCCGACGTGGTCTTCGTGTCCATGCGTCGCGATGCAGCCGACGATTCGATCGGCGTTCTCGCGCAACCACGTGAAGTCGGGAAGAACGAGGTCGATGCCGTGCATGTCGGCATCGGGAAACATCAATCCGCAGTCGATGACAACAACCTGATCATCCTGCTCGACGGCCATGCAGTTTCGGCCGATCTCGCCGAGACCGCCGAGGAAGTGGACGCGAACGGGAGAAGTGCTCAACGCGACCTGAACGCCTGAAGGTTCGCCTTCACCGTGGCGGCGCGTTCGCTCACCCACTCGGGCGCTGGGCCCATGGGAAGGCGTGCGTCACCCACCGCGAAGCCGTGCAACTTCATCATCTCCTTGCTTGGCAACGGGTTCGGTGCTTCTTCGCCCGTTTCATAACCGAAACTCTCGAGAAGCGCCGCGTTGATGCGGGTCGCTTCGGCAACGTTGCCTGAGAAGAATGCGTCCATCAGTCGACGGTGTTCGGGCGCCGACCAATGTGTTGCCACGCCGATCACACCGACTGCCCCGACCGAAAGCAACGGCAGAGTGAGACCGTCGTCGCCGCTGTACACCTC
>CAYFLC010000002.1:33427-42680 GCA_964343885.1 uncultured Bifidobacterium sp.
GTGCGCACGGGAATGTCGTAGACGACCACCGGCAGCGACGTGGCCGCTGCCATCGCCGAAATGTGTGCGGCGATTCCGGCCTGCGACGGACGGTTGTAATACGGACCAACGGCGAGAATTCCCGCGACTCCGAGTTTCGAGGCTTCCTTCGTCAGATGAACCGAGTGAGCCGTGTCGTTCGAACCGCTGCCGGCGATGACGGGAATCGTGACGGCGGACGCAACCGCCTCCCAGATCGCGAGCTTTTCGACATCGGTGAGCGTCGATGCTTCGCCCGTCGTGCCGGTGACCACGAGGCCCTCGTTCCCCTGCTCTTGCAGCCACTTGGCCAGGCGCACCGCCTCGGCGACGTCAAGCTCACCATCAGCGGTGAACGGGGTGATCATGGCCGTGACGACACGACCGAAACGGGGCGCCATCAGAACGAACCTTCGGCGGCGCGGTCGATGCCTTGGGTGAGGATGAGGTCTTCGTGAAGCTCCATCCAGACGTCGTGGTAGCTACCGCACATGACACCCGTGAACATGTTGTGCTCGCCAGCCACGACGCGCTGCGACGTTGATTCAAGGCGGGGTACGTAGGGGGCGATTCGGCCGAGGATGTCGCCCATCGCGGCGACGATGGGCACCGAGTCGTTCTTCATCGCCACGAGCTTGTCGATAACCCCGGCGTCGTACTTCGCATCAGAGTGATCGTTGGGCTGGCCGTCACGCAATTGCCACTCGCCGCACAATTCTTTGAAGTCGGTGTTGATGACGAGGAACTTCTCGTACGGCGCATGCAACGCCGCAGTCACCTCGGCGGGCGTGTCAGCCGCAAGTGCTTCGCGGTGTGCTTCCTTCCCCGCGGGCGTGATTTGCCAGAGCGCACGGGCCTCGCGGAACATGGCAAGTTCACGCTCGAGCAGGGACTTCAGGTGTGATTCGGCCTCGGCGAGAGGGATATCGGCGATGTCGGCAACCATGTCGGCCTTGGCAAAGCCCTTGATGCGCAGGGCGTGGAAGGCACGAAATGCGGGGTCTGATTGGTGCGCCATAGGTCAATCAGCGTACTGACTGAACCCGCACGGAAAGGAACCGATAGGGCGAATCAGCGCTGTCCGGGCGCGGGCGCTTCCTTGCCCAACTCGAACTGAAGGTACTCGTCGCCCGTGTTCTCCCAGTCCTCGAACTGGATGACGCCGAGATCTTCGTACTTGTGACGCAGCCACCCGTCGTTGCGGTCGAGGAGGCCGAGCTTCTTGCAGTTCGGCACGATCTTGGCAAACAGCATTTGCTGGAACATCGTTCGCGTCGGGTCTTGCAGAACCAGCGGCACGATTTCCTTCGGCTTGACGCCCATGCGCTCCCACACCTCTTGCTGCAGGAAACGGTCGCGCATGCGCACACTGGCCTCGTAGGCGAACTGTTGACGCTCGAGGATCTCGGCGTCGCTCATTTCCGAGTACGCCTCTTGCAACGACAACACACCGAACGCAACGTGACGTGCCTCGTCGCTCATGACGTAGCGGAGAAGCTGCTTGAGAAGCGGTTCGTTCGTGAGTTGATGCATGAAACCGAAGGCCGCGAGGGCGAGACCTTCGACCATGATCTGCATTCCGAGATATGTCATGTCCCAACGGCTGTCGGTGATGATGTCGTCGAGCAACATGCGAAGGTGGGCATTGATCTGGTAACCACCGCCGAGCTTTTCGTCGAGATAACGGGCAAAGACCTCAACGTGACGCGCTTCGTCAACGACCTGGGTGCTCGCGTACAACTTGGCGTCGTACCACGGCACGGTTTCGACGATCTTTGCCGTGCAGAGCAACGCTCCCTGCTCGCCGTGCAGGAACTGCGACAGGCTCCAACGACGACCTTCGATGCCGAAGTCGATCCATTCCTTGTCGCCCCATTTTTCGACGGGTGTTCCGATGTACTGCGCGGGGTCGATGCCGGCACCGATTGCGGCCTGATCGGCGGCGATGGTTGCCTCGATGTCGACCGCCGTCTCCCATGGTAGGTCGGTCGTGCCGTTCCACTGACCGGTCTTTGCCTTTTCGTACAGACGACGCAGATTGGGTCGCGCAAGTGAGTAGTCCCACGTGAACAGCGCGTCGGAGTCGTCGCGAACGGCGTGGATGACTTCATCGACATCGGTGTTGGTGATGTTGAGAATTGCTTCGATGTCGTTCACATCGTCGCGACCCAGAATGTCCTTCGTTTCCTTCTCTGCGAGTGACATGGTTGCTCCTGTTTCTTCGTTGACTAGTGACCGCGACCTGGGTCTGCGGAAAGAACCGTGGGATTTGTGAGAAAACTGAAAGCGTCGAGAAACTTGATAACGCTCGCGTGGCTGGTGAAATCGACCAACTCGCTCGGTGCGAGGAAATTCGAAATGACGAGTCGAGCCAGTACTTCGACCACCTGAACCGCGGCCTCGTGCGAGATGTACCTCTCTGCCAGCGGCGTGATGAACATGGTCGCCATGCGAATCACCCGTGGAAGTCCGTCGACTGTCAGCTCGCCGAGAACCTCGCCACGCTCGGCGGCAAGCAGCATGGCGAGATGGTCGTCACTTGCAAGTTCGCGACTCGCCACAACGATGCAACGAGCCAACAAATCGCCCAGATCGGCGGCACCTTCCGCCTCGGAGCGGAGCTTTTCGAAAAAGGCTTCCAATTCGCGCACACGCATTGCCTCGAACAGCACGTCGCGGCCACCGGGAAAGAGTCGGTAGATCGTGGCCCGTGAGACGCCTGACCGTACGACGATGTCGTCGATGGTGACGTTGGCGAGACCGCGCGCGTTCACGCATTCACGCGCCGCTTCGAGCACCTTGATTTCGTCACCCCCCATGCGTGAGACGCTACGCTCTCTTTCGTCTCACAGTCAAGACAAATGTCACACTTTGAGAGCCCAACCACTTCCTGAAGGACAACAAATGCGCACTCGACGCTCACGTTCCATTGCTGCCCTCGCCACGGCGACCGGCCTTCTCCTTGCCGCGTGCGGCGATAAGAACTCGTCGAACGCGAACGAATCCTCGGTCGACACAACTGCTACTGCAACCGCGGACACCACCGCGGCCGCCTCGGCGAAGATCGCGGGCGGAACCGGAAACGACTGCACCACCGGCAAGACCCTCTCGGACGGCAAGTTGACAATTGGTACGGGCTCACCCGCGTACTCACCGTGGGTAGAAAACGACAAGCCCGAGAGCGGCGAAGGCTTCGAAGCTGCGGTCGCGTACGCCGTGGCACATGAAATGGGATTCGATGACGCGAATGTTTCGTGGGTTCGCACCACCTTCGACGAGGCGATCCAGCCCGGAGCGAAGAACTTCGACTTCAACCTGCAGCAGTATTCGATCACCGATGAACGCAAGAAGACGGTGTCATTCAGTGACCCGTACTACACGAGCAACCAGGCCATCGTTGGATTCGCCGACTCCAAGGCGGCAACCGCCAAGTCGCTCGCCGACCTGAAGGACCTCAAGTTCGGTGCGCAGTCGGGAACCACAAGCCTCGACTTCATCACGAACGTCATCAAGCCCTCGAGTGAACCGTTCGTCTACGACGACAACGCCGCCGCTAAGGCCGCCCTCGAGGCCAAGCAGGTCGACGCAATCGTGCTCGACCTGCCAACCGCCTTCTACGTGAGCGCAGTCGAAATCGAAGGCACCAAGGTCATCGGCCAGTTCCCGGCCAACGCCGGCGAAGGGGCTGACCAGTACGGCATGGTCTTCGACCTCGACAATCCTCTTGTCTCATGCGTCAACACCGCGCTCGCAGCATTGACCTCCAGTGGAGATCTCGCCGCGATCGAGAAGCAGTGGCTCTCCGACAAGACCGGTGCGCCGATCATCGCCACCGAGTGACCGAGTGACACCAACCGACTCTTCGACGGGCTCGTCGCGTGCAAATGCGCGACAAGCCTTCGAGGAACGCCGCAAGCGTCGTGCCGTCACCGTTGCCACGGTGAGTACCGGCGTCTTCGTTGCCGCGGTCGCGCTCTTGCTACCGCGCATGCCGCGGTGGGATCGGGTCAAACAGTCATTCTTCAGCGGCGAACAATTCGGCGATTCGTTCCCTCGCCTCCTCCGCGCATTCGTCCTCGATGTGAAGATTTTCGCGTGGTCGGTTCCCATCATTCTTGCGTTCGGCTTGTTGGTCGCCGTCACACGGGTCAGTCGCAACCCCGTTCTGTTTCCGATTCGCGCGCTCTGTGTTCTCTATGTCGATCTGATGCGCGGTGTTCCGGTTCTTCTGTGGATATATCTCATCGGATTCGGCATTCCCGGCCTCGGACTCGAGCGCCCGTGGAACAGCCCGCTTCTGTGGGGAACCGTTGCTTTGTGCCTCACGTACGCGAGCTACGTGTCCGAGGTGTTCCGCTCGGGAATCGAAGGTGTTCCCGAGAGTCAGCGTGCCGCTGCGCGTTCACTCGGCCTCACGCACGGGCAAACGCTGCGTCTCGTGGTCGTACCGCAAGCGATTCGCCGCGTCGTACCACCGTTGATGAACGACCTCGTCAGCCTCCAGAAGGACGTGGCACTGGTCAGTCTCATCGGCCCGATCGAGATCCTGCGCCAGGCCGGAATCGACAAGTCGAAGTTCGCTAATTTCACGCCCTACGTCGCCGCTGCAGTGGTGTTCCTCATCGTCACGGTGCCACTCACACGAACCGCTGATTGGCTCCTCGCCCGCGAACGCCGTCGAACGGGCGGAACCCGGGTGGCGACGTGACACCGCAACTGTCAATCCGTGACGTGCACAAGTCGTTCGGAAACAACCGCGTTCTGAACGGCATTTCTCTCGATGTTCCGCGCGGCAATGTCGTTGCATTCATCGGAGCATCGGGGTCGGGCAAGAGCACCCTGCTGCGATGCATCAATCTTCTCGAGCCGATCGACGACGGCGAAATCCATCTTGATGGCGTCGACATCGCCGCGCCGGGCTTCGACGCCGACGCTGCGCGTCGAGACATCGGCCTCGTCTTCCAGAGCTACAACTTGTTTCCCCACATGAACGTTCTGCGCAACATCACCCTCGCGCTGACCCACGCCGCAGGGGTCGACAAGCCCTCTGCCAAAAATTCCGCAGACGAGCTACTTGAACGCTTTGGCCTCGCCGACAAGTCTCGCGCGTATCCGGAACAACTTTCGGGTGGTCAACAACAGCGTGTCGCCATCATCCGCGCGGTTGCACTGAAGCCAAAAGTTCTGTTGCTCGATGAAGTGACAGCAGCGCTCGACCCTCAACTGGTCGGCGAAGTGCTCGATCTCATCGCCGAACTCCGCGACTCAGGGATGACCATGTTGATGGCCACGCACGAAATGAACTTCGCCCGCGACGTTGCCGACACGGTGTGTTTCCTGCACGAAGGAAACGTGCACGAGTCGGGGCCGCCCGCAGAAGTTCTTGATTCACCCATGCAGGCGCGAACGCAGGAATTCCTCGCCCGCACGAGGCGGCACTAACGCGATTCGATCACGCCGTCGGCAACACGTAGTCGGCAAACCGGTCGCGAAGCGTCTTCTTCGAGAACTTACCAACACTTGTCTTTGGCACTTCGTCGATGAAGACAACGTCGTCGGGTAGTTGCCACTTGGCAAGGCGCGGCACGAGGAATTCGATGACGTCGTCTTTCGACAAGCTCTCGCCGTCCTTCGGCACGATGCATGCAAGTGGACGCTCGGCCCACTTCGGGTGGGGCACGCCGATGACAGCTGCTTCCTTGATCTTTGGATGTGCCATCAGTTCATTCTCGACGTCAACCGAAGAGATCCATTCTCCACCGCTCTTGATGAGGTCCTTCGTGCGATCGACAAGGCGCACGCGACCGTTGGCATCCATCGTTGCAACGTCACCCGTGCGCAGCCAGCCATCGGCCGTGAAGCTCTCGCCCGCTCGCTCGTCGTTGTAATACGTCGCGGCGATCCACGGTCCACGGCACTGCAATTCGCCACTGGTTTCCCCGTCCCACGGCACGGGGTTGGTTGTGTCGGGTTCGACCACGCGGCATTCGACTCCGAAGTTGATCTGGCCGACCGTGGTGCGTAGTTCAGCCTGCACGTCGTCGGCGAGCAACCGATCGGCTGCGCTGAGCGTGCAGGTCGATGCGATGGGGCTCGTTTCGGTCATGCCCCATGCCTGAAGAATCGGCAGTCCGGTTTGCGCGCGGTACGCCTCGCTGAGCGCCTTCGGAACCGCAGAGCCTCCGCAGGGAATCGCACGCAATGACGACGTGTCGCGACCCTTCAGTTCGGGAAGCACACCCATCCAGATGGTCGGCACGCCGGCCGCAACGGTGACCTTCTCATCGACGATGAGGTCGGCAATCGCTTTGCCCGACAGATCGGGGCCGGGCATGACAAGGCTCGATCCGGCCGCAACCGCTGCGTGTGCAAGGCCCCAAGCATTGGCGTGGAACATCGGAACGACAGGAAGAATCACATCGCTCTCGCGCGCGCCGAGGCTGTCGACAGTCATCGCACCCATGGTGTGCAGGTACGTGCTGCGGTGGCTGTACAC
The DNA here is from genome assembly GCA_964343885.1 of uncultured Bifidobacterium sp. Taxonomy (GTDB): domain Bacteria; phylum Actinomycetota; class Acidimicrobiia; order Acidimicrobiales; family Ilumatobacteraceae; genus F1-20-MAGs119. The sequence continues at coordinate 39,942 of CAYFLC010000002.1, forward strand.
GACGCCCTTTGGATTTCCCGTTGTGCCGCTCGTGTAACACATGCTCGCTGCCAGGTCTTCATCGTCGACCCGGAACTCGACCGGCGATGCTTTCGCGAGGAGTTCCTCGTAATCGTGCACCTGGACACCCGGAAGAGTTGGCATGTCGCCGGGCGCGTCGTCCATCACAACCAGGTGCTTCACGCAACCAAACGTCGGGAACAGCGGCAGCAACAGTCCGAGAAGCGACTTGTCGGCGAAGATCACTTCGTCGTTCGCGTGGTTGACGATGTACGTGAGCTGTTCAGGGAAGAGGCGGATGTTGAGCGTGTGAAGCACGCGCCCGGTGCACGGCGCCGCAAAATACAACTCGAGGTGACGCTGCGTGTTCCACGCAAATGTGGCCACGCGTCCATCGGCGGAAATGCCCAGATTGTCGAGGACACCACCCACGCGCCGCGTGCGATCGGCCCATTCGCCGTACGTCACGCGCTCCTTACCGCGAGGCGTGGCCGTGACGACCGTCTTGTCCCTGTGGTATTTCTCGGCACGGTCGAACAAGTGAACGATCGTGAGTGGCGTGTTCTGCATCAATCCCCGCATGTACGCCACAGTAGTCAGAACAGAATCGGAACGATGACGGAGGCGTGCATTAGGTTGCCTCCGTGCGCAAAGCCGTTCTCGCCGCAACCTCGATTCTCTTCGTGTGCGGCACCATCGGCTCAAACATCGGGCCGGCTCTGGTTGACGAGCACCCCCTTCTCGTACTGACACTCTCGTCGCGGAACCGCAACTTGTTCGGCTCGGTTCCGTTCACCTCTCCGGTCCCCTATTTCGTGATCGGATTCCTGCGCATCCTCGCTGCGGGAATAGCTCTGTACTTCGTCGGTCGTTGGTACGGCGACCGCACCGTGCGATGGGTCGAAGCCAACGTCGGTGAACTTCCCGCGCTGTATCGCTGGACCGAACGAGCGGTCGCCCGAGCGGGATGGCTGGCCGTTGCATTGATGCCGGGCAGCAACATCGTCTGTGTGCTCGTTGGGCACCGTCGCATGAAGTTCTCGGCATTCCTGTCGTGCATCACCCTCGGCATCGTCGGAAAGCTCATCGTCTTGCGCATCGGCGGTGACATCTTCGAAGACCAGGTGCGATCATTCCTGAAAACCATCGAGCGCTACCAATGGTGGGTCGTTGTCGCGTTGTTTGCCGTGTCATTCCTGCAAACTCGCAAACGCCGCCCACTCGAGCCGCCCGTTAACGACGAAGTCGCAGACAACAACGACGACTGAACTACAGAATCGCGTCGAGACCAAGTGTCAGGCCGGCTGCTTCACCGACCTTCTTGCATGCGAGCACGACGCCCGGCATGAAGCTGATGCGATCGAAGCTGTCGTGCCTAATTGTGAGAGTTTGTCCGGCGCCTCCGAGAATGACCTCTTGGTGCGCAGTCATCCCCACCATCCGAACCGCGTGAATGCGGATACCCGACGGCCCCTCGCCACCACGAGCACCGGGATACACCTCGTGCTGCGTTGGATCATCAGCCCATTCACTGCTGGCTGCCGCCATGCGCTGAGCCGTCGCCACGGCAGTTCCGCTGGGTGCGTCGGCCTTTGCGTTGTGGTGCAGTTCGATGATTTCCGCAGTCTCGAAGTACGGCGCAGCCTGCTCGGCGAACTTCATCATGAGTACGGCACCGATGGCGAAGTTCGCAGCAATCAGGCAATTGCTCGACGTGAAAGCGTCACGGAAAGACGAGATGTCGTCGTCGGAGAATCCGGTTGTACCGACCACTGCGTGCATTCCGTGAAGGGCCAGCCACGGAAGGGTTGTCCGTGCCGCCGCAGCAACGGTGAAATCGACTACCACGTCGCATTTCGCATCGGCCAGAGCCTTCAGATCGGCTGCGATTGCGATGCCGTGAACCGAATTGCCGGCGTGCACCGGGTCGACCGCAGCGACGAGCTCGAGACCCGGGTCGGCATGCACCGCATCACACACGGTTGCGCCCATACGACCGCCGGCGCCAACCACACCAACACGAATTTGCTGAGAACCTGAACCCGAAATCGCCACGACCCCGACCGTAGTCGGTCGGGGTCGTGAATCGAATCGCTTTGTTCGGCTGCGTATCAGCGGTGGCGACGACCACCGTTGCGACGACCCGAGTCGCGGCCCGGGCCGAGGTCGCCCAGCTGCTCGGACAGTTCGCTTTCGAACTCGTCTTCGAAGCTCACCGACACGGCGTCGTCGCCGTCGTCGTCGGACTTCGATGAACGGCGCTCGCCACGGTCACCACGATCGCCGCGTCCTCCGCGATCTCCGCGGTCTTCACGGGGTCGACGCTCGCGAGGAGCATCGCCTTCGTCGGATGCAACGTTCTCGTAGCCCTCGCCCACCGGCGTGAGGCTGATCTTGCCCTTGTCGTCGATGTCGTCGACACGAACCTCGATCTCGTCGCCGAGCTGCAGCACGTCTTCGACGTTGTTGATGCGCTTGCCCTTGCCGAGCTTCGAGATGTGCACAAGGCCGTCGCGTCCGGGAAGGATGTTGACGAAAGCACCGAACTTGGTGATCGAGACAACGCGACCCTTGTAGACGGCACCGAGGTCGGCGGTCGGGGGCTGGACGATGTTCATGATGCGCTCGCGCGCGTCGTTCACCTTCACCGAGTCGGGCGAACCGATGGTGACGATGCCGACGGCTCCGTCGTCGCCGATGGCGATGTCGGCGCCGGTCTCTTGCTGGATGGTGTTGATG
>CAYFLC010000003.1:0-33512 GCA_964343885.1 uncultured Bifidobacterium sp.
CTTCTGCACCGTTCATCATCGGACTTGCATGCGGATGGTGGGCTGCGAGCGGATGGAAGAATCCGTTTGCGGTTCAAACGGGAATCGTGGTGTGGATGGCCACCGTCGTGATCGGAATGTTGCTGCGCAACTTCATGTGGGATCGCGGAACTGCCGTTGCATTCATCATCGTTGCAACCGTCTTCAACGCACTCACCCTGATTGGCTGGCGCGTCGTACGCGAGAACATCACACAGCGACGGGCGTAGATTCTCGGCGCGACTCTGCGTCGTAAGGGATTTCGGTGTGTAAGTGCTCGTTTTCCGAGCTTTTACACACCGAGAACCCTCAAGAGTTAGAAGTTGGTGATCGCCCCGGTTTCGGCGCCCTGCACGAGCTTTGCGTACTTGCCAAGCACTCCTGTCGTGTAGCGCGGTGGGTTCGGCTGCCAGCCGACCTTGCGCTTGGCCAGTTCGTCGTTGCTGACCAGCAAGTCGAGACGCTTCTCGTGCACATCGATGAGGATGCGGTCGCCGTCGCGTACGAACGCGATCGGCCCACCGTCGACCGCCTCGGGTGCGACGTGTCCGATACAGAAGCCCCACGTGCCGCCACTGAATCGACCATCGGTGATGAGCGCACAGTCGTAGCCGCGCCCTGCACCCTTCAGCGCACCGGTAATCGCGAGCATCTCGCGCATTCCCGGGCCGCCCTTCGGGCCCTCGTAACGAATGACGAGCACGTCGCCCGGCTTGATCTTGCCGGCAAGGATCTCGGCCATCGCGCCGTCTTCTCCGTCGAACACACGCGCATTTCCCTCGAAGTGCATCTGGTCGTGCGTGAGGCCCGCAACCTTGACGACCGACCCCTTCGGCGCGAGCGACCCGGTGAGCACGTTGATGCCGCCGTCGCTGTGAATCGGGTCGGACAACGGGTGGATGACGTCACCGTCGGGCCCGGGCGGGTTGATGTCGGCGAGATTCTCGGCCATGGTCTTGCCGGTCACGGTCATGACGTCACCGTGCAACAAGCCCGCGTCAAGCAGCATCTTCAACACAACGGGAACGCCGCCGATGCGGTCGATGTCGGACATGTGGTACTTGCCGCCCGGCTTGGTGTCGGCGATATGCGGCACCTTCGCAGCGATGCGGTTGAAGTCGTCGAGGCTGAGCTCGACGCCGATTTCATTAGCAATCGCGAGCAAGTGCAGCACGGCATTGGTGCTGCCTCCGAAAGCGTTGGTGACGGCGATGGCATTCTCGAACGCCTTCTTCGTCATGATGTCTTTCGGACGAAGGCCAAGGCGCAGCATGTTCACCACAGCCTCGCCTGCGCGGCGCGCGTCATCGTCGCGACGACCGTCGATTGCCGGCGGCGAGGCGGTGCCCGGAAGGCTCATGCCCAATGCTTCGGCGATCGATGACATGGTGTTTGCGGTGAACATTCCGCCGCATGCACCCTCACCCGGGCAGGCCTTCTCTTCGATTGCTTTCAGTTCGGCATCGTCGATCGTGCCGAGCGCATGCGCACCGACGGCTTCGAAAACGCTGGTGATATCGAGTGCCTTGCCGTCGTGATGACCGGGCATGATCGAACCGTTGTAGACGAACACCGACGGAAGATTCAGGCGCGCGGCCGCCATCAACATCGCGGGAATGCTCTTGTCGCATCCTGCAAGGCCGACGAAACCATCGAATCGCTCGGCATGGACAACCGTTTCGACCGAGTCGGTGATGACCTCGCGGCTGACCAGTGACGCGCGCATTCCTTCGTGACCCATCGAAATTCCGTCGCTGACCGTGATGGTGCCGAACTCGAGGGCAACACCACCGGCATCGCGGACACCACGCTTGGCGTGATCGGCCAACTTCCGCAAGGTCATGTTGCAGGGCGTGACTTCATTCCATGCCGATGCGATACCGATCTGCGGCTTCTGCCAATCGTCGTCGCCGAGGCCGACCGCGCGAAGCATCGCGCGCGCCGGCGCCTTCTGCGGGCCGTCGGTGACGTCGCGACTGCGCGGCTTGATGTCGACTGGAGTGCCGTCCGGTGTTGTTGCCATGGACGAGAGGCTATTGGGCGGGAACGGCGACCTTCTCGTTCGTCGCGACCGACGACGTTTTTGTTGCGCGATCTCCACGCAGGAATGCCCACGTGATCGGAATCAGGTAGGCAAAGTACGCGATGACCCGAATTTTCTCGGCCTCGTTGTGCCATCCGAAGAATCCTGAGATGAAGTCGTAGAAGGTTCCGCTGGACCATGCACCCGACGTGACGGTCCACGCCGGCGCAACGAGCCATCCGGACTCGAACCCGAGCAATTCTCGATATTCGTGGAAGAACTTGCCGAACAGACCAGCTGCGAAGAGGATCAACAACACGCCGGTCACGTTGAAAAAAACCCGAAGATTCAAGCGGTTACCGCCCGCATAAACGAGTCGACCGAGGACTGCTGCGACAGCCAAGCCGAATAAGCCTCCGATGACCACGCTCGAGCCACTCGCCGAGGCTGTTTCAGCCGAAATGAGGAAGAGCACCGTTTCCAAACCTTCGCGCAAGACCGCAACGAACGCAATCGTCGCAAGCGCTCTGTGCGTCTCTGCACGGTCGACCTGTGCGCGGAGTTCAGCTCCGAGACCGCGCGAATTCTTTCGCATCCAGAAGATCATCCACGTCAGAACCGCGGCCGCCGTGATGGCGATCGTCCCCTCGATGAACTGTTCGGCCTTGCCCGTGAACTCGCCGACGAACACGTGGAACGCGATACCGCCGATCAAGCAGATGACGGCGGCGGTACCGGCTCCGCGCCAGACGGCGGCGACATCGGCCTGACGGCCACTCTTCACCAGATACGCGATGAGGATCGCCAGAACGAGGGCGATCTCGAGACCTTCGCGCAATGTGATGAGAAAACTTGCTCCCAACGGGGGACCTCCGGGGTGAGGACGAGTTGTGCGGATAAGTGTAAGGACTACCTAACGCAATGTTAGGGCTGCCAAACAAACTTGTCAACTCGATGGAAGTCGAACCGGCAGACGAGAAAACGCTATCGCCGATCGGCGGGCACGCCGAAGCCGAAGAGGTTGCTGCCGACCTTGCGCATCTGAATTTCCTCGCTGCCTTCGGTGATGCGGTAGCGGCGGTGGTGTCGGTAAATGTGCTCAAAGGGCATGTGTCGCGAGTAGCCGACTCCCCCGCACGTTTGCATCGCACGGTCGGCGGCTTCGCAGGCCAGGCGATTGCCGCGGTAGTTGCACATCGCCACGAGGTGTGTGACTTCCATGTGGTGCTTCTGGTCGAGCGACCACGCCGTGTAGCGCACCAACTGGCGCAACATCGCGGCCTCGGTGTGCAACTCCACGAGTGGGAACTGGATGCCCTGGTTGCTCGACAGCTTCTTGCCCCACGTGACGCGACTGTTCGCGTACTTCACTGCCTCGTTGATGCAGAACTGCGCGGCACCGAGCGACGACGCGGCTTGGCGAATGCGGTTCTCGTGGACGAAGTGCTGTGCCAACTCGAGGCCGTGGTCAACACGGCCGAACACCGCATCGCTGCCGACGCGCACGTCTTTCATGCTCACTTCCGCATGATCGGTGGGCATGTTGAAGGTCCACCAGAAAAAATCGACGTTGAAACCGGGCGAATCGGTGGGCACGAGGAAGGCTGTGATTCCGACGGGGTCGCCGGGCTTGCCGCTGGTGCGGGCGAAGATGATGTCGTGCGTGGCGTGATGCAGGCCACTGTTCCAACGCTTCATGCCGTTCAGCACCCACTCGTCGCCGTCACGGTAGGCGGTTGTTTCCAGATACGTCGCGTCACTTCCGTGGTTCGGCTCGGTGAGCCCGAACGCAAGACGGCGCGTGCCATCGAGGAATCCGGGCATCCATGCAGCCTTCTGCGCTTCGGTACCGAAGTCGCGCATCATCAACACGGTGGGAAAGTTGCCGACGATGCTCGACTCGTTCTGCAAGTCGTTGTGAAGACCGAGACCCTTCGTGGCGAGGTGTTCGCGAATGATGGCCATTTCGAGGTTGCTCGCATCGCGGCCGCCGAACTCCTTGGGCAACGCCAGACGCAACCAACCCGCGGCGTCGGCACGACGGCGCATTTCGCGCAACAACGCCTCCCAGTCGGCCCGCGGCACACCGTCGTTCTCGAAGTCTGTGCGCGCCCACTCACGCCGGTGATCGAAGAACCGCATGTTGTCGTCTTGATTCTGCAGCGGCGTGATTTCCGCATCGATGAATGCATCGAGCGCGTCGAGCGTTGCCTGAATTTCATTCGGGATCGCAAAGTCCATACCCCGAGGGTAGGCGACGGGTTTCACGGCCTGAGAACGCGCCGACCATCGGTTACCGAGCGGTAGGAAAGGCAAGATGGATCCGTAATACAACAGCAAAGGCAGAACAAATGGCAGCAACCCAGGTATCCCGTGTCGGCGTCGTTGGATGCGGCTTGATGGGATCCGGCATCGCCGAGGTGTGCGCAAAGGCCGGCCTCGACGTGATGGTGCGCGAGGCAAACCCGGCCGCGATGGAAGCCGGCCAGAAACGCCTGATCTCGTCGCTCGACCGTGCGCTCGGCGCGAACAAGATCACCGAAGACGAGCGCGACTCGGCCCTGGCGCGGCTGAGCTTCACCACCGACATGGCCGACTTCGCCGACCGCCAACTCGTCGTCGAAGCAATCGTCGAGGACGAAGCGATGAAGACCGATGTCTTCGCGCAACTCGACAAGTACCTCAACGACGACAACGCGATTCTCGCAACGAATACTTCGTCGATCCCCGTGATGAAGCTCGGCATGGCGACGAAGCGACCCTCGCAAGTCGTGGGTATTCACTTCTTCAACCCCGTTCCTGTGTTGCGTCTGGTCGAACTCGTACCGTCGCTCTTGACCTCGCAAGAGACCATCTCGCGCGCCGTCGACTTCGCCGAGACGACACTGCGCAAGCGCGTCATCCGCTCGAACGACCGTGCGGGCTTCATCGTCAATGCGTTGCTCGTGCCCTACATCCTCTCCGCGGTGCGCATGATGGAATCGGGTTACGCATCGGCGGAAGACATCGACCTCGGCATGGTCGAAGGTTGCGCGCACCCGATGGGCCCGCTGCGCCTCGCCGACCTCATCGGCCTCGACACCATCGTCGCGATCGCCGAAAGTCTCTACATGGAATTCAAAGAACCGCTGTACGCGGCACCGCCGCTCTTGTCGCGCATGGTCGATGCAGGTTTGCTCGGCCGCAAGGCAGGGCGCGGTTTTTACGACTACACGAAGAAATAAGAAAAGACGAGAAAGAAGGAACGAGCCATGGCTGACCAGCAGTTTTCGCTCGACGAAGAACAACTCGCGTTCCGCGACGTGATCCGCCGTTTCGCGGAAGAAAAGATCGCACCACTCGCCGCCGAAACCGACCGCACGGGCGAATACTCGTGGGATTCGTTCAAGGCACTGCAGCAAATGGAACTCACGGCCCTGTCGTATCCCGCCGAGTACGGGGGCAGTGGTGCTCCCCTCGTCACACAGGCGGTCGTCGCCGAAGAACTCGCGCGTGTGTGTGCAAGTACCAGCCTCATGTTCCTCATTTCGAAACTCGGCATGCTTCCCGTCATCAACTTCGGTAGCCATGAGTTGAAGTCGAAGTACTTGCCCCGCATCTGCAGCGGCGAGTCGCAGTGCAGCTATGGCTTGTCGGAAGCCGACGCCGGAAGCGACGTTGCGTCAATGACAACGCACGCAATCCGCGACGGCAACGACTGGATCATCAACGGCTCGAAGATCTGGATCACCAACGCAAGTATCAGCGATCTCTACACCGTGTTCGCACGCACAAGCGACGACCGCCACAAGGGCCTCACCGCTTTTCTCGTCGAAGCCGATTGGGGTGTGCATGTCGACAAGCTCGAACACAAGCTCGGAATCAAGGGCTCGCCCACCGGCGTCATCCGCTTCGATGACATGCGCGTTCCCGATGCAAACCGAATCGGCGAGGTGGGTCAAGGCTTCACCATCGCAATGCACACCCTCGACCGCAGCCGGCCAACGATCGGTGCGCAGGCCGTGGGGATCGCCCAGGGTGCGATCGACTTCGCCGTCAACTACATGAAGGAACGCAAAACCTTTGGCGCCGCATTGTCGACGCGTCAAGGCTTGCAATGGATGGTTGCCGAAGCGCAAATGCAGGTCGAGGCAGCACGCACGATGGTGTACCGCGCGTGTGCCGCTGTCGACGCAGGCGACCAGCACGGCGATCTTTCGACCCTCGGTGCCATGGCGAAGTGGTTCGCGTCGGACGTGGCGATGAAGGTCACCACCGACTGCGTACAGCTCTTGGGCGGCTACGGCTACACCAACGATTTCCCTGTCGAGCGCATGATGCGCGACGCGAAGATCACACAGATCTACGAGGGCACGAACCAGATCCAGCGCATGGTCGTGTCGAAAAAGATCTTCGGCTAACCCACAACCAACAAGTCGTCACAGCGACGACGTTGCCGGGGCGAGACACCCGACGATGAACGCGAGGCGACGCGATTCGCCCGAAATGTCGGACATGTGGTTGCAATCGAGGTCGACCACTGCAACAACCTTGTCGTTCTCCCACCAGAACTTCACGCCGGCGTGGCCCTTGTTCCAGTCGTTCAATTCACCGAGCAGGAAGTCGCTGCAGTCGATGCCACGTGTGATGGTCGCCGACAGGCGACAAATGGGGTGTCTGCCGCCGTGCACCTCGGCGCGTACCTGAACCAAGTCGACGAGAAATTCGACGGCACGGTCGCCGTCGCGTGTGAAATCGATTCCGGCGTTCGACAATTCGCGGCGCATCGTGCTTCCCCATTCGAGCGCCACCGGATCGATGAACGGACACGTGAGCGTCCAACCTTTGCCAACCACACGGCATCCGCTGCCGTTCGGTCCGTCGATCTGGAATTCGATGGTGTCGTCGCCGTCGTCGGACGTTGTAAAGTCGCGAAGAACACGTGCAACGATGCTGACCGCGCTGTGGAAGCTGGCCGTGCCGTCGGTTTCAGCCGACACCGAGACCGTCGCGCGACCTTGGGCATGGCCCGACCAATCGCTATGAAAGGCAATGCGACCGTTCTCGACCACGCACCACAGAGGTGGCCCGTATCCGGGGAAGTCGACGCCGATCGGCGGCGTGCGAGCGGCATCGAGAATGTCGGCGAGGCGCGCACCGGAAACCCTGGCCGTGCACTCGACCGACTCGAGTTCGAAGACCTGACCGGGTTCGAAGGTGGGAAGGTCGTACGCCAGTGTGACGTCGGGAAAGGTGATCACGAATGATTCGTCGTCGCCGAGCGACAACCTGCCGTCGGTTTCGGACTTGGCAACATCGGTGATGGCATTCGCTGCGCGCGCGGTGAACGGCACGCGAAACGAACCAACGACACCCGATTCGACCGCCACGTATTCGAAGTGAAATCTGGACGAAGAGATGTGCCAGACGCGGCGACCACCCGCAACTTCGAGCCACATACGGAACCATCCGTTGTCTTTCGCTTCGAACGCAGTGACGAAGTGCCAGAGGCGCCACCATTCGTCGAACGGAACATGCTGCGGATTCGCGGCGAACCCATCGCGGTTGCCCGGGCTCATCGGTACATCCTTGGGTGAACGCGCGACGAGCCGACGCCCGGTTCGAACGGTGATGACACAGGGTCGGGAGTCGGCACGAAATCGGACGACGTGACATCGTCGTCGGCACCGTCGGCACCCATCGCACACGGAGCACCGACGCGCAGAGCGAGGTCTTCGAGTGTGTTGGCCAGACGCGCCGCAGCCGTGATGTCGAGCCCACCGAATGAGACAAGTTCACCGTCGAGTGACACCCACGCGCTCTTGTCGGCCGCAGTCGGCACGATCGACAAGTCACCCAGTGCGCGCACCAGGCGGCGGAACACGGCCGCCGCGGCTGCCTGTGTGGGGTCTGACGGGGACGGTGCGGTGGACAATGTGGGCTCCTTTGTGCCGATCGGAAGCCCAGAGTGCCAAGGGGGTGTCATACGTCTGCCTCGGGTGGCGACCCTCACACCAAAACCACTATTTTCAGGGGTCTCGCCGCCGGTCCCGGTGGCCTCACAGGGGGCAGAAATGTTCGACTTCAAGGGAAAGACCGTTCTCATCACCGGCGCTTCGTACGGCCTCGGTGCCAGCTTCGCCGAAGGCTTCGCGGGCGCAGGCGCCAACCTGATCCTCACGGCCCGTAGCAAGGACCTCCTCGAGCAGACCGGTGAGGCGTGCCGCAAGCTCGGCGCAAAGGTTCTGTGCGTCACGGGCGACGTGTCGATCGAAGACGATGTGAAGCGTGTCGTCGCAGCGGGCATCAAAGAGTTCGGTGGCATCGACACCCTCGTCAACAACGCCGGCATCTCCGACGTGAAGGGCATCGGCGCCGAGCGCTTCCCCACCGACTCGTTCGACAACATCATGGCGGTCGACCTCCGCGGCGCGTTCCTCTACATGCGCGAAGTCGGCCTGCACATGTTGCTGAAGAAGAGCGGCAACATCGTCAACATCTGCTCGATCATGGGAAGCGGCGCGAACGAAATGAACATCATCGCCTACACCGCAGCGAAGGGTGCGCTGCGCAACATCACCCAGCAGCTCGGTTGCGAGTGGGCCGACCGTGGTGTTCGCGTCAACGCCGTCAGCCCCGGTTTCATCATCACTGAAATGACCCGCGTCGCACTCGAAGGCATGGGCATGGACAAGTGGATCGCCTCACGCACACCGATGCGTCGTCTCGGCGAGGTGAAGGAAATCGTTGCACCCGTCATGTTCTTGGCCTCCGACATGGCCGGGTACATCACGGGTCACGACCTCCTCGTCGACGGCGGTACCAATGCGGCGAACGGCTACTACCAGTTGCAGCCGATCCACCACGCGTGGAACGCCGACACGGCTCCCATGGCACCGGGCGCGTACCCCGGTCTGCTCCCACGACCCGACTGGGCAACTCCGTTGCTGCCCGGCATCCCGGGCGTTCACTACCCGCTGCCCGAGTAATCGCCATTTCGCGTGGGCGGCAAGCCACGTCAGTCGAACGAAGACGCGCTGCGTTCGCTGCGTGACTCTGTCGCGCCCCACGGTGTGCCGTCGGGTCCCGCACAACACGAGCCACGGAACAAACACGACAAGCGCATCATCACTGTCGAACTGCGCGAGCCTGCCGGCGACGAGGGCTGGCATTGGGTGGAAATCGATGGGCCGCTTCGTGGCATCGTCGATGCCGAGTTTCTGGTCGGCCTGACGAGCTTGCACGAATGCGACACGCTGCGCCTGCAGATTGACGTCGATAAGAACGAGTTTCGAATCATCCAAACCGTTCCCCGCTCGCACAAAGGTCTCAGCGACAAGGAACGACGCGAACGCATCCGTGAGATCCGCAAGCTCGAACGACCCAAAGTCGACAAACCCATCACGCATCTTGATGCGGCACCGCCACCGGGACTCCGGCGGGTCATCGGTGCCGTCGTCGCAATGATCGATGGCGACTTGATCACGTGGCGCGCGATCGATGGCGGCGAATCGGCAACTTCCACTTCACCACGCGCAAGCGAACTTTCGTCCGGCGATTCAATCAAGGTCGTGCTGCAGGAACGCGACGGCAAACTGGAATTCATCGATTTTGTCGCCCACACACTCGAGTCCCGCCCCACCGTGACGGAAAAGCCGAAGCTCGGCGAACTGGCTCTCGATGCGATGTACAACCTCGAAGCGGGCGACGTGGTTGATGCATGGCTGTCGTTCGACGGCATTCCCGGCGTCGACGATGCCGGACGCGAAGGAAAGACCCGGCCGGCAATATTCGTGGCCAAACGCGGAACACGTGTGTTGCTGCGCGGAATCACCGATGGCGAGAACTCGTATGCAAAGCGACTCGGCACCGCGGCAATTCGTGACTGGCGCGACGCAGGTCTGAAGAAGCCCAGCGTTGTGATGGCCTACGACCAAGAAGTCGACATCGCCGATGTGTGGGTACGTCGTGGACGACTCACAGAATTCGACCGCCGACACCTGCGCATCGGCTGAACGTTCGCGGCACTAGATCACGGGTTCATCGAGTGCGCGCTTGGCCGCCACCGGATCGGGCGTGAATCCCGGGGTGTCTCGGCAGAACTCGACCATGATGCCGTTCGGGTCGAGGTAGTACTGCGAATGGCACCAGCCATGGTCGACATCCATGATCGGTTCGATGCCTGCTGCCGCAAGCGCTGCCTTGGCACGAGCCTGACGTTCGACATCGGCCGAGAACGCAATGTGATTGACCCACACGGGAAGTCCGTTGCCGGTCGACACGTCGGATCGCCAACCCTCTTTCTCGCCCATCTTGTTCATCTCGAAGAAGGCGATACACGAACCGTCACCAAGATCGAAGAACAGGTGCCTGAACCACGAATCGGTATCGGGGATTCGCGTGACCTCGGTGTGAACCAGCGGAAAACCGAGAACGTCTTCATAGAAGTGGCGGGTCTCTTCGCCGTTCTTGCAGGCGTAGGCAACGTGATGAAGCCCTGTTGTTCTGTTCATCGCACCCTCAGTTTCATTGCCGGACCATCGGGCCCGTCGATTTCCTTCATCGGTTCTTCCACATCGTCGAACTCGGTTCGCAACGCGCGACTCATCACCGCATGCATCTCGTACATCGTCGTGATGTAGGTGAGTTCGAGAATCTCCTCGTCGCTGAGGTGACGCTTCAGCGCGTCGAACACTCCGTCTGCAACACGACCACCGTCGAACACCAGCGCATCGGCATAGGCGAGTACTGCACGTTCGAGTTCGGAGAAGCAATCAGCCGTTGCCCAATGATCAATCGCCGCGATCTTCTCTTCGTCGATCCCGACGGATCGGCACGACTTGCGATGTTGCGAGTAGACGAACCGGCTCTGGCGTGTCCAGCCGACGCGCGTTTGGGCGAGTTCCCGCAACTGCGGGTTCAACCGCCGATCGGCACTGCGATACAACGCGAATCCCCGCACCGAATGATCGAAGATCTCGGGCACGAGCGCGAAGACCGTCCACCAGTCACCGGGCGTTCCCGTGGCGGTTCCCGGCTCGGCGACCGGGTCACGATCGCCGAACAGCAGGTTGTACATCGGCAGAACCGAGGGGTCGGCTTCGGATCGAGAAACTTGACGCAAACGTGGCATGACGCACCCCCGCCTCTTTCTACCACCCGTGCCGTATCGGCAAGACTGGCTGCATGTCGGCCGCGAACCTCGGGCACCGCTCACCCCTGATCGGCACGGTCGTCGCCGTGAACGCGTCGCCCGGCGATGCCGTACGCGCGGGGCACGAAGTCATCGTCCTTGAATCGATGAAGATGGAGCACCCCGTCATGGCCGACGCCGACGGAACCATTGCTTCCATCACCGTTGCGGTTGGCGACACCGTCGAAGAGAACCAGATCCTCTTCACGATCACCCCCGGCACCGTCGCAAACGCAAGCGACGAAACCCAGAAAGCCGCTCCCACGGCCGAGCGCGCCGACTTGACCCGCTACCGCGAGCGGCGCAACCTCACCACCGACGCCGCCCGACCACAGGCCGTCCAAAAGCGGCACGATCGTGGCCAGCGAACAGCCCGCGAGAACATCGCCGATCTTGTCGACCCGGGCTCGTTCCACGAAGTCGGTGCATTCGGCGTCGCGGCCCAACGCCAGCGACGCAGTGCCGACGACCTGATCGCCAACACGCCGGCCGATGGCCTGGTCGGCGGCATGGCAAAACTCAACGGCGCACCCATCGCGGTCGCTTCGTACGACTACACCGTTCTGGCGGGCACGCAGGGCCTCATCAATCACATCAAGAAGGACCGCCTCTTCGCCTTCACCGAAGAGATGCGCCTCCCCTTCGTGTTGTTCGCAGAAGGCGGTGGCGGTCGCCCGGGTGACACCGATTCGCACGGAGTCACCGGAATGGACTGCATGGCCTTCGCGCTCTTTGGCGCCCTCTCCGGCCTTGTACCGATCGTCGGCATTGCGTCGGGCTACTGCTTCGCGGGCAACGCTGCGCTCTTGGGTTGTTGTGACGTCATCATCGCATCCGAAAATTCGAACATCGGCATGGCCGGCCCCGCGATGATCGAAGGTGGCGGACTCGGCCGCGTCGAGGCAACCGCCATCGGCGACATCGAAGTGCAGACGACCAACGGTGTCGTCGACATTCGCGTTCGCGACGAAGCGGAAGCCGTGGAAGCCACCAAGCGTTACCTCGATTACTTCCTGCGCCGACGCATCGAACCGCGGCCCGGCAACGACGAGGCCCTACGTGACGTTGTTCCCGAACAACGCACACGCGTTTATGCCGTTCGCGATGCGATCCAGAACCTCGCCGACGGCGGCGACTGGCTGGAACTCCGGCCAACTTTCGGCATCGGCATCGTCACCGCCCTCACACGCATCGGCGGACACGCGGTCGGCATCATTGCGAACAATCCCGCATACCTTGGTGGCGCAATCGACAGCGACGCAGCCGACAAGGCGGCGCGATTCACACAGCTCTGCGATGCGCACGACCTGCCCATCGTTTCACTCTGCGACACGCCCGGCTTCATGGTCGGCCCCGAAGCAGAAAAGACCGCACAAGTGCGCCACTTCAGCCGCATGTTCGTCACTGCGGGCAGCATCACGGTTCCGTGGATCACCGTGGTGCTGCGCAAGTGCTACGGCCTCGGCGCACAGGCCATGGCCGGCGGAACCCTGCACGGTCGCTACCCCACCCTCTCGTGGCCCACGGGCGAATTCGGCGGTATGGGCCTGGAGGGCGCGGTACGACTCGGCTACCGCAAGGAAATCGAAGCCGTGGCCGACCTCGACGAGCGGCTGGCTCTCGAGAACAAGCTCATCGCGGCCGCGTACGAACGTGGTGGGGCCTTGAACATCGCCGCACATGCCGAGATCGATGAAGTGATCGACCCCGCCGAAACGCGCCAGCGACTCATCGCCCTGCTCGACGCCGCTCCGACTCCCCCGCAACGTCAGGGCAAGAAGCGCCCGATGATCGACACCTGGTGAGACCAACGCAATGATGAGGCGACGATTTGCCGGACTCGCGGCATGCCTTCTTGCGGTTTCCGCCTGCGGAAGTTCCGACTCCACCATCTCGTCGGTCGCGGCGATTGATTCCGTGGAACCAGGTAACACATCTACCACTTCGACCCTCCCGTTCGAACCCAAACCCCTCGAGTGGAAGTCGTGCAACGGCGTCGAATGCGCAAACCTCGAGGTACCACGTGACTACTTCGCGCAGCCCTCGGCAACATTCACCTTGAAACTCGAACGTCAGCGAGCGCTCAAGTCAGACGAACGCATTGGCGTGCTCCTCGTCAACCCGGGTGGACCCGGCGCACCAGGCAGTTCGCTCGCCCAGAACGCCGCGTACTACTTCAGCCGCGACATCCTCGATCACTTCGACATCGTCGCCTGGGATCCACGCGGCACCGGCGAATCCACACCCGCCGTCGATTGCATCGACAACTACGACGACTGGTTCCACCAGCCCTTCACCGCCGAATCGGCGAAGTCGTTCATCGACGGTTGCACCCAGCGCAGTGGTGACATTCTCGACCACGTGGGCACCATCGACTCGGCGCGCGACATCGAGGCAATCCGCCGCGCTCTCGGTGAGAAGCAAGTGTCGTACTTCGGGTTCTCCTACGGCGGAGTGCTCGGCCTCGTGTGGCAGAGCATGTTCCCGTCGACAGTTCGCGCCAGCGTCCTCGATGCTCCGCCGAGCCCCATCGCCAGTCGCGCCGAACGCATCGCCAGCCAGGCCGAGGGGTTCGAACGCGTGCTGAACGAATTCCTGAAGAAGAACGATCTCACGTCAACCTTCGACGCCCTGACAGCCACACCACCCTCGGGACTGACGAAGCACATGATCCTCGCCGCGGCTGTTTCGGCGCTCTACGACGAAGAGTCGTGGCCCGAACTTGCCGATGCCCTGAACGCCGCCAAATCCGGCGACACGTCGAAGATCACGGCCCTCTACGAGGGCTACTACTACCAAGACGCCGGCTACGAGGATTACCGCAATACTTTCGAGGCCTCGGTCGCCATCGCGTGCTTCGATGACACACAGCGCACTTCGATCGGTGACATCTCTTCGTTCGCTCCGCGCCTGGCTACTTTCTTTGCGCCCGACGAACTCTGCACGCAGTGGCCGACCAAGTCGAAAGAGGCCTACTTCTTCAGAGGAACCACGGCGAATCCAACAGTGATCATCGGCGCGACCGAAGACCCAGCCTCGCCGTTTGTCGGTGTTCAAGCGGCAGCAAGCATTGCCGGCAACGTGCGCTTGATAACCGTAGACGCGCGTCGCCACACGAGTTACCTCAACGTCGACTGCGTAACCAAGTTCGTCGACGATTACCTGATCAAATTGAATCCGCCGCCGAATGCAACCTGCGCCTCAACTCCACCAACTACCGCGTCGTAAGAAGAATGTCGCTCGCGCCCCTGGTTGAGACGGTCGACGTTCCAACCGCAAGATTTGTCGACGTGAAATTCGCCAACAAGACGGTCCTACCGTTCGGCAACACCTCGATGTCGATCGCATCTTCGGTCGCAGACCAGCCATTACTGACGTTGCCGATTCTTTCCGCCGCGAGCCAGGTTCCGCTAGGTCCAAGCTTGAGGAGCGCGATGTCGCGTTGATGATCGGAGGGAGCCAACGTGTACGTACCGTATGTCGGCGTGCCCCACTGCTGATATATCGCGGCGACAACTATGGTTCCATTGGCCTGAATCGCGAGGCCAGCGACTCCGTCATATTGATTTCGCGCTCCACCGGTTGAAATCCATTGCCATGTGCCCAAGGACGAGAGCTTCGCAACGTACATTCCGTTGTTCGTCATCGTGGTTTGGCCGAACACCATTCCACTTCCGTATGTTCCCGTGACCACCAAAGAACCGTTCGGCAAGACCCGCAATCCCTTGACAAAACCCCGGACCCACGATGGAGACGTCACGGTCGTCTGCCATTTGAACGTTCCTGACGAGTCAACCTTCGTGATGATCGCGTTGTATTGGCCTTCGCGGTATTCGTAGTCAGTCCAGATGTTCGAATTGAAGAGCCCGCACGTTCCGTACGCATAGACATCACCTGCGCCGTCGACCTCGAGGCGCAATTCCTCGCAGTCTGCAACGATCGGCTTCGCCCAACTCCAAGAACCCGACGGACTCAGGCGCGCCATGAACCCGTGGGCGCTCGATGGGCTCAGAGTTGTCGAGCCCAAAGTCGTTGGCGCGTACTGGAACTTGCCACTGACGTACACGCCCCCATCGGTGCCAACTGCCACGCCGAGTGGCACCGTGTTGTAGGCACAACCGCCGGATTGAGCCGCCCACACCCACGATCGATCGCTGCTCATTTTCGCAACGAAGAGCTCACCTGACGCGCATGACGTGGTGAGCACGGTCGACCCAAGCGTCAACGTTCCGCCGAATCGACCGGCAATCACAATCGAGTCATCGGGGAAAACATCGGCTGCGAGCACACCAACTTCCCCGCCGGATGACCCGGACGGATACCCCCAAAGGTCGGTGGAACCATGCGAGAAGTTTTGAGCCCACATCCAATTGCCGAGTGCGGACGTTCGGGCGATAAACGTTTGGGGCAAATAGTCCGACGGCGACGCCGGATCAACCCGACCCGCCAAGGTAGTGGCCCCAAATGCGGACGGCCCGACATGGGTGCCGAGGACGATCATCGATCCGTCGGAAAGTGGAAGAAGGCTGGTGGAGCGATCGTCTCCCACGCCGCCAGCCTGGGCAGGGAATGAATCGACCCCAAAAGTCACCTTTACATAGAGGCGTTTGTATGTGCCATAACAGGGGTCGCCAAAGACTGAGTTACTCGCCTCGATTGTTGCTGTTGACTTCTCGAGCAAAGCCTCTTCGACCTTGAATCCGGAATTCGTTGAGTGACATGTACCAACTGTGTAGATCCCATTCGAACCCGTTGGCGTTCCATAACTCGCAAAGTCGACCTTGGTCACCACCTTGCCCGGCGGTGCATTGAGGGTCAGTACCGAGTCTTCGTTGATTTCGAACCAATCGGGATAGGTCACGGGCGCCACCACCTGAGCAGCGCCGATCGTGACGTTGAGACCCTGAATTTCGGCGGGCAAGAAGTTACGGTCGCCAGCTTTGGCTACCTTCACAACGCATTGGCCGACATTCTGCGCGTACAACTTCCAGTCGCCGGTGTTCTGATCCTTAGACACTGTGCAAATTGCGGTCCCCGAACTGATAACCGTGTACGTCACCTCGCCCTGGCCTGCACCACCCACAAGAGACAACGGGATGTTCGTTTGAACCAATCCCGAGGTCGGCGTGAATCCGAAGTCGGGCGATGCGTTCGTGATCTGTGATGCCTTGTTGAGTATGAAAGTAGCCGTGACGTTTCCGGCTGTGAAATTGTCCGTGGCTTCTTGCCGAGCAATCACCCTGATGGTTCCTGCCATACCCAGACTGAGAATGTTCGTTCCCGGCGTGATCGAAGCGACCGCCGGAGACAACGGAGCCGATGACAACGGAACGATCGCATATGTGAAATCGGCGGGAGAATCCGATGTCGGTGCTGTCAATGCGAAGTTCGCGTCGCCATAGGTCTTACTCGGGATATTGAAACCGGTGATTGTTGGGCTGGCCTTGTCGATCGTCAAAGTTGACGTGACGCTCGCCTCGTTCCAGTTCGTCGTAGCGGCCTGAGTCGCAGTCAACGAGACCGTTCCCGCACGCAGGACGACTAGTCGTCCTGCGTGCGGGAACGGTCTCGTTGACTGCGACTCAGGCCGCTACGACGAACTGGAACGAGGCGAGCGTCACGTCAACTTTGACGATCGACAAGGCCAGCCCAACAATCACCGGTTTCAATATCCCGAGTAAGACCTATGGCGACGCGAACTTCGCATTGACAGCACCGACATCGGATTCTCCCGCCGATTTCACATATGCGATCGTTCCGTTGTCATCGGCTCCGTTGTCTCCGGCGGTCGCTTCGATCACGCCGGGAACGAACATTCTCAGTCTGGGTATGGCAGGAACCATCAGGGTGATTGCTCGGCAAGAAGCCACGGACAATTTCACAGCCGGAAACGTCACGGCTACTTTCATACTCAACAAGGCATCACAGATCACGAACGCATCGCCCGACTTCGGATTCACGCCGACCTCGGGATTGGTTCAAACGAACATCCCGTTGTCTCTTGTGGGTGGTGCAGGCCAGGGCGAGGTGACGTACACGGTTATCAGTTCGGGGACCGCAATTTGCACAGTGTCTAAGGATCAGAACACCGGCGACTGGAAGTTGTACGCGCAGAATGTCGGCCAATGCGTTGTGAAGGTAGCCAAAGCTGGCGACCGTAACTTCTTGCCCGCCGAAATTCAGGGTCTCAACGTCACGATCGGCGCTGCTCAGGTGGTGGCGCCCGTGACCTATCCCGATTGGTTCGAAATCAACGAAGACTCGGTACTGACCCTCAATGCACCGCCGGGCAAGGTGGTGACCAAGGTCGACTTTGCGAGTTATGGAACGCCAACGGGTTCGAATGGGATCTACACAGTTGGTACATGTCACTCAACGAATTCCGGATTCAAGGTCGAAGAGGCTTTGCTCGAGAAGTCAACAGCAACAATCGAGGCGAGTAACTCAGTCTTTGGCGACCCCTGTTATGGCACATACAAACGCCTCTATGTAAAGGTGACTTTTGGGGTCGATTCATTCCCTGCCCAGGCTGGCGGCGTGGGAGACGATCGCTCCACCAGCCTTCTTCCACTTTCCGACGGATCGATGATCGTCCTCGGCACCCATGTCGGGCCGTCCGCATTTGGGGCCACTACCTTGGCGGGTCGGGTTGATCCGGCGTCGCCGTCGGACTATTTGCCCCAAACGTTTATCGCCCGAACGTCCGCACTCGGCAATTGGATGTGGGCTCAAAACTTCTCGCATGGTTCCACCGACCTTTGGGGGTATCCGTCCGGGTCATCCGGCGGGGAAGTTGGTGTGCTCGCAGCCGATGTTTTCCCCGATGACTCGATTGTGATTGCCGGTCGATTCGGCGGAACGTTGACGCTTGGGTCGACCGTGCTCACCACGTCATGCGCGTCAGGTGAGCTCTTCGTTGCGAAAATGAGCAGCGATCGATCGTGGGTGTGGGCGGCTCAATCCGGCGGTTGTGCCTACAACACGGTGCCACTCGGCGTGGCAGTTGGCACCGATGGGGGCGTGTACGTCAGTGGCAAGTTCCAGTACGCGCCAACGACTTTGGGCTCGACAACTCTGAGCCCATCGAGCGCCCACGGGTTCATGGCGCGCCTGAGTCCGTCGGGTTCTTGGAGTTGGGCGAAGCCGATCGTTGCAGACTGCGAGGAATTGCGCCTCGAGGTCGACGGCGCAGGTGATGTCTATGCGTACGGAACGTGCGGGCTCTTCAATTCGAACATCTGGACTGACTACGAATACCGCGAAGGCCAATACAACGCGATCATCACGAAGGTTGACTCGTCAGGAACGTTCAAATGGCAGACGACCGTGACGTCTCCATCGTGGGTCCGGGGTTTTGTCAAGGGATTGCGGGTCTTGCCGAACGGTTCTTTGGTGGTCACGGGAACATACGGAAGTGGAATGGTGTTCGGCCAAACCACGATGACGAACAACGGAATGTACGTTGCGAAGCTCTCGTCCTTGGGCACATGGCAATGGATTTCAACCGGTGGAGCGCGAAATCAATATGACGGAGTCGCTGGCCTCGCGATTCAGGCCAATGGAACCATAGTTGTCGCCGCGATATATCAGCAGTGGGGCACGCCGACATACGGTACGTACACGTTGGCTCCCTCCGATCATCAACGCGACATCGCGCTCCTCAAGCTTGGACCTAGCGGAACCTGGCTCGCGGCGGAAAGAATCGGCAACGTCAGTAATGGCTGGTCTGCGACCGAAGATGCGATCGACATCGAGGTGTTGCCGAACGGTAGGACCGTCTTGTTGGCGAATTTCACGTCGACAAATCTTGCGGTTGGAACGTCGACCGTCTCAACCAGGGGCGCGAGCGACATTCTTCTTACGACGCGGTAGTTGGTGGAGTTGAGGCGCAGGTTGCATTCGGCGGCGGATTCAATTTGATCAGGTAATCGTCGACGAACTTGGTTACGCAGTCGACGTTGAGGTAACTCGTGTGGCGACGCGCGTCTACGGTTATCAAGCGCACGTTGCCGGCAATGCTTGCTGCCGCTTGAACACCGACAAACGGCGAGGCTGGGTCTTCGGTCGCGCCGATGATCACTGTTGGATTCGCCGTGGTTCCTCTGAAGAAGTAGGCCTCTTTCGACTTGGTCGGCCACTGCGTGCAGAGTTCGTCGGGCGCAAAGAAAGTAGCCAGGCGCGGAGCGAACGAAGAGATGTCACCGATCGAAGTGCGCTGTGTGTCATCGAAGCACGCGATGGCGACCGAGGCCTCGAAAGTATTGCGGTAATCCTCGTAGCCGGCGTCTTGGTAGTAGTAGCCCTCGTAGAGGGCCGTGATCTTCGACGTGTCGCCGGATTTGGCGGCGTTCAGGGCATCGGCAAGTTCGGGCCACGACTCTTCGTCGTAGAGCGCCGAAACAGCCGCGGCGAGGATCATGTGCTTCGTCAGTCCCGAGGGTGGTGTGGCTGTCAGGGCGTCGAAGGTTGACGTGAGATCGTTCTTCTTCAGGAATTCGTTCAGCACGCGTTCGAACCCCTCGGCCTGGCTGGCGATGCGTTCGGCGCGACTGGCGATGGGGCTCGGCGGAGCATCGAGGACGCTGGCGCGAACTGTCGACGGGAACATGCTCTGCCACACGAGGCCGAGCACTCCGCCGTAGGAGAACCCGAAGTACGACACTTGCTTCTCACCGAGAGCGCGGCGGATTGCCTCGATGTCGCGCGCCGAGTCGATGGTGCCCACGTGGTCGAGAATGTCACCACTGCGCTGGGTGCAACCGTCGATGAACGACTTCGCCGATTCGGCGGTGAAGGGCTGGTGGAACCAGTCGTCGTAGTTGTCGATGCAATCGACGGCGGGTGTGGATTCGCCGGTGCCGCGTGGATCCCAGGCGACGATGTCGAAGTGATCGAGGATGTCGCGGCTGAAGTAGTACGCGGCGTTCTGGGCGAGCGAACTGCCTGGTGCGCCGGGTCCACCCGGGTTGACGAGGAGCACGCCAATGCGTTCGTCTGACTTGAGCGCTCGCTGACGTTCGAGTTTCAAGGTGAATGTTGCCGAGGGCTGCGCGAAGTAGTCACGTGGTACCTCGAGGTTTGCGCATTCGACGCCGTTGCACGACTTCCACTCGAGGGGTTTGGGTTCGAACGGGAGGGTCGAAGTGGTAGATGTGTTACCTGGTTCCACGGAATCAATCGCCGCGACCGACGAGATGGTGGAGTCGGAACTTCCGCAGGCGGAAACCGCAAGAAGGCATGCCGCGAGTCCGGCAAATCGTCGCCTCATCATTGCGTTGGTCTCACCAGGTGTCGATCATCGGGCGCTTCTTGCCCTGACGTTGCGGGGGAGTCGGAGCGGCGTCGAGCAGGGCGATGAGTCGCTGGCGCGTTTCGGCGGGGTCGATCACTTCATCGATCTCGGCATGTGCGGCGATGTTCAAGGCCCCACCACGTTCGTACGCGGCCGCGATGAGCTTGTTCTCGAGAGCCAGCCGCTCGTCGAGGTCGGCCACGGCTTCGATTTCCTTGCGGTAGCCGAGTCGTACCGCGCCCTCCAGGCCCATACCGCCGAATTCGCCCGTGGGCCACGAGAGGGTGGGGTAGCGACCGTGCAGGGTTCCGCCGGCCATGGCCTGTGCGCCGAGGCCGTAGCACTTGCGCAGCACCACGGTGATCCACGGAACCGTGATGCTGCCCGCAGTGACGAACATGCGGCTGAAGTGGCGCACTTGTGCGGTCTTTTCTGCTTCGGGGCCGACCATGAAGCCGGGCGTGTCGCAGAGTGAAACGATGGGCAGGTCGTGCGCATCGCAGAGCTGTGTGAATCGCGCCGCCTTGTCGGCTGCGTCGCTGTCGATTGCGCCACCAAGGTATGCGGGATTGTTCGCAATGATGCCGACCGCGTGTCCGCCGATGCGTGTGAGGGCGGTGACGATGCCGATGCCGAAAGTTGGCCGGAGTTCCAGCCAGTCGCCGCCGTCGGCGAGGTTCTGGATCGCATCGCGAACGGCATAAACGCGTGTGCGTTGTTCGGGAACAACGTCACGTAGGGCCTCGTCGTTGCCGGGCCGCGGTTCGATGCGTCGGCGCAGGAAGTAATCGAGGTAACGCTTGGTGGCTTCCACGGCTTCCGCTTCGTCGCGAACGCGAATGTCGACGACACCGTTGGTCGTCTGCACTTCGATGTCGCCGATGGCGGTTGCCTCGACGCGGCCGAGTCCGCCACCTTCGATCATCGCGGGGCCGGCCATGCCGATGTTCGAATTTTCGGATGCGATGATGACGTCACAACAACCCAAGAGCGCAGCGTTGCCCGCGAAGCAGTAGCCCGACGCAATGCCGACGATCGGTACAAGGCCGGAGAGGGCGCCAAAGAGCGCGAAGGCCATGCAGTCCATTCCGGTGACTCCGTGCGAATCGGTGTCACCCGGGCGACCGCCACCGCCTTCTGCGAACAACACGAAGGGGAGGCGCATCTCTTCGGTGAAGGCGAAGAGGCGGTCCTTCTTGATGTGATTGATGAGGCCCTGCGTGCCCGCCAGAACGGTGTAGTCGTACGAAGCGACCGCGATGGGTGCGCCGTTGAGTTTTGCCATGCCGCCGACCAGGCCATCGGCCGGCGTGTTGGCGATCAGGTCGTCGGCACTGCGTCGCTGGCGTTGGGCCGCGACGCCGAATGCACCGACTTCGTGGAACGAGCCCGGGTCGACAAGATCGGCGATGTTCTCGCGGGCTGTTCGCTGGCCACGATCGTGCCGCTTTTGGACGGCCTGTGGTCGGGCGGCGTCGGTGGTGAGGTTGCGCCGCTCGCGGTAGCGGGTCAAGTCGGCGCGCTCGGCCGTGGGAGCGGCTTTCTGGGTTTCGTCGCTTGCGTTTGCGACGGTGCCGGGGGTGATCGTGAAGAGGATCTGGTTCTCT
The DNA here is from genome assembly GCA_964343885.1 of uncultured Bifidobacterium sp. Classification (GTDB taxonomy): domain Bacteria; phylum Actinomycetota; class Acidimicrobiia; order Acidimicrobiales; family Ilumatobacteraceae; genus F1-20-MAGs119. Next base: position 22,113 of record CAYFLC010000003.1, read on the forward strand.
TCGACGGTGTCGCCAACCGCAACGGTGATGGAAGCAATGGTTCCGTCGGCGTCGGCCATGACGGGGTGCTCCATCTTCATCGATTCAAGGACGATGACTTCGTGCCCCGCGCGTACGGCATCGCCGGGCGACGCGTTCACGGCGACGACCGTGCCGATCAGGGGTGAGCGGTGCCCGAGGTTCGCGGCCGACATGCAGCCAGTCTTGCCGATACGGCACGGGTGGTAGAAAGAGGCGGGGGTGCGTCATGCCACGTTTGCGTCAAGTTTCTCGATCCGAAGCCGACCCCTCGGTTCTGCCGATGTACAACCTGCTGTTCGGCGATCGTGACCCGGTCGCCGAGCCGGGAACCGCCACGGGAACGCCCGGTGACTGGTGGACGGTCTTCGCGCTCGTGCCCGAGATCTTCGATCATTCGGTGCGGGGATTCGCGTTGTATCGCAGTGCCGATCGGCGGTTGAACCCGCAGTTGCGGGAACTCGCCCAAACGCGCGTCGGCTGGACACGCCAGAGCCGGTTCGTCTACTCGCAACATCGCAAGTCGTGCCGATCCGTCGGGATCGACGAAGAGAAGATCGCGGCGATTGATCATTGGGCAACGGCTGATTGCTTCTCCGAACTCGAACGTGCAGTACTCGCCTATGCCGATGCGCTGGTGTTCGACGGTGGTCGTGTTGCAGACGGAGTGTTCGACGCGCTGAAGCGTCACCTCAGCGACGAGGAGATTCTCGAACTCACCTACATCACGACGATGTACGAGATGCATGCGGTGATGAGTCGCGCGTTGCGAACCGAGTTCGACGATGTGGAAGAACCGATGAAGGAAATCGACGGGCCCGATGGTCCGGCAATGAAACTGAGGGTGCGATGAACAGAACAACAGGGCTTCATCACGTTGCCTACGCCTGCAAGAACGGCGAAGAGACCCGCCACTTCTATGAAGACGTTCTCGGTTTTCCGCTGGTTCACACCGAGGTCACGCGAATCCCCGATACCGATTCGTGGTTCAGGCACCTGTTCTTCGATCTTGGTGACGGTTCGTGTATCGCCTTCTTCGAGATGAACAAGATGGGCGAGAAAGAGGGTTGGCGATCCGACGTGTCGACCGGCAACGGACTTCCCGTGTGGGTCAATCACATTGCGTTCTCGGCCGATGTCGAACGTCAGGCTCGTGCCAAGGCAGCGCTTGCGGCAGCAGGCATCGAACCGATCATGGATGTCGACCATGGCTGGTGCCATTCGCAGTACTACCTCGACCCGAACGGCATCATGGTCGAGTTCTGCCGAGACACCCCGGGATTCACGCCCGATCCGGTGGCGGCCAAGCGCGCACTCGATGAACCCGTGATCTAGTGCCGCGAACGTTCAGCCGATGCGCAGGTGTCGGCGGTCGAATTCTGTGAGTCGTCCACGACGTACCCACACATCGGCGATGTCGACTTCTTGGTCGTAGGCCATCACAACGCTGGGCTTCTTCAGACCTGCGTCGCGCCAGTCACGAATTGCCGCGGTGCCGAGTCGCTTTGCATACGAGTTCTCGCCATCGGTGATTCCGCGCAGCAACACACGTGTTCCGCGTTTGGCCACGAATATTGCCGGCCGGGTCTTTCCTTCGCGTCCGGCATCGTCGACGCCGGGAATGCCGTCGAACGACAGCCATGCATCAACCACGTCGCCCGCTTCGAGGTTGTACATCGCATCGAGAGCCAGTTCGCCGAGCTTCGGCTTTTCCGTCACGGTGGGGCGGGACTCGAGTGTGTGGGCGACAAAATCGATGAATTCCAGTTTGCCGTCGCGTTCCTGCAGCACGACCTTGATTGAATCGCCGGACGAAAGTTCGCTTGCGCGTGGTGAAGTGGAAGTTGCCGATTCGCCGCCATCGATCGCGCGCCACGTGATCAAGTCGCCATCGATCATTGCGACGACGGCACCGATGACCCGCCGGAGTCCCGGTGGCGGTGCCGCATCAAGATGCGTGATGGGTTTGTCGACTTTGGGTCGTTCGAGCTTGCGGATCTCACGGATGCGTTCGCGTCGTTCCTTGTCGCTGAGACCTTTGTGCGAGCGGGGAACGGTTTGGATGATTCGAAACTCGTTCTTATCGACGTCAATCTGCAGGCGCAGCGTGTCGCATTCGTGCAAGCTCGTCAGGCCGACCAGAAACTCGGCATCGACGATGCCACGAAGCGGCCCATCGATTTCCACCCAATGCCAGCCCTCGTCGCCGGCAGGCTCGCGCAGTTCGACAGTGATGATGCGCTTGTCGTGTTTGTTCCGTGGCTCGTGTTGTGCGGGACCCGACGGCACACCGTGGGGCGCGACAGAGTCACGCAGCGAACGCAGCGCGTCTTCGTTCGACTGACGTGGCTTGCCGCCCACGCGAAATGGCGATTACTCGGGCAGCGGGTAGTGAACGCCCGGGATGCCGGGCAGCAACGGAGTTGCCCAGTCGGGTCGTGGGAGCAGACCGGGGTACGCGCCCGGTGCCATGGGAGCCGTGTCGGCGTTCCACGCGTGGTGGATCGGCTGCAACTGGTAGTAGCCGTTCGCCGCATTGGTACCGCCGTCGACGAGGAGGTCGTGACCCGTGATGTACCCGGCCATGTCGGAGGCCAAGAACATGACGGGTGCAACGATTTCCTTCACCTCGCCGAGACGACGCATCGGTGTGCGTGAGGCGATCCACTTGTCCATGCCCATGCCTTCGAGTGCGACGCGGGTCATTTCAGTGATGATGAAACCGGGGCTGACGGCGTTGACGCGAACACCACGGTCGGCCCACTCGCAACCGAGCTGCTGGGTGATGTTGCGCAGCGCACCCTTCGCTGCGGTGTAGGCGATGATGTTCATTTCGTTCGCGCCGCTTCCCATGATCGAGCAGATGTTGACGATGTTGCCGCTCTTCTTCAGCAACATGTGCAGGCCGACTTCGCGCATGTAGAGGAACGCGCCGCGGAGGTCGACCGCCATGATGTTGTCGAACGAGTCGGTGGGGAAGCGCTCGGCGCCGATGCCCTTCACGTCGGAGATGCCGGCGTTGTTGACGAGGGTGTCGATGCCACCGAACTCTTTGATGCCCGCTGCGACGACACGCTTCACATCGTCTTCGATCGACACGTCGCCCGTGACGCACAGAACCTTTGCGCCGAGCTTGCGGCACGCCTCACCGGTCTGCTCGAGGAGGTCCTTGCTACGGGCCGTGAGGATCAGGTTGGCGCCTGCGCCCGCGAAGCCTTCGGCGAAGCTGGCACCGAGGCCGTACGAAGCGCCGGTGATGAGAACGGTCTTTCCCTTGAAGTCGAACATTTCTGCCCCCTGTGAGGCCACCGGGACCGGCGGCGAGACCCCTGAAAATAGTGGTTTTGGTGTGAGGGTCGCCACCCGAGGCAGACGTATGACACCCCCTTGGCACTCTGGGCTTCCGATCGGCACAAAGGAGCCCACATTGTCCACCGCACCGTCCCCGTCAGACCCCACACAGGCAGCCGCGGCGGCCGTGTTCCGCCGCCTGGTGCGCGCACTGGGTGACTTGTCGATCGTGCCGACTGCGGCCGACAAGAGCGCGTGGGTGTCACTCGACGGTGAACTTGTCTCATTCGGTGGGCTCGACATCACGGCTGCGGCGCGTCTGGCCAACACACTCGAAGACCTCGCTCTGCGCGTCGGTGCTCCGTGTGCGATGGGTGCCGACGGTGCCGACGACGATGTCACGTCGTCCGATTTCGTGCCGACTCCCGACCCTGTGTCATCACCGTTCGAACCGGGCGTCGGCTCGTCGCGCGTTCACCCAAGGATGTACCGATGAGCCCGGGCAACCGCGATGGGTTCGCCGCGAATCCGCAGCATGTTCCGTTCGACGAATGGTGGCGCCTCTGGCACTTCGTCACTGCGTTCGAAGCGAAAGACAACGGATGGTTCCGTATGTGGCTCGAAGTTGCGGGTGGTCGCCGCGTCTGGCACATCTCTTCGTCCAGATTTCACTTCGAATACGTGGCGGTCGAATCGGGTGTCGTTGGTTCGTTTCGCGTGCCGTTCACCGCGCGCGCAGCGAATGCCATCACCGATGTTGCCAAGTCCGAAACCGACGGCAGGTTGTCGCTCGGCGACGACGAATCATTCGTGATCACCTTTCCCGACGTCACACTGGCGTACGACCTTCCCACCTTCGAACCCGGTCAGGTCTTCGAACTCGAGTCGGTCGAGTGCACGGCCAGGGTTTCCGGTGCGCGCCTCGCCGACATTCTCGATGCCGCTCGCACGCCGCCGATCGGCGTCGACTTCCCCGGATACGGGCCACCTCTGTGGTGCGTGGTCGAGAACGGTCGCATTGCCTTTCATAGCGATTGGTCGGGCCATGCCCAAGGTCGCGCGACGGTCTCGGTGTCGGCTGAAACCGACGGCACGGCCAGCTTCCACAGCGCGGTCAGCATCGTTGCACGTGTTCTTCGCGACTTTACAACGTCCGACGACGGCGACGACACCATCGAATTCCAGATCGACGGACCGAACGGCAGCGGATGCCGTGTGGTTGGCAAAGGTTGGACGCTCACGTGTCCGTTCATCGATCCGGTGGCGCTCGAATGGGGAAGCACGATGCGCCGCGAATTGTCGAACGCCGGAATCGATTTCACACGCGACGGCGACCGTGCCGTCGAATTTCTCGTCGACTTGGTTCAGGTACGCGCCGAGGTGCACGGCGGCAGACACCCCATTTGTCGCCTGTCGGCGACCATCACACGTGGCATCGACTGCAGCGACTTCCTGCTCGGTGAATTGAACGACTGGAACAAGGGCCACGCCGGCGTGAAGTTCTGGTGGGAGAACGACAAGGTTGTTGCAGTGGTCGACCTCGATTGCAACCACATGTCCGACATTTCGGGCGAATCGCGTCGCCTCGCGTTCATCGTCGGGTGTCTCGCCCCGGCAACGTCGTCGCTGTGACGACTTGTTGGTTGTGGGTTAGCCGAAGATCTTTTTCGACACGACCATGCGCTGGATCTGGTTCGTGCCCTCGTAGATCTGTGTGATCTTCGCGTCGCGCATCATGCGCTCGACAGGGAAATCGTTGGTGTAGCCGTAGCCGCCCAAGAGCTGTACGCAGTCGGTGGTGACCTTCATCGCCACGTCCGACGCGAACCACTTCGCCATGGCACCGAGGGTCGAAAGATCGCCGTGCTGGTCGCCTGCGTCGACAGCGGCACACGCGCGGTACACCATCGTGCGTGCTGCCTCGACCTGCATTTGCGCTTCGGCAACCATCCATTGCAAGCCTTGACGCGTCGACAATGCGGCGCCAAAGGTTTTGCGTTCCTTCATGTAGTTGACGGCGAAGTCGATCGCACCCTGGGCGATCCCCACGGCCTGCGCACCGATCGTTGGCCGGCTGCGGTCGAGGGTGTGCATTGCGATGGTGAAGCCTTGACCCACCTCGCCGATTCGGTTTGCATCGGGAACGCGCATGTCATCGAAGCGGATGACGCCGGTGGGCGAGCCCTTGATTCCGAGCTTGTGTTCGAGCTTGTCGACATGCACACCCCAATCGGCTTCGACGAGAAAAGCGGTGAGGCCCTTGTGGCGGTCGTCGCTTGTGCGTGCGAACACGGTGTAGAGATCGCTGATACTTGCGTTGGTGATCCAGATCTTCGAGCCGTTGATGATCCAGTCGTTGCCGTCGCGGATTGCGTGCGTTGTCATTGACGCAACGTCGCTTCCGGCGTCGGCTTCCGACAAGCCATAGCTGCACTGCGACTCGCCGCTGCAGATGCGGGGCAAGTACTTCGACTTCAACTCATGGCTACCGAAGTTGATGACGGGAAGCATGCCGAGTTTCGAAATGAGGAACATGAGGCTGGTACTTGCACACACACGCGCGAGTTCTTCGGCGACGACCGCCTGTGTGACGAGGGGAGCACCACTGCCCCCGTACTCGGCGGGATACGACAGGGCCGTGAGTTCCATTTGCTGCAGTGCCTTGAACGAATCCCACGAGTATTCGCCCGTGCGGTCGGTTTCGGCGGCGAGTGGTGCGATCTTTTCTTCCGCGAAACGGCGGATCACGTCGCGGAACGCGAGTTGTTCTTCGTCGAGCGAAAACTGCTGGTCAGCCATGGCTCGTTCCTTCTTTCTCGTCTTTTCTTATTTCTTCGTGTAGTCGTAAAAACCGCGCCCTGCCTTGCGGCCGAGCAAACCTGCATCGACCATGCGCGACAAGAGCGGCGGTGCCGCGTACAGCGGTTCTTTGAATTCCATGTAGAGACTTTCGGCGATCGCGACGATGGTGTCGAGGCCGATGAGGTCGGCGAGGCGCAGCGGGCCCATCGGGTGCGCGCAACCTTCGACCATGCCGAGGTCGATGTCTTCCGCCGATGCGTAACCCGATTCCATCATGCGCACCGCGGAGAGGATGTAGGGCACGAGCAACGCATTGACGATGAAGCCCGCACGGTCGTTCGAGCGGATGACGCGCTTGCGCAGTGTCGTCTCGGCGAAGTCGACGGCGCGCGAGATGGTCTCTTGCGAGGTCAAGAGCGACGGTACGAGTTCGACCAGACGCAACACAGGAACGGGGTTGAAGAAGTGAATACCCACGACTTGCGAGGGTCGCTTCGTCGCCATGCCGAGCTTCATCACGGGGATCGACGAAGTATTCGTTGCGAGAATCGCGTTGTCGTCGTTGAGGTACTTGTCGAGTTGCGCGAAGACATCGGTCTTCATCGCTTCGTCCTCGACGATTGCTTCGACGACGAGTTGGCGGTCGGCGAAGTCGGCCATGTCGGTGGTGAAGCTCAGCCGCGCCAGGGCCGAGTCGCGCTCGTCTTCGGTGATCTTGTTCGCGCCGAGCGCACGGTCGAGCGACGAGATCAGGCGTTTCTGGCCGGCTTCCATCGCGGCCGGGTTTGCCTCGCGCACCATCACGTCGAGGCCGGCCTTTGCGCACACCTCGGCGATGCCGGATCCCATCAAGCCGCATCCAACGACGCCGACACGGGATACCTGGGTTGCTGCCATTTGTTCTGCCTTTGCTGTTGTATTACGGATCCATCTTGCCTTTCCTACCGCTCGGTAACCGATGGTCGGCGCGTTCTCAGGCCGTGAAACCCGTCGCCTACCCTCGGGGTATGGACTTTGCGATCCCGAATGAAATTCAGGCAACGCTCGACGCGCTCGATGCATTCATCGATGCGGAAATCACGCCGCTGCAGAATCAAGACGACAACATGCGGTTCTTCGATCACCGGCGTGAGTGGGCGCGCACAGACTTCGAGAACGACGGTGTGCCGCGGGCCGACTGGGAGGCGTTGTTGCGCGAAATGCGCCGTCGTGCCGACGCCGCGGGTTGGTTGCGTCTGGCGTTGCCCAAGGAGTTCGGCGGCCGCGATGCGAGCAACCTCGAAATGGCCATCATTCGCGAACACCTCGCCACGAAGGGTCTCGGTCTTCACAACGACTTGCAGAACGAGTCGAGCATCGTCGGCAACTTTCCCACCGTGTTGATGATGCGCGACTTCGGTACCGAAGCGCAGAAGGCTGCATGGATGCCCGGATTCCTCGATGGCACGCGCCGTCTTGCGTTCGGGCTCACCGAGCCGAACCACGGAAGTGACGCGACGTATCTGGAAACAACCGCCTACCGTGACGGCGACGAGTGGGTGCTGAACGGCATGAAGCGTTGGAACAGTGGCCTGCATCACGCCACGCACGACATCATCTTCGCCCGCACCAGCGGCAAGCCCGGCGACCCCGTCGGAATCACAGCCTTCCTCGTGCCCACCGATTCGCCCGGTTTCAACGTCGATTTTTTCTGGTGGACCTTCAACATGCCCACCGATCATGCGGAAGTGAGCATGAAAGACGTGCGCGTCGGCAGCGATGCGGTGTTCGGCCGTGTTGACCACGGCCTCGAGTTGGCACAGCACTTCGTCCACGAGAACCGCATTCGCCAAGCCGCGTCGTCGCTCGGTGCCGCGCAGTTCTGCATCAACGAGGCAGTGAAGTACGCGAACAGTCGCGTCACGTGGGGCAAGAAGCTGTCGAGCAACCAGGGCATCCAGTTCCCACTCGTGGAGTTGCACACCGAGGCCGCGATGTTGCGCCAGTTGGTGCGCTACACGGCGTGGTCGCTCGACCAGAAGCACCACATGGAAGTCACACACCTCGTGGCGATGTGCAACTACCGCGGCAATCGCCTGGCCTGCGAAGCCGCCGACCGTGCGATGCAAACGTGCGGGGGAGTCGGCTACTCGCGACACATGCCCTTTGAGCACATTTACCGACACCACCGCCGCTACCGCATCACCGAAGGCAGCGAGGAAATTCAGATGCGCAAGGTCGGCAGCAACCTCTTCGGCTTCGGCGTGCCCGCCGATCGGCGATAGCGTTTTCTCGTCTGCCGGTTCGACTTCCATCGAGTTGACAAGTTTGTTTGGCAGCCCTAACATTGCGTTAGGTAGTCCTTACACTTATCCGCACAACTCGTCCTCACCCCGGAGGTCCCCCGTTGGGAGCAAGTTTTCTCATCACATTGCGCGAAGGTCTCGAGATCGCCCTCGTTCTGGCGATCCTCATCGCGTATCTGGTGAAGAGTGGCCGTCAGGCCGATGTCGCCGCCGTCTGGCGCGGAGCCGGTACCGCCGCCGTCATCTGCTTGATCGGCGGTATCGCGTTCCACGTGTTCGTCGGCGAGTTCACGGGCAAGGCCGAACAGTTCATCGAGGGGACGATCGCCATCACGGCGGCCGCGGTTCTGACGTGGATGATCTTCTGGATGCGAAAGAATTCGCGCGGTCTCGGAGCTGAACTCCGCGCACAGGTCGACCGTGCAGAGACGCACAGAGCGCTTGCGACGATTGCGTTCGTTGCGGTCTTGCGCGAAGGTTTGGAAACGGTGCTCTTCCTCATTTCGGCTGAAACAGCCTCGGCGAGTGGCTCGAGCGTGGTCATCGGAGGCTTATTCGGCTTGGCTGTCGCAGCAGTCCTCGGTCGACTCGTTTATGCGGGCGGTAACCGCTTGAATCTTCGGGTTTTTTTCAACGTGACCGGCGTGTTGTTGATCCTCTTCGCAGCTGGTCTGTTCGGCAAGTTCTTCCACGAATATCGAGAATTGCTCGGGTTCGAGTCCGGATGGCTCGTTGCGCCGGCGTGGACCGTCACGTCGGGTGCATGGTCCAGCGGAACCTTCTACGACTTCATCTCAGGATTCTTCGGATGGCACAACGAGGCCGAGAAAATTCGGGTCATCGCGTACTTTGCCTACCTGATTCCGATCACGTGGGCATTCCTGCGTGGAGATCGCGCAACAAAAACGTCGTCGGTCGCGACGAACGAGAAGGTCGCCGTTCCCGCCCAATAGCCTCTCGTCCATGGCAACAACACCGGACGGCACTCCAGTCGACATCAAGCCGCGCAGTCGCGACGTCACCGACGGCCCGCAGAAGGCGCCGGCGCGCGCGATGCTTCGCGCGGTCGGCCTCGGCGACGACGATTGGCAGAAGCCGCAGATCGGTATCGCATCGGCATGGAATGAAGTCACGCCCTGCAACATGACCTTGCGGAAGTTGGCCGATCACGCCAAGCGTGGTGTCCGCGATGCCGGTGGTGTTGCCCTCGAGTTCGGCACCATCACGGTCAGCGACGGAATTTCGATGGGTCACGAAGGAATGCGCGCGTCACTGGTCAGCCGCGAGGTCATCACCGACTCGGTCGAAACGGTTGTCCATGCCGAGCGATTCGATGGTTTCGTCGGCCTTGCAGGATGCGACAAGAGCATTCCCGCGATGTTGATGGCGGCCGCGCGCCTGAATCTTCCGTCGGTGTTCGTCTACAACGGTTCGATCATGCCCGGTCATCACGACGGCAAGGCACTCGATATCACCAGCGTTTTCGAAGCCGTCGGTGCGCATGCGCTCGGCACGATCGACGATGCCGAACTGAAAGCAATCGAAGAGAAGGCCTGCCCGGGTGAGGGTGCATGCGGCGGAATGTTCACCGCAAACACCATGTCATCGATCGCCGAAGCATTGGGCATGAGCCTTCCGGGCACCGCCTCGCCGCCGGCAATCGACGGTCGTCGCGACGATGACGCGCGCCGCGCAGGCGAGGCTGTGGTGAACATGCTGCGCCTTGGCCTTCGTCCGAAAGACATCATGACGAAGAAGGCGTTCGAGAATGCCATCGCCGTCACCAACGCTTTCGGAGGCAGCACCAATGCCGTGCTGCACTTGCTCGCGATTGCTAATGAAATCGGCGTCGAGCTCAGCCTCGACGACTTCAACCGCATCGCTGCGAAGGTGCCGCATATCGCCGACACCAAGCCGGGCGGCAAGTACCACATGTCCGACATCGACCGCATCGGCGGCGTTCCCGTTGTGTTGAAGATGCTGCTTGACGCGGGCTTGTTGCACGGTGACGTCATGACCGTGACCGGCAAGACCATGGCCGAGAATCTCGCCGACATCAACCCGCCCGGGCCCGACGGTGACGTCATCCACCCGTTGTCCGACCCGATTCACAGCGACGGCGGCATCAACGTGCTCACCGGGTCGCTCGCGCCGAAGGGGTCGGTCGTCAAGGTTGCGGGCCTCACGCACGACCAGATGCACTTCGAGGGAAATGCGCGTGTGTTCGACGGAGAAGACGGCGCGATGGCCGAGATCCTTGCCGGCAAGATCAAGCCGGGCGACGTGCTCGTCATTCGTTACGAGGGCCCGAAGGGCGGCCCGGGAATGCGCGAGATGCTCGCGATTACCGGTGCGCTGAAGGGTGCAGGGCGCGGCTACGACTGTGCGCTCATCACCGATGGTCGATTCAGTGGCGGCACGTGGGGCTTCTGTATCGGACACGTCGCACCCGAGGCGGTCGACGGTGGGCCGATCGCGTTCGTACGCGACGGCGACCGCATCCTCATCGATGTGCACGAGAAGCGTCTCGACTTGCTGGTCAGCAACGACGAACTGGCCAAGCGCAAGGTCGGCTGGCAGCCGAACCCACCGCGCTACACGACAGGAGTGCTTGGCAAGTACGCAAAGCTCGTGCAGGGCGCCGAAACCGGGGCGATCACCAACTTCTAACTCTTGAGGGTTCTCGGTGTGTAAAAGCTCGGAAAACGAGCACTTACACACCGAAATCCCTTACGACGCAGAGTCGCGCCGAGAATCTACGCCCGTCGCTGTGTGATGTTCTCGCGTACGACGCGCCAGCCAATCAGGGTGAGTGCGTTGAAGACGGTTGCAACGATGATGAATGCAACGGCAGTTCCGCGATCCCACATGAAGTTGCGCAGCAACATTCCGATCACGACGGTGGCCATCCACACCACGATTCCCGTTTGAACCGCAAACGGATTCTTCCATCCGCTCGCAGCCCACCATCCGCATGCAAGTCCGATGATGAACGGTGCAGAAG
>CAYFLC010000004.1:0-3560 GCA_964343885.1 uncultured Bifidobacterium sp.
TCGAGGCGTTCAGCTTCGCGCCACCTTCAAGCTGCACGAAACTTCCCGGCAGGGCTTCGACCATCGAGAACATGTCGCCGTCGCGCGGCGAAACAATCAGCCCGGCGCCCGAAACAAAGAGCGGTGTCGATAGATCGACTCTCCCCGAGCGACTGGCAACCGCGATGCGTTGGCCCGCCTTCGAGGGTGGCCCATAGCCCTCGTCGCGCACGGTGCCGGCACCCACGAGCACCGTGTCGGCGGCGCGTCGCAACGCGAGGAGAACTTCACGATCAGCTGGCCCTGAAAGGGCCTGCGAAGAACCGTCAACCACAGTGGATCCATCGATTCCCGAGACCATGCACATGCCAATCCAGGGCCGATTCCCGCGGGGATCGTTCGCAGCGGGACGCGCGAGTCCGTATGCCTCGTCGACGGTGATGGTGCATCCGACGGCACCCAGAGAATCGTGGTAGGAGTAGAGCAGTTTCACTCAGCGTCGAGCCTACGGGGGAGTACACGCAAGATGCCGATCACCGACGGAGTTGCCTACAGAACCTGTCCGCTGTGCGAGGCAACGTGCGGCCTCGAGATCACGGTGAAGGGCGGCGTCGTCACGAGAATCCGTGGCGACCAGAACGATGTGTTCTCGCGTGGGTTCATTTGTCCGAAAGGCAGCACGCTGAGGCAGTTGCACGACGACCCCGACCGACTGCGTAAACCGCTCGTCAAGCGCGACGGCAAGCACGTCGAAGTCACGTGGGACGAGGCGTGGCAAGAAGTCGAACGCGGCCTGATGCAGGTCATCAACACGCACGGGCGCGAAGCAGTGGCGACGTACTTGGGAAATCCGGGCGCGCACAACCTCGGTTCGATGACACATAACCGTGTGGCGTTGCAGGGCATCGGAACCAAGCAAAGATTCAGTGCGTCGAGTGTCGACCAGGCGCCGAAGCAAATGGCGTCGGCCCTGATGTTCGGCACTGTTCAGTCCGTGCCGATTCCCGACCTCGATCACACCGACTACTTGCTCATGCTTGGCGCCAATCCGTACGCGTCGAACGGAAGTCTGTGTACAGCGCCCGACTTTCCCGGCCGACTCGAAGGCATTCAGGCTCGCGGCGGCAAAGTTGTTGTCGTCGATCCACGCCGCAGCGAAACGGCGCAGAAGGCCTCGGAATGGATCGCGATCGTGCCGAACGGAGACGCGCTTTTCCTCGCATCAATCGTCAATGTTCTCGTTGCCGAGGGACTCGTTGCGATTCCGTCCGACCTCATCGGCCATGTGAACGGACTCGACATCGTGCACACGGCGTTTGGACGATTCACGCCCGAAGCAGTCGCCGAAAAATGCGGTGTTGACGCCCAAACGATTCGACGTATTGCCCGCGAACTGGTTGGCGCGCCGACCGCAGCCGTGTACGGCCGCATCGGAACAACAACAACCACATTCGGAGCAACGACGTCGTGGCTCATCGATGTGGTGAACGTTCTCACCGGAAACCTCGATCGCCGCGGTGGAGCGCTGTTCACGCTGCCCGCGGCAGGTGGCACGACGACAAAGGGAACACCCGGCCGCGGCCGCGGATTCTCGTACGGCAAAGGTCGCACACGAGTGAAGAATTTGCCCGAGGTCATGGGCGAATACCCAGTCGCGGTGTTGGCTGACGAGATGTTGACGAACGATGATTCCCGCATTCGCGCGTTGCTCACCGTTGCAGGCAACCCGATTCTTTCAACGCCGAACAGCGACAAGCTCGATCGCGCACTTGCCGGTCTTGACTTCATGGTGAGCGTCGACATTTATCTCAACGAGACGACACGACATGCAAACGTGATTCTGCCGCCACCGTCGCACCTCGAGCGCGCGCACTACGACATCTTCCTGCTTGCTTTCGCTGTGCGTAACGTCGCGAACTTCAGCGACCCGGTTCTCGAAAAAGATCCCGACCATCCAGACGAGTGGGAGATCCTCGCCAAGATCGCGATGATCGCCCAGGGTGCTGGTGCGGCTTCCGACGTCACGCCAGTCGATGAAGGAGTCATCCGCTCCATGGTGGAAGGCGCCGTGCGCGACTCGACGTCGAATGTGTGTGGACGCGACCCTGAAGAAATTCTCACGATGCTCGCCGAGTCGGGCGATCGCGGTTCTGTCCGCATGGTTGATTTCATGCTGCGCACCGGTCCGTACGGCGACGCGTTCGGCGCCGCGCCCGATGGCCTTTCGCTGGCAAAACTGCGCGAAAATCCTCACGGCATCGATCTTGGTCCGTTGCAACCACGCATTCCCGAGGTCTTGCGCACAGAGTCGGGAATGATCGAACTTGCACCCGACGAATTCATTGCCGACCTCGATCGCTTGTGGGGTCATGCGAGCGCACATGATCGCGATTCGTTCGTGCTTGTTGGTCGTCGTCACGTGCGATCGAACAATTCGTGGATGCACAACATCGAAGTGTTGGTCAAGGGCAAGCCGCGTTGCACGCTGCAATTGAATCCCCTTGATGCGGCGACCCTCGGAGTTTCGAATGGTCAGTCCGTGCGCGTGAAGAGTCGTGTCGGCGAAGTGGTCGCTCCGGTGGAAGTCACCGACGACATTCGTCGGGGTGTCGTTTCGCTTCCGCACGGCTGGGGGCACAGCCTTCCGGGAACGAAACTCGGCATCGCGGGGGAGTACGCAGGGGTGAACTCAAACGTGCTCACCGACGAAGACCTGTACGACCCGATTTCTGGCACGAGTGCGCTAAACGGCATCCCGGTGGCACTCAGCCCCGCCTGATCATCCACAGCCGTCCACAGGACTATCCCCCGAGAAATCGGGAAATTCACACGGTTATCCACTTCCTCCACACAGGGGTGAGTCCGTATCGTCCACCCCCTCGGGGCGCGCCTTTTCGGGTCGCGGCGTCGGGAAGTCGACAATCGTTGACAAAGGGTTAAGCACAATGCTGTAATTACACAACCAGTTGTGGTCAACACCGCAAAGGGGGCGGACGACCACTACATCTAGTGGTTCAGTGCGCTCCCAGTGCTGTGAGCGCCAGTGACGCGAGTCACAACAACGAAACAGGTGCACTGTGTGCACCACACAACAGTTCTCTGCCAATAGGCCCACCACGCAATACACGAAAGAGGAAAAAATGTCACTCGCACCGGATCGGTTGTCCATCGGGATCCGCCGTCGTTTCACGACACCGGGTGTTCACCCTTACGACACCGTCGAGTGGGATCGCCGCGACGCGCGCATCACGAACTGGAAGGACGGGTCGGTTGCCTTCGAGCAGAAGGACATTGAGATTCCGGCTTCGTGGTCGCTCAACGCCACCAACATCGTCGCCCAGAAGTACTTCCGCGGAACGCTCGGAACGCCCGAGCGTGAGACCTCATTGCGCCAGGTCATCGACCGCGTTGCCGACACGATCACCACGTGGGGTATCGAGGGTGGCTATTTCGTCGACGCCGACGAGGCCGAGGCTTTCCGCAATGAACTGAAGTACATCCTGGTCACCCAGCGCGCGGCGTTCAACAGCCCGGTCTGGTTCAACATCGGCGTGAAGGGCGTGCCGCAGCAGGCCAGCGCC
>CAYFLC010000004.1:3570-9831 GCA_964343885.1 uncultured Bifidobacterium sp.
TCTTCAAGGGTGGTTCGGGTTCGGGTATCAACCTGTCGAACATTCGCTCCAGCTACGAACACCTGCAGGGTGGTGGCACGGCTTCCGGTCCGGTGTCGTTCATGCGTGGTGCCGACGCAAGCGCGGGCACCATCAAGTCGGGTGGCAAGACCCGTCGCGCAGCGAAGATGGTCATCCTCAACGTCGATCACCCCGACGTTCAAGAGTTCATCTGGTGCAAGGCGAAAGAAGAGCGCAAGGCGCGTGTTCTGCGCGACGCAGGTTTCGACATGGACCTCGACGGTGTTGACTCGTTCTCGATTCAATACCAGAACGCGAACAACTCGGTGCGCGTCACCGACGAGTTCATGAACGCGGTCATCGAAGACCGCGACTGGAACATGAAGGCCGTCACCGACGGTTCGACGGTTCGCACCATTCGCGCACGCGACCTGTGGCGTGAAATTGCCACTGCCGCGTGGGAATGTGCCGACCCGGGTTTGCAGTTCGACACCACGATCAACAAGTGGCACACCGCGCACGCAACGGGCCGTATCAACGGCTCGAACCCGTGCTCGGAATACATGCACATCGACAACTCGGCCTGCAACCTCGCGTCGCTGAACTTGCTCAAGTACCTCGACGACACCGATCGCTTCGACGTCGAGGCATACAAGCACACCGTCGAAGTCGTCTTCACCGCGCAGGAAATCCTGGTGGGTCGCGCCGATTACCCAACCGAGAAGATCGGCGAGAACAGCCGCCTGTTCCGTCAGCTCGGCATCGGTTACGCAAACCTCGGCGCCCTTCTCATGGCGCTCGGTCTGCCGTACGACAGCAAGGAAGGTCGCGCATGGGCCGCGGCAATCACGTCGCTCATGACCGGTCACTCGTACGCCACGTCGGCTCGCACCGCCAGCCGCATGGGGCCGTTCGCCGGCTTCGCCGAAAACGAGAAGTACATGCTCAACGTTCTGCGCATGCACCGTGATGCCGCCTATGAAATCGAAAACGTCGATGTCGTGCAGGCCGACCTCGTCGAGGCCGGCTGTGAGGCATGGGAAGCAGCTGTTCGTGACGGCGAGGAATACGGCGTTCGCAACAGCCAGGCCAGCGTGTTGGCCCCCACGGGAACCATTGGATTGATGATGGACTGCGACACCACGGGAATCGAGCCCGACCTCGGTTTGGTCAAGATCAAGAAGCTCGTCGGCGGTGGCACGATGTCGATCGTCAACCAGACGATTCCGCGTGCACTCGTTCGCCTTGGCTACACCAGCCAGCAAATCGACGACATCATCGCGTACATCGACACCAACAAGAGCATCATCGGTGCGCCGGCACTCAAGCCCGAGCACCTCGCCGTGTTCGCGTGCTCGATGGGTGACAACACCATTCATTACGAAGGTCACGTTCGCATGATGGGCGCGGTGCAGCCATTCCTGTCGGGCGCCATCTCGAAGACCGTCAACATGCCCGAAGAGGCCACGATCGAAGACATCGAGAAGCTCCACGAACTGTCGTGGAAGCTTGGTCTGAAGGCCGTTGCCATCTACCGCGACAACTGCAAGGTTGCCCAGCCGCTGTCGACCGCCAAGAAAGACGACGACAAGGCCGACACGACGGCGACGCCGGCCGCTGCCGCGACGAACGTCGTCGAACGCATCGTCGAGCGCGTTGTCGCCCAGCCGGTTCGCCAGAAGCTGCCGCGCTCGCGTCGCGGACGCACCTTCGAGTTCCGCGTCGCCGACTGCAAGGGCTTCGCCACCATCGGCGAGTACGAGGACGGCCGTCCCGGCGAGGTGTTCCTCACCGTGTCGAAGCAGGGTTCGACCCTCTCGGGCATCATGGACGCGTTCGCCAAGAGCATCAGCTACGGCCTGCAGTACGGCGTTCCGCTGCGTGCGTTCGTCGAGGCATTCACCAACATGCGCTTCGAGCCCGCCGGCATGACCGACGACCCGGACATCCGCATCGCTTCGTCGATCATGGACTACCTGTTCCGTCGTCTCGGCCTCGAGTACCTGAACTACGACGAGCGTGCCGAACTCGGAATCTTCAGCCGCGACGAGCGTCTGCAGCCCACGTTGCCTGGCGTCGAAGAGACCATCGTCGAAACCAGCACCGGTTCCGAGGTTGTTGCCGACCCGAAGACCGTTCCGTCGGTCGACGAACTGGCAGCACAGTTGCAGTACGGCCTTGTGCCCGAAGCACCGAGCACCGACCACTCGCCGGCCGCCGGTATCGAGCGTCCCGCGGTGAAGCACAGTGATGCACCGATGTGCATGCAGTGTGGTGTGCAAATGCAGCGCGCTGGTTCATGCCACGCATGTCCGTCATGCGGTTCAACCTCGGGTTGCTCCTGACCCATTCCATCCTCTGAAGGGTTCTCGTTGCGCCACGGTGCGGTTTTTACAACGTTGTGCACCGAGAACTTGTAGAGAAGTCAGCCGAGTGGCTTGAAGCCCTCTGCTTTCGTGTACGAGCCCATCATGTTTCCGCCTGATGGGGCATCGAAGACGATGATCGAAAAGTCGTCGGCAAGTCCTGGCGGCGTGACGAGTTGCGATGTGACGTAGCCGAACGTTCCGTTGCCCAAGTCGAGTTTCACGCGCTGCAACGGATTGTTTGGGTCGTACGTCGTCAAGTCAACTCCCGGAACTTCGAGCGGGGCAAGAGTGGTGGTTGTCGTTGCCGAATCGGATTTGCCGCCCACGTTGCGCATCAGAACGACCCCCACGATGGCCAGGATGATTGCAAGGGGAATGGAGATGAGTCTTTTCAGGCCGCGCATCCTGATGAACGTACTGCTTGGTTGAAATGACGTGGGGAATGCCGGTGCGGGTGGGTTTTCGGTGCAGGGTTTAGCAAAATCCGAGCAGATACACACCGAGAACCCTTAGGGTGCGGGGGGTGAAGCGCGAGTTGCCGCCGGGATACCGCGAACAGTTGGAACTGGGCTACGTGTTCGGAAGCACCCTGACCTTTGCGCAACGACCACTGGTCCCTGACCCGCAAATGCTGGCCGAATGGCAACCCGATGTGGCGATTATCGGTGCTCCTTTCGATTTGGGCACCACGAACCGGCCCGGTGCGCGTTTTGGCCCGCGAGGAATTCGCAACAACGCCTACGAACCCGGCACGTATCACCTCGACCTCGGTATCGAGATTTTCGATCACCTGGAAGTCGTCGATGCGGGCGATGCGTATTGTCCGCACGGAATGGTCGAGGCGAGCCTTGACAACGTGAAGAAGAAAGTGACCGAAGTGGTCGGCCTCGGCATCACTCCGATCGTCTTGGGTGGTGATCACACCATCACGTGGCCCGCCGCCACGGCTGTCGCCGAAAAGCATGGTTTCGGTCGCGTAGGGATGATTCATTTCGACGCACATGCCGACACCGCCGACACCATCGACGGCAACCTGGCAAGCCACGGCACACCAATGAGGCGTCTCATCGAAAGCGGCGCTATTCCAGCCACCAACTTCGTGCAGATCGGACTGCGCGGTTATTGGCCCGGTGAAGACGTGTGGAAGTGGA
The DNA here is from genome assembly GCA_964343885.1 of uncultured Bifidobacterium sp. GTDB lineage: Bacteria > Actinomycetota > Acidimicrobiia > Acidimicrobiales > Ilumatobacteraceae > F1-20-MAGs119. The sequence goes on from CAYFLC010000004.1 coordinate 7,091, forward strand.
TGGCCGACCAAGGCATGAAGTGGCACCTCATGGACGAGGTGCACCGCCGTGGTCTCGACGCGGTGATCACCGACGCAATCGCCGAAGCGAGCAACGGCGTCGATCACATTTATGTCAGCGTCGACATCGATTCGCTCGACCCCGCGTTCGCTCCGGGAACCGGCACACCCGAACCCGGCGGTATCGCTTCGGTCGACATGTTGCGCGCGCTACGCCGACTCGCGATCGAAACGCCACTCGTCGGCTTCGACGTGATGGAAGTGGCTCCTGCCTATGACCATGCCGACTGCACAGTTAACGTGGCTCACCGTTTGGTCATGGAAGTTCTTGCGGGCCTTGCACACAAGAAGCGCGGCTGACGCCTACTTGAACGAGCACGGCATGCGCTTGATGCCGTTGATGAAATTGCTCTGCAAATAGGCGGGTTCGCCCGTGATGCGCAGGTTCGGCAGGCGGCGGCGAATCTCATCGAACATCACGGCGATTTCGCGGCGAGCGAGGTTTGCGCCGAGGCAGAAGTGCGGGCCACCGGCACCGAAACCAACCTGTGGCGGGTTGATGTCGCGGCGCACATCAAACGCATCGGGATTTTCATACACGCGCTCGTCGCGGTTGCCCGAGGCGTACCACATGACAACCTTGTCGCCGGCTTTCACGGGAAAACCGTTGATGTCGGTGTCTTGCGTGACGGTGCGACGGAAGTGGATGACCGGCGTGGCGAAACGGACGATTTCTTCGACCGCTGACTTGGTGTGGGTGTCGAAGTCGTCGAACCAGATTTTGCGCTGATCGGGATTGTCGGTGAGCAGCTTCATTCCGTGACTGATGGCGTTGCGCGTGGTTTCGTTACCGGCAACGACGAGGAGAATGAAGAACGATCCGAACTCTTGGGCAGTCAGGCGTTCGCCGTCGACCTCGGCGTTCATCATCACCGAGGTGATGTCGTCGGCGGGGTTCTTCACGCGGTCTTCGCCGAGGGCCTGGGCATAGCTGAACATGTTCAAACCGGCCGCGAGCAGGTCGTCGAGACCCGTTACCAGTTCGGGGTCGCCGACGCCGAGAATCGTGTTTGTCCACGTGAGGATCTGTTTGTAGTCGGACTTCGGGATGCCCATCATCTCGCAGATGATCTCAAGCGGGAACGGGGCGGCGATTTCCTCGACGAAGTCGCATTCACCGTTTGGGAACTTCTCGATCACGCGGTCGACGAGCTCCGTGGCTTTCGTGACGACGTAGTCCTCGACACGCTTGATTTCTTTGGGTGCGAAACCACGCGAGACGATCGAACGCAGGCGGAAATGCTTGGGGTCGTCCATGTTGATCATCGAGCCGAAGAATTCATTCAATTCAACGGTGAGGTCGCCGATGTTCGAGCCTTTCCCGCTGCAGAACAGCTCGGGGTGACGGCTGACGTGCCAGATGTCGTCGTGCCGGGTGAGTGAGTAGTACCCGGGGCCGCGAGGAATGGGGGAGTTCTCGAACTCCCATTCTTCGAAGAACTGGTACGGAGCTTCGTCACGCAAGGTCTTGAATGCGGCGTAGCGCCACGCGCGATCTTGCAGCCAGAACTCGGGGTTCGAGAGATTGATCTCGGACAGAGAAACTTTCGGTGACGATGACTGCTCGGTCGACATGCCGTGACAATATGCGGTTTCGATGACGTTCGGTGAAGCCCTCCCAGAAGATCGCCTGATCGAGTTCACGTTCTTCGTCGATGCCGAGACGTATCTCATGTCGGGCGGCGAGCTGACGGCCACCGAATCAGAACTGCACGAAGCGGGAATCCATCGTGTCGATGTACCCACCGAATTCGGACATGATCTCGGTGAGCGTGTTCCTGTTCGCGTGGTTGCGACTGCTCGCGGCCTGAAGTGGTACGCCGGCCTGCTGAACTTCCGCGACCCACTGCAGAACGAGGAACTCGACCGCGTGATCTCGGCGCAGAATCGTGCAAATACCGCACCGCACCGCGCCGAAAACCCTTGGGGTGAGTAGAGTTACCAGTAGGTAACACAGCCGTCGGGGGACGGCGCATCGAAGGGGAACACCATGGCCGAAGCCGTCATTGTCGCAACCACCCGCAGCCCGATCGGCCGCGCCTTCAAGGGGTCGCTCGTCGACATGCGCCCCGATGACCTTTCGGCGCAAATGGTGAAGGCTCTGATGGCCAAGGTGCCGCAGGTGCGCGCCGACGACGTGGAAGACCTGATGATGGGCTGCGGTCAGCCCGCAGGTGAACAAGGCTTCAACATCGCGCGTGTCGTCGCGATTCTCGCCGGCCTGGACAACGTTCCCGGCGTCACCGTGAACCGTTACTGCTCGTCGAGCCTGCAGACCATCCGTATGGCCGCGCACGCCATTCGTTCGGGCGAGGGCGATTGTTTCATCGCTGCGGGTGTCGAGTGCGTCAGCCGTTACGGCGCGGGTGCAAGCGACTCGGCCCCGAACGCAGTGTTCGCCGATGCCGGCAAGCGCACGAAGCTCCGCGCCGAAGGTGGACAGCCTTCATGGGCACCGCAGGCCGGTCTGCCCGACATCTACATCGCCATGGGTCAAACGGCCGAGAATGTTCGCGAAGTCGAGGGCGTCACTCGTCGCGAGATGGACGAATTCGGTGCACGTTCGCAGCAGCTCGCAGTCGCGCACCAGAAGAACGGTTTCTTCGAGCGCGAAATCACCCCGGTCACGCTGCCGAACGGCACCATCGTGTCGCAAGACGATGGCCCGCGCGATGGCACCAC
>CAYFLC010000004.1:9841-29743 GCA_964343885.1 uncultured Bifidobacterium sp.
TGCCCGTTGAACGACGGAGCGGCAGCCGTGATGGTGATGAGCGACACGAAGGCCAAGCAGCTCGGCATCACGCCGCTGGCCCGTATCGTTTCATCGGGTGTGTCGGGTCTCAACCCCGAAATCATGGGCCTCGGGCCGATCGAAGCAATTCGCCAGGCGCTGGGTCGCGCAAAGATGACGATGAAAGACATCGACCTCGTGGAAATCAACGAGGCGTTCGCCGCTCAGGTCATTCCGTCGGCGAAGCACCTCGACATTCCGATGGACAAGTTGAACATCCACGGCGGTGCAATCGCACTGGGCCACCCGTTCGGCATGACCGGCGCGCGCATCATGGCCACGCTCATCAACGGCCTGCAGCACGAAGACAAGACCTTTGGAGTCGAATCGATGTGCGTTGGTGGTGGCCAGGGCATGGCGATGATCATCGAACGGCTCAGCTGACGCCTCGCCTTGTGATCATCGAACGGCTCAGCTGAGTCGTTCTAAATCAAATCGTGGCGGCGCGCCATTGTCTGTGCCGTCAGAGACAGCAACACCATCACGCCCGCTACGCCGGCAAATGCCCAAACGGGGCCATGTGACCCGTATACCCACGGGCTGATCAACGCCGTCAGCGCGGCCCCAACGAGGTTTGCTGCACCCGACAATCCCTGAGCCGCGGCTGCGCGCCCTTCGGGGGCCACCTGTGACATTCCTGCCCTCATTGCCGGAACGACCGTGGCCTGCAGGATTCCCTCGAGGATCGACAACAGGATGATGGCGAGCGGGGTCGTGGCGATGCCGTAGCCGGCAACGAGAGGTGCGAGGAGAAACACCGAGTACAGCGCGATGCGCAGCGGGCCCGATTTGTCGGCCAGACGACCGCCGGCGCGCACGAGGATGATGAAGGGGATGCCGTAGATGAGGAACGACAAACCGACCACGAAATTCGAAGCTCCGCGGTCGGTGAGGTAGCGGTCCCACAGTGCGTCGTACACGCCCACCGGCAGGAACAGGCTCATCGTGGTCAGTGCCACGGTGCGAACGCCGGGTACACGCAACAATTCAAGGCTGAATCGACGCGAACGTTCTGACGAAGGAAGTTTCGGTAACGATTTGGCAGACAGTGTGAGCGCGGCGAGTCCCGCGACGATCGCAAAGATCACGAACGTCCACCGAAGACCAAGTGGATCGAGCATGATGCCGCCGATGAACGGTCCGCCGACGATTCCAGCGGTCTCGATGCTCGCGAGTCGTCCCAAGCGTTCTGCCGCTCGCGTTTTGTCGAGGTTCGCCGCAATCGCGTGTGCGGCGGGTTGGGTGCATCCGAAGGAAATGCCGACCATCGCGCGACCGACGATGAACTGCCACAGCGAGTCGCCGAAGGCGAAAACAAGTGAGCCCGCGGCCGCTACGCACAGGCCAGCCACCATCAAGTACTTGGGCTTGTACGAGTCGGCAAGCGGTGCGATAAATACCTGGGTCAACAGTCCGAAGACGAAACCGATTCCTGCAATCAGACCGAGGCCCAGGTCGGCGAAACCGTACTTGTCCTGCAGATCGCCGAGTGCGGCGAAGATGATGCTGCCCGATACGGCCGTGGCGCCCGATGCGAACATCAGCACGCTCAGTGTTGCCGTTGAGTGGTCCTTGGTGTCAACGAAAACGTTGGTACTGAGGTCAGCCACGTTGTTGCCCGGCTTCGGCCAGCACTGCGTCGTTGAACGCGGGCCAGTATTCGAGACCCCATTCGGTGAACTCACGGTTCGACAGCATCACGCAGGCGACGTCGGCCACGGGGTCGACCCACAGGAATGTTCCTGTGCCACCGAAGTGACCCCACGTGGCGGCGCTTCCGTGCGGCGCGGTCCAGTGGGGCGCTTTTGTTCCACGGATCTCGGGACCGAGTCCCCACGGGCACGGATCAAAGCGGCCGAGACCCGGAACAACTCCTTCGAGTTGCGGAAAGTGCACGGTCGTCATGCTCCGTACCGTGTCTTTTGCCAGCAGCGTCGGTCGGCGGAGTTCTGCCGTGAATTTCGCACAGTCAGAAACATTGCTCACGACGTCTTTCGCCGGTGAGCCTTCGAGGGATGTAGAAGACAGGCCCAGGGGAGTGCACACCGCCTCCTGCAGGTAATCAGCGAACGACATGCCTGCACGCTCGGCCACGTGCTCGGCCAAGATCTCGATGCCCGTGTTCGAATAGATCCGTTTGCGTTCGGGCGAAGTGATGGGGTTCACCCCGTCGAATGAATATCCACCGGCGTGGCTGAGAAGGTGCCGTACCGTACAACCCTCTTGGCCGACCGAAGTGTCGAGGCTGGTCGTGCCATCTTCGACCGCGATCATCGTCGCCCAAGCCGTGAACAGCTTGCTCACGGAAGCGATGCGTACGGTGCGCACGAGATCACCGTGGGTGTGGAGATTACCCTGTCGGTCGATCGCCGCGACCGCGGCAAAGTCGACGGGCCACGAAGCGAGAAGGTCGAAGGCGCGAATCAGTTCAGGTTAGAACGAATCAGCTCGGCCACGCGGAATGCGAGGTCGATGCCTTGGCGACCGTTGAGTCGCGGGTCGCACACCGTTTGGTAGCGATCGTCGAGGTCGGCATCGGACAGTCCGTGCGAACCGCCCACGCACTCGGTGACATCGTCGCCGGTGAGTTCCACGTGAATGCCGCCCGGCCACGTTTGTTCGGCGCGATGAGCGCGCACGAAACCGGCGATTTCGGCAACGATGTGCTCGAGGTGGCGGGTCTTCCGGCCAGTGGTGGAAGTGAACGTATTGCCGTGCATCGGATCGCATGCCCATACAACGGGATGACCAGAGTCGCGAACGGCGCGGAGAAGCGGGCGGAGTTTGTCTTCGACGTTGTCGGCACCCATGCGCGAGATCAACGTGAGTCGACCCGGGATCATCGCGGGGTTCAGGGCCTGACACAGTTCGAGAACGAATTCAGGCGACGCCGATGGGCCGACCTTGCACCCGATCGGGTTGCCCACGCCGCGCAGGAATTCGATGTGTGCACCGTCGAGCTGACGCGTGCGTTCGCCGATCCACAGCATGTGTGCCGAGCAGTCGTACCAGTCGCCGGTCAGAGAGTCTTGCCGGGTGAGTGCCTCTTCGTAGCCAAGGATCAACGCCTCGTGCGACGTGAACACGTCGACCTGATGCAGACTCGAGTTGTTCTCGGTGTCGATGCCGCAGGCGCGCATGAAGGCGAGTGCGTTCTCGATCTCGGTGGCGAGCACTTGGTAGCGCTGGCCTTCGGGTGACGACTCGACGAACTCTTGTGTCCATGCATGCACGCGGTTGAGGTCTGCGAATCCGCCCTTCGTGAAAGCACGCAGCAGATTCAACGTGCTTGCCGACTGGTGGTACGCCTGCACCAGACGCTCGGCCTCGGGGCGACGGGCAGCCTCGGTGGGAGTTGGGTCGTTCACGATGTGTCCGCGGAAGGACGGGATCTCGAGGTCGCCAACCTTCTCGAACGGCTGCGAGCGTGGTTTGGCGAACTGTCCGGCCATGCGGCCGACCTTGACGACGGGAACGCCAAGCGAATACGTGAGCACGACCGCCATCTGCAGGATGACGCGCAACTTCTCGCGAATGTTGTTGGCGGAGAACTCTTCGAAACTTTCCGCGCAGTCGCCGGCCTGCAAAAGGAACGCGTTTCCTGCGGCAACTTGTCCGAGCGCCGACTGCAGGTTTCGTGCCTCACCCGCGAAGACAAGCGGGGGAAGCGTGCTGATTTGTTTCAGCGCACGGTCGAGTTCGCCGGCATCGGGCCACGCCGGCTGCTGCTCGGCGGGAAAGCCGTGCCAGGAATCGGGAGTCCAGATGCGTGCCATGGGCTACGCAGCGTAGATGCGCTCCGCGTCTTCACGCAGGCCAATTACGGCGCGGCTGACGAGACGACGAGCAGCCTCGGCGGTGACGCCCAGGGCTTCACCGACTTCGCGGAACGACTTGCGCTCGCCGTCGAGGAGACCGAAGCGTGCTTCGACCGCATAACGGGCGCGCTCGTCGAGAGTCTCGAGCAGCTCGTTCAGCAGTTCGCTGTCGACCAACGCCATGACAGCGTCTTCTGGCGTGCCCTGGCCGTTGTCCATGAGGTCGCCAAGGGTGGCATCGCCATCGTCGCCCACGGTCTTGTCGAGCGAGACCGGGGTGGTGAGGCGGTGAAGTTCTGCATTTCCTGCGTCGAGATTCTCGCCGTCGCCCGACGACTGGCGCAGTGCAGCGCGCAGGCTTGCCGAACGGTCGCCAGGAATGCGGATGAGCGAAGCCTTCTGGTCGAGCGCACGGCCGATAGCCTGGCGGATCCAGAAGGTGGCGTAGGTGGAGAACTTGAAGCCGCGGCGCCAGTCGAACTTGTCGACGGCGTGCTCGAGGCCGAGGTTGCCTTCCTGGATGAGGTCGAGAAGATCCATTCCCTGCGGAAGTGGGTAGCGACGGGCAATAGACACGACAAGGCGGAGGTTGGCGCGGATGAAGCGATCTTTCGCTGCCGCGGCTGCCTTCATGTCTTTGCGAAGCTGCGCGGAACGCTCACCTGCGGCGAGGCGGGCAGCAGCTTCACGACCCTTCTCGATTGCCTTCGAGAGGGTGCGCTCGTCTTCGGCGGTCAAAAGGGCGACCTTGCCGATGTCATTCAAATAGAGGCCGATTGCGTCATTCATGTTTCATCCAATTTCAGTGGTGGGGTGTTCTGGGGGTCTTGAGAGCGTGCGATGCCAGGGGGTGGCATCTGAGGCGGATGGGGGGATTTTTCAAAGTCTGGTTGCAATTCGCATGAAGACTTTGTAGTGGGGATTGGTAAGAGTAATACAAGAAGCCGGTCGTTGTCACTAGGGAATCGCGAGAATTCTGACCCTTGTCCCACAAGGCTTTCGCGGCAGTTCGGAGAAAATTCACTCATAGACTCCGACCTCGTGCCCTTGCGAATCGGCCTCTTCGGCGGAACCTTCGACCCCCCGCATCTTGGGCATCTCGTCACGGCCGTCAACGTGCGACACGCCCTCTCGCTCGACCTCGTTGTTCTCATGGTCGCGAACGATCCGTGGCAAAAGTCGGGTGGACGCACCGTGTCGAGTGCGGTCGAACGTGTCGAAATGGTGAGGGCGGCCGTGGCCGGCATCGAAGGTCTCGAAGTTGGCACGGAAGAAGTCGAGCGCGGTGGACCCAGCTACACGGCCGACACGTTGAAGGTTCTCTCGGTCAAGTATCCCGGAGCCCGTTTGTTCACCATCGTTGGTGATGATGCTGCAACAAACATCGTCACATGGCAACGCGTGAACGAAGTTGCGGCGATGTCCACGCTCGTTGTTGTCGATCGTCCTGGTGCGCCAGTCGACCTTCCGAACCAATTCGAGTGGCGTCGCGTCGAAGTCCCGCGACTCGAAGTCTCGAGCACTGATCTGCGCTGCCGCGTGGTCGACGGCAGACCACTCGACTACTTGGTGCCCGATTCGGTCATCGAGATCATCCGCAAGCGGGGTCTCTACGGCCTGCGCGTCGGTGCACAACTGTGACCGCGATCGCGTCGCGTCGTCGCCAGCGAACCACGTGGGCGCTCGTGTGTGGTCTCGTTGGTGCGCTCATGCTTCCGTCCGGACTCGTTCTCGCGGCAAATTCGCTGCTGCACTCGACCGACGGCAACAGCGTCGACGCATCGAAGGTCACGCGTATTCCTTCCACGCCCGCGTCGCTTCTTGCCGTCGTCGACCCGTCGGGTGTGCTCGCGTCGTTGCAGATGATCGCGCTTGCCCCCGGTGGTGTCGGCGGAACCGTCGTCTCGATTCCTGTGAACTCGGCATCGGTGGTCGCAACAGGAGAGGAGCCCCGGCGGCTTTCCGATGCCTTCGCGACTGGAGGCCTCGAAGCACTCGTCTCCGATGTCGAAGGCTTGCTCAACGTCACGTTCTCGGTCAGTGCCGCCGTGACAGCTGAAGACCTTGCGCCGATGCTCTCGGCCGTCACTGCTGTCCCGGTTGAGTTCGATCGCCCCGTCAAGGGAACACTCGGTGGCGTCGCAACCGATGTGCTGCCCGCTGGAAAACAGTCAATCGACGCGAGCCAAGTCGCCAAGGCTCTCGCTGCGGTCGAACCGGGCGCTGCAGAATCGGCGCGACTCCCACTGCTCAAGTCGTTGTGGGTTGGAGTCGGAGCCAGCCAGCGAAACGCCGTCATCGGCGCAACGACCACGACAACCGAGGCAACGCAAGCGGATTCATCGTCGACCACGGTTGCTCCGACTCCCGACATGAAGGGTTTCATCGATCGTGTGCTCTCGGGGCAGTTGCAGGTGTGGCAGTTTGCGGCCACACCGATTCAGCAGGGAGACGCCAACCCCAACGGTCTCGACATGTACTCGCTTGACCGCGCCGAGATCATCCTCGTGACCGCGAGTGTCGCGCCGTCGTCGGTCTCGTCACTGAACCCCTCGATCAACGTGCAGATCGACAGTCCGTTCAACGACGCGGCGATCACTCGCGAAGCGGTGCTTCGTTTCATGGACCTGGGCGTCAACATTGTCCTCGTCCGTGAGATCACCGCTACTCCCGTCCAACAGACTGTTGCGAGCATCGCTGACGGTGCGCTCGAGACGGAAGTCGCCGGTTACGCCACGAAGCTCGGCGTACTGAAGGTCGAACGTCAAAAAGTTCCGGTCGAAGGTGTCGACCTTCGTCTCACTCTCGGCCTCGACTTCGAGGCGTTTGTTCGTGCCAACCCCAGCGATGGTCTCATCAACGGCACAACGACTTCGGTCTCTAGTTCAACGACGGTTCAGCAATGATTGATGTTTCATCTCGCGATCTCGCAATCGAAATCGCCGTCACCGCCGACGACAAGAAGGCCGACGATGTGATCATCATCAACGTCGGCGATGTTCTGTCGATCACCGAGTTCTTCGTGCTCGCAAGCGCAAGCAACCGGCGACTCGTTGCCACCGTTGCCGACGAAGTGACGGCTCGCATCCGCGAGAAGTACGGCCGCTCACCGCTTCGTACCGAGGGCATTCGTGAACAACTTTGGGTGCTCGTCGACTATGGCGACGTTGTAGTTCACGTGTTCGCCGAAGAGACCCGCCGTTACTACGAGATCGAGCGCCTGTACAAAGACGTTCCGCGGGTCGACTGGCACGAGGCCTCATCGACCCAAGGCACGAACCAGTAGGTGTCGGGCAGGGAGCGGCGATAAAGTAACGCCACCCGGTACGGGGCTATAGCTCAGTTGGCAGAGCGCTTCCATGGCATGGAAGAGGTCAGGGGTTCAATTCCCCTTAGCTCCACCAGAGTCAGAGGACGAAGTTGACGAGTCGTCCGGGGACGATGACTTCCTTCTTCGGCGTCGCGCCGGCAAGGAGTTCCTGGACCTTGGGGTCGGCCATCGCGGCGGCCTTGGTGGCGGCCTGATCGGCGCCGACGGCGACGTTGATGCGGTGCTTCACCTTGCCGTTGATCTGCACGGGAATCTCGATCGTGTCGGATGCGAGAAGTGCGGGGTCGGCGGTGGGGAAACGTTCGTAGGTGATTGTCGCAGTGTGGCCGAGGCGGTGCCAGATTTCTTCGGCGAGGTGAGGGCAGAGCGGCGCGAGCATGATGGCCAGTGGTTCGGCGACTTCGCGCGGGCAGGCACCCTTTTCCGTGACGTACGGCGTGAGTGCGTTGTTCAGTTCGATCAACTTCGCAATGGCCGTGTTGAAACGCAGGTTGTCCATGTCGGCCCCCACGCCGTCGATGCACTTGTGCAGTGCGCGGCGGAGTTCGTCGGAGGCAGGCTGTTCTGACACACGGGTTTCTCCGGTGTCTTCGTCGACGAGATTGCGCCATGTGCGCTGCAGAAAGCGCTGCATGCCCACGACATCGCGGGTGTTCCACGGGCGGCTTGCTTCGAGCGGACCCATCGCCATTTCGTAGAGGCGGAAAGTGTCGGCACCGTATTCTGAATACATGTCGTCTGGTGTGACGATGTTCTTCAGGCTCTTGCCCATCTTCCCGTATTCACGCGCGACTTCTTCGCCCTCGAAGAACCATTTACCGTCGCGCTCTTCGACTTCATTTGCGGGAACCGGCTGGCCACGCATGTCGCGATAGGCGTAGGCCTGGATGTATCCCTGGTTGAAGAGGCGATGGAAGGGCTCTTCCGATGACACATGCCCGAGGTCGAAGAGGACCTTGTGCCAGAAACGCGAATAGAGAAGGTGCAGTACAGCGTGTTCGACGCCGCCCACATAAAGGTCGACGCCACCCGTGTGGCCGGGCGACGTTGGGCCCATCCAGTAACGCTCGACGTCTTTGTCGACGAATGCGGTGGAGTTGGTGGGGTCGAGGTAGCGCAGCTCGTACCAACACGAGCCCGCCCACTGCGGCATCACATTGACTTCACGGCGGTACGTCTTAGTTCCGTCTCCGAGGTCGAGTTCGACGGTGGTCCATTCCTTCGCGCGTGCAAGCGGCGGGATTGGTTCGCTGATGGCATCGTTCGGGTCGAGGCCTTGCGGCTTGAAGTCGGCGAGTTCGGGAAGCAAGACCGGCAGTTGTGAATCGGGGACCGAGTGCGGGTTGCCGTTTTCGTCGAACACGATGGGGAAGGGTTCACCCCAGTAGCGCTGTCGTGCGAACAGCCAATCGCGGAGTTTGTATGTGATGGCCGACTGGCCGAGATTCTTCGATTCGAGCCATGCGTTCATGGCCGACTTCGCTTCGGCAACCGTGGTGTACGACTCGAGCGAAATCGACTCGTTCTTCGAGTTCACATAGGCGCCATCGCCAACGTACGCCTCGGGCCATGTGCTGCAGTCGATTGACGCCGCGATGCCGTGTGTATCGAACCAGGCCTGCGGGGGTTGCTGCGTCGCGACGATGGGAAGCGAGTACTTGCGGGCGAAGGCGAAGTCGCGTTCGTCGCCCGACGGCACGGCCATGATGGCGCCGGTGCCGTAACCCATGAGCACGTAGTCGGCCACCCACACGGGCACTTGCTGACCTGTGACGGGATTGATCGCGAACGAGCCGGTGAAGACACCGGTCTTTTCGCGTGCGTCGTCTTGTCGTTCGTCGTCTTTCTTCGCGGCCGCCTGCGCGCGGTATTCCGCGACGATTGCCTTCTGTTCGGTGGTCGTCAGTACATCGACGAGTGGATGCTCGGGTGACAGCACCATGAAGGTGGCGCCGAAGAGGGTGTCGGGGCGGGTGGTGAAGACTTCGATCTCGCCCGCGCCGGACGCGAAGCGCACACGTGCACCTTCACTGCGGCCGATCCAGTTGCGCTGCATCAGCTTGATGGGCTCGGGCCAATCGAGACGGTCGAGGTCGTCGATGAGGCGGTCGGCGTACGCGGTGATGCGCATCATCCACTGACGCATGTTGCGCTTGAACACGGGGAAGTTGCCGATGTCGCTGCGTCCCTCGGCTGTGACTTCTTCGTTGGCGAGAATCGTGCCGAGGCCGGGGCACCAGTTGACGGGTGCTTCGGTGAGGTAGACGAGTCGGTGCGCGTCGACTGCCTTGCGTTGTCCGTCGGGCGTCAGCGTCGACCACGCACGGCCATCAGTTGTGGTGCGCTTGCCACTAGCGAATTCGGCTTCGAGTTCGGCGATGGGCCGGGCCTTCTTCGCCGATTCGTCGTACCACGAATTGAAGATCTGCAGGAAGATCCACTGCGTCCAGCGGTAGTACGCCTCGTCGGTGGTGCTGATGCTGCGGCGTTGGTCGTGGCCAAGGCCGAGTCGGCGCAACTGGCGGCGCATGTTCGCGATGTTGGCGTCGGTGTTGACGCGTGGATGAATGCCAGTCGCAATCGCGTGCTGTTCCGCCGGGAGGCCGAAGCTGTCGTAGCCGAGCGAATGGAGAACGTTGTAACCGGTCATGCGCTTGTAGCGCGCGAACACGTCGGTACCGATGTAGCCGAGCGGGTGGCCAACGTGAAGACCGGCGCCCGACGGATAGGGGAACATGTCAAGAACGAACAACTTCGGACGACCAGCGACTTTGTCGGGCTCGGCAATAGGGCCGGCCGGGTTCGGTGCCTCGAACGTGCCGTTCGCTTCCCAGTAGTCCTGCCACTTCACCTCGAGCGTGTCTGCAAAGGCGGCGTTGTAGCGAAAGAGGGGGGTGTTGGCAGCCATGGCGCCCAATCGTACGGGCATCGGGCGGTAGCGTGGCGCCCATGTCGAAACCGAGAAGGCGATCAAGTGCGCCCTCGGCGCACCGCTATCCGCGCGAAGCGCGCCTGAATGAGTTGCTCCGCGAGGTCATCGCCGACGAGCTCACCAAGATCGACGACGAGCGCTTGGAATTCGTCACCGTCACCTCGGTCGACGTCGACGCCGAGCTCAACCGTGGCATCGTCTTTTTCGATTCCCTGGCCGGCGAGGCGGGTGACGAGGCGATTCTCGAGGTTCTCGACGAACACCGTCGTCGCATCCAGTCGTCGATCGGCAAGCAAGTGCGGGCGAAGAAGACCCCGGTGCTCGAATTCCGTCCCGACAACGTTCTGCGTGCCGCCGAGCGAATCGACGAGGTTCTTCGTGCCGATCGTGAACGTCGCGAGCGGATGACCCGCGACAACGACTGACGAGCGTCGGCGCATGGCGAAACGCAGGCCTCCGACGGTGCACGGCACCGTGGTAGTCGACAAGCCCGCGGGAATGACAAGTCACGACGTGGTGGGTCGGCTGCGTCGTGAGCTCGGGGAAAGGCGCATCGGCCATGCGGGAACCCTCGACCCCGATGCGACAGGCGTTCTTGTGGTCGGTGTGGGGCGCGCGACGCGACTGATGCAGTGGGTCGCTGGGGCCGACAAGGACTATTCGTGCGAGGTCGTGCTCGGTTCGCGCACCTCGACGCTCGACGATTCGGGCGAAGTACTCGAGTCGTTCGACATGTCAGGCGTGACGATCGAAGATGGGCGCCGAGTGATTCGCGAAAACTTGCTCGGTGACATCGAACAGGTGCCGCCCATGGTGTCGGCGCTGAAGGTCGATGGCAAGCGGTTGCATGAATACGCACGCGAGGGAATCGAAGTCGAACGCAAAGCGCGACCCGTGCACATCGCGCGATTCGATATCGAAGAGTCGGGCACGCCCGGTGTGTGGCGAATGTTCGCCACCTGTTCGTCAGGTACGTACGTGCGCACGTTGGTCGACGACCTGGGTCGGATGTTGGGTGGCGGTGCTCATATCCGTACTTTGCGTCGCCATCGGGTGGGTCGGTTCACCGAGGCGATGTGTTCGTCACTCGACTCTCCGGTGTTGTTGCCCGAGGTCGAAATGGTGTTGCACCTATCGCGAGTCGACCTCGACACAGAGACCGCTGCAAGGGTGCTGAACGGGGCGATGCTGCCGGTGGGGACCCTCTTCGTCGGCGACGGGCCGTGGCGCGTGCACAATGCGTCGGGCGAGCTGCTGGGTGTTTACGAGTCGACCGATCGCGCGAACGACTCGGGCGAAGCACTCGTGAAGCCAGCAGTGCTCATTGCCGTCGGCGGATAGCGTTTCCACACCATGTTGGTTGTCACCGATCTCTCTCAGTCACCCTGGCCGGGCCGTCGCGCCGTTGTGACCATCGGTGCGTACGACGGTGTGCACCGTGGCCATCAATCGGTCATCGCCGCCGTTCGTGAACGTGCGGCCGCTGTAGACGCACTGAGCGTCGTTGTGACTTTCGATCGCCATCCGGCGTCGGTGGTGCGGCCCGAGTCGGCGCCATTGCTTCTCACCGATCTCGATCAGAAAATCGAGCTGCTCCGCGCAACCGGAGTCGATGCGGTAGTTGTCGTGCCGTTTGACGCCCAACAGGCTGCGGAAGAGCCGCGTGACTTCGTGCGTCGGGTGCTCGTCGATTGTCTTGCGGTCAGCCACATCGCTGTTGGCGAAGATTTTCACTTCGGTCGCAACCGCGCGGGCAACGTGGCGATGTTGCGCGAGGAAGGTGCCCATCACGATTTCACGGTTGGGCCGCTCGAGCTGTTGCAGCGTGACGACGGCGTAGAAGAGCCCGTCAGTTCAACTGCGATTCGTCGCGCGCTGAAGGGCGGTGACGTGGCAACGGCGGCGCGGATGCTTGGCCACTATTTCGAAGCGCGTGGCCCCGTGGGAACCGGCGACCAACGTGGTCGCACGATCGGCTTTGCAACCGCCAATGTGCAGGTTCCCGGTTTCATCTGCCTTCCCGCCGACGGTGTTTACGCGGGCGTTTACACGCGTCCCGACGGTTCGCGTTGGGCATGTGCGGTCAACCTCGGTCGTCGACCAACCTTTTACGAGCACAGTGATTCATCGTTGCTCGAGGCGCATCTCATCGATGCTTCGGTCGACCTGTACGGCGAAGCAGCCAAGGTTCAGTTCACTCACTTCCTGCGGTCCGAGCGAAAGTTCGACGGACCCGACGCGTTGATCGCCCAGGTGAAACTGGACATCGATCACGCACGTGAATTGGTGAGCTCTCTTCCGCCCGACGTGCGTCCGTAAAGCGTGGTGCGCTGCTCGAGGGGTCGCCCGAGGGTGGAAACAAGCGCACCGAACGAGTCTTCGCTCATCTTCTGGCCGTGTGCCGCGCCGGCCGCACGCGAGATGTTCTCGTCCATCAGCGTTCCACCGAGGTCGTTGCATCCCGAACGCAACAACTGACGGGCGCCGTCGACGCCGATCTTCACCCACGACACCTGAATGTTGTCGATGAGGCCGTGATACGCAATGCGTGCAATCGCGTGCATGAGAACGGTTTCGCGGAACGTTGGTCCGCGGCGCGCCTGGCGTTGCAGATAAATCGGCGATGCCATGTGCACGAAGGGGAGGCCGACGAATTCGGTGAAGCCGCCTGTCTCGCGCTGAAGATCGCGCGTGACGACCATGTGCTTGGCCCATGAGTCGATGCCTTCGATGCTGCCGAACATGATGGTGATGTTCGAACGAAGACCCACCTTGTGCGCAACACGATGGCACTCGAGCCACTCTTCGGTGTTGATCTTGTCGGGGCAGAGCACCGCGCGGATCTTGTCGTCGAGAATCTCGGCGGCCGTTCCGGGCAGTGATGCGAGGCCGGCCGCCTTCAGGCGGGTGAGATACGACTCGAGCGATTCGTCGAGACGTCGCGCACCCTCGGTGACCTCGAGTGCGGTGAACCCGTGCACGTGGATCTCGGGAACGGCATCTTTCACGGCCTGGGCGACATCGATGTAGTAGTTGCCGTCGAAGTCGGGGTGGATTCCGCCCTGCAAAGTGACTTCGGTTGCGCCCATCGCGGCGGCTTCTGCTGCGCGTTGCGCGATGTCGTCGAGTGTCAGCAGATACGGCGTGCCACGAAGATTGAGCGAGAGCTTGCCTTTCGCGAAACCGCAGAAGCGACACTTGAAGGTGCAGACGTTCGTGTAGTTGATGTTGCGGTTGTGTACCCACGTGACGACATCGCCGACGGCCTCCTTGCGCAGTTCGTCGGCGAATTCGGCAATGGCATTGACTTCACGGCCACGTGCGCGGAACATGCGGATGATTTGGCTCTCGTCGGGTAGTTCGCCCTTGCGAACACCTGCGAAGATTTCGGCGAGTTCATTCGACACTTTCGATGTGCCGGGAATCAGCGTTGGCGCCTTGTTGGTTGCGCCCGAATACCACTGCGACGACTTGTGGCCGACGAGCACCACTTCGGCGCCGTCCTGCACCACGTCGGCTGCGGAGACCTTTTCCGGCCAAACGGAACCCGGATCGTCGCGACCGAGGTATTCGGCATCGCTGCGGTCTTGAACTGCGAAGCGCAGTTCCGGTGCCAGCCATTCGTCGGGGCGTGACACGTACTCGGGGTAGATGGTGAGGCGTGGTGCGAGCTCGAAGCCACGGTCGTTGCTGGCCGCGCGCAACAAGTCGAGTGCGGGCCACGGACGTTCGGGGTTCACGTGGTCGGCGGTCACCGGTGAGACACCGCCCCAATCGTCAATGCCCGCATCAAGCAGTACGCCGAAGTCGTCGGACAGGTTTGGTGGCGCCTGCAGGTGAATGGTGTCGGGCAGAAGCAGACGCGCGACCGCGATCGACCACATGTATTCGTCGTGCGGACACGGCGCCGCGTTTTGCATGCCGGTTCGCGGCTTCGGCAGGAAGTTCTGCACGATGACTTCTTGTACGTGACCGTGCTTTTGATGCGATTCGGCAATGGCAAGCAACGCTGCAATGCGGTCTTCGCGCGTTTCGCCGATGCCGACGAGGATTCCCGTCGTGAACGGAATCTTCAGTTCGCCCGCCCAACCGAGAGTGTCGAGTCGACGCTGCGGCACTTTGTCGGGAGCACCGCGATGGCATGCGAGGTCGTCGCGCAGCGTTTCGACCATCATTCCCTGCGACGGCGAAACCGGACGCAGCAGCGCAAGTTCGTCCTTGTACAGCGCGCCTGCGTTGGCGTGGGGGAGGAGGCCGGTTTCGTCGAGAACCAGCTTCGCCATGTCGTGCACGTAGTGAACGGTGCTGTCGTATCCGTTCGCCTTCAGCCAGTTCGCTGCAACCTCGTAGCGCAGTTCGGGCCGTTCGCCCAGGGTGAACAGCGCCTCGTGGCAACCGTTGCGGGCACCCTCTTGGGCGATGCGCAGCACGGCGTCGGCCGTGAGGTACGGGTTCTCGAGTCGCGCGGGCGGCTGGGCGAACGTGCAGTAACCGCACGTGTCGCGACACAGCATGGTGAGCGGAATGAAGACCTTCGGCGAATAGGTGACCCGTGAACCGAACAAGGTGTCACGACGCGCGGATGCGAGCGACAGAAGTTCGTCGAGTGGTGTGGAGAGAAGAGTCTCGGGCGCGATGCGCTGGGACGACATGAAGGAACCTCTTCGAGGATCGACTTGGATGTGATTGCCAGCGCTTGACGGAACAGGCCGGGAGCAAGAAATCCGGCCGACCCCACTGTGTCGAGCAATGTCAGGTTAGCCGAATGCTCAGTGATCCAACGCAGTGAAAAGGGCCCGAACGTTCTGGCTGCTCATCGGCAAGCGGTGACCCGTGCGGCTGATGAAGCCCAACTGCACGCCGGTGGCGGGGTCGAGCACCGTGAAGAGCTGTTCATGGCCGTCGCGGTCGACGATGACATCGGTCAACAGCGGAACGCCGGTCGAGGCGAGCGCATGTTGGGTGAACCCAGCGTTCAGGACTTCGATGGCGATGTGCTGGACGCCCGAGCCGAATTCGTCGAGGTGCGCCTTGACGGCCGGGTCGTTGCCCGCACCGAGGAGCACCACGGTGACGCCACCGGCCTCGGCGAGGAACATCGCGGGGTCGTCGGTGTTCTCGATGCGAAAACCCATTTGCGAAAAGAACGCACGTGCTGCGTCAATGTCGGCAACAGCCACTACGACGTGGTCGATGCGGCATGCAACGGTGTCGAGGGCCGACGCACCGCTCGACTCTGCAAGTTTCACGGGTGCGGCCTCGGGTCGTTCGATCGCGACTTCGATGCGATGTGTTTCGGACAAGAGTGCGCGGAAGATCTGTTCTGCGAAGTCGGCGTCGATTCCCTTGTCGATTGCCCATTGACGTCGGGTGGTGAGAACTTGGCGCACACGTTCGGGCTGGATGATCGACGTTGCGCTTTTCGACTTCACTTCCGCGACGCGGCGGCAGACATCGAGACGTCGTGCGAGAAGTTCCACGATGCCGCGGTCGATCTCATCGATCTCGTTGCGCAGTGAGTTCAGATCATCGGCCACGATTGGTTGCTCACTTCACGTGCGGCTCGACCAGCCGCTCGATGTGTTTCGCAAGGACATCCATTTCGATGTTCACCCGGTCGCCGGCTTTACGTACGCCGAGCGTGGTGACTTCCGCAGTGTGGGGGATGACGGCGACGTCGAACGTGTCATCGCCCAAGTTGAACGCGGTGAGGCTGATGCCGTCGACCGTGACGGAGCCCTTTTCGACGAGGTATCGCATGAGCAGATGCGGAATGCGCACGCGCAGGTCGGGTGCCGGATTCACCACCGTGCCCACGCCGTCGACGTGGCCAAGAACGATGTGGCCGCCGAGTCGCTCGCCGAGCGCCATCGGCCGTTCAAGGTTGACCCTGGCGCCCGATGTGATGTCGGAGAGATTGGTGCGCGAGTAGGTCTCGTCGCTGACCTCGGCTTCCCACCAGTCGGAGCCGGATGCCACGAGGGTGAGGCAACAGCCATTGACGGCGATCGACGCGCCCATGCCGCTGCCCTCGAGAACCGTGCGGGCATTGATGCGCAGCCGTGAGCCCTCACGCGATGCGACGGTGCCCAGTTCTTCGATGATCCCCGTGAACACGCGCCAACCCTAACGCCGACGGGGTTGGGGGAGCCTCAACGTTTCCGTAGCCTGAAGTCGTCCGATGAGGCCACACCTTCATCTGATGCCACGGGCCAACCGGCTCGGGCGACCCACCCGCACCCCTCGGGGTGCAGTCAAGAAACGTGAGGCACACATGCCGGAGACATCCAGCAAGCAGACCACCATCGCAGCGCACCAGCAGCATGGCACCGACACCGGTTCTCCCGACGTTCAGATCGCGCTCCTCACGGATCGCATCAACCAGCTGACGGATCACCTGAAGACCCACCCGAAGGACCACCACTCACGTCGTGGACTTCTCATGTTGGTCGGTCGTCGTCGCCGCATGCTCGATTACGTGCGTGACCGCGATATCCAGCGCTACCGCGATCTCATCGCCAAGCTCGGCCTGCGCCGCTGATCTCCGGTACGGGTATCCGCTTTCGTGGCGGGTGCCCGTACCAAACTGAATGCACACCGAAGCACTCGTCGCGTCGGTTGTCAGTCGCCGAAATCGTGGCCCAATTGCCTGAAGGGCCACGGGGTTGCCGACTGGGAACCGACACAAGCTCCGGTGTCATAGCGATCCGTCACCCGATGGATCCAACACAACGGATTCGCCGAGCAGGCGGGTCCGAACATCACAAGCGATTCGCCGAGGAGGCGAATCCATACACAAGGAGCAAACGTATGGCTGATGCCATTCGCGTATCCGGTGCCGTTTCGGGCACCGACAAGGTTCTTGCCTTCGAAACAGGCAAGCTCGCCCAGCAGTCGCAGGGTGCCGTTGTCGCCAGCATTGGTCGCACCACGGTGCTGTCCACGGCGAATGCGGCAAAGTCCGTTCGCGACGGAATCGACTTCTTCCCGTTGACGGTCGATGTCGAAGAGCGCGCGTACGCCGCGGGCAAGATCCCCGGTGCGTTCTTCCGTCGTGAAGGCCGCCCCACCGAGTTGGCGATTCTGACCTGCCGCCTCACCGACCGCCCGTTGCGTCCAGCGTTCCCCGACGGCTACCGCAACGAAACCCAAATCGTTCTCACCATCATCGGTGCAGACCAAGAGAACCCGCACGACATTCTTTCGATCAACGCCGCTTCCGCGTCGCTGATGATCAGCGGAATTCCGTTCGAAGGCCCCATCGGTGCGGTGCGCGTCGCGTTCTCCACCTCGGGCGAATGGATTCCCCATCCGACATTCGAAGAGAGCGAAGCCTCGACGTTCGAACTCGTCGTCGCGGGCCGTGAACTCGAAGACGGCGACGTTGCCATCATGATGGTCGAAGCCGGCGGAACCGAGAAGAGCTTCACCTATTACGCCGAGGGCGCACCGCAGGTGAACGAGCCCGTGCTGGCCAGCGGCCTCGAGGCATCGAAGACCTGGATCAAGGAATCGATCGCTCTGCAGCGTCAGCTCGTTGCCAGCGTCATCGCAACCAAGGGCCCCATCCAGCCGCTCGCTTACACCCCCGTCCTCGATTACACCGACGAAGTGTTCGCGGCAGTCGAAGCAGCCGCTGCGTCGAAGTTGGCTCCCGCAGTCAGCATTTCGCTGAAGAGTGAGCGCAACGAGGCAATCGACAAGGCCACGGCCGAGACGGTTGCCGAACTGTGCGGTTCAGCCGATGCCCCCGGCCGTTTTGCCGGCCAGGAAAAGGGCGTGAAGGAAGCCGTGCGCAGCCTCACCAAGAAGCTCGTTCGCAAGCGCATCGTCGACGAGGGAATGCGTATCGACGGTCGTGGTACGGCCGACATCCGTCCGCTCTCGGCTGAGGTCGACCTCTTCCCGATGACGCACGGTTCCGCCCTCTTCCAGCGTGGTGAGACCCAGGTCGTCAACGTGACGACTCTTGGCATGCCGCGCATGAAGCAGCAGCTCGACACGATCACTCCTGACGAGTGGCGCCGTTACATGCACCACTACAACTTCCCGCCCTACTCAACGGGTGAGGCCGGTCGCGTGGGCGTGCCCAAGCGTCGCGAAATCGGACACGGCATGCTCGCAGAGCGTGCGTTGATCCCGGTTCTGCCGTCGGAAGAAGACTTCGCGTACTCGCTGCGCGTTGTCTCGGACGTGATGGCGTCGAACGGTTCGACCTCGATGGCGTCGGTCTGTGGCTCGACTCTGTCGCTGATGGCCGCCGGTGTGCCGATTAAGGCTCCCGTTGCCGGTATTGCGATGGGTCTGGTCTACGACAACGGCAAGTACGTGACGTTGACTGACATCCTCGGTGCCGAAGACGCCTTTGGTGACATGGACTTCAAGGTCGCTGGAACCACTGATGCCGTCACGGCACTGCAGCTCGACACCAAGATCGACGGTCTTCCGGCCGAAGTCCTCGCTCAGGCCCTGCGCCAGGCGAAGGACGCTCGTCTGCAGATTTTGAACGTGATCACCGAGACCATTCCCGCACCGCGCGAGGAAGTGGCCGCCGTGGCGCCGAAGATCATCTCGATTGAGATTCCGATCGACAAGATTGGTGAGGTCATTGGACCGAAGGGCAAGGTCATCAACACCCTCCAGCAAGAGACGGGTGCCGACATTGCCGTGGACGACGACGGTGTCGTTGGCACCGTGACAATTGGTGCCAAGGATGGTCGCGCCGTGGCCGAAGCCAAGCGCCGCGTGGAGATGATTCTCGACCCGCCGACCGCTGAGATCGGTGCGGTGTACCAGGGCAAGGTCGTCAACACGACCAAGTTCGGTGCCTTCGTCTCGATCCTCCCGGGTCGCGACGGTCTGTTGCACATCTCGAAGATGGCTCCGCTCAACGACGGTAAGCGCATTAACAACGTCGAAGACGTGCTGACCCTCGGTCAGGCCGTGGAGGTCAAGGTTGACGACATCGACCCGCAGGGCAAGGTCAGCTTGTCCCTCGCCGGTGTCGAGTACCCCGAAGTTGAGGCCCGCGAGCCGCGCGAGCGTCGTGAGCCCCGCGAGCGCCGTGACGACCGTACCCGCGAGGACCGTGGTCCCCGCGAGAGCCGCTCATCGTCGAGCTTTGAAGCCAGCTTCGAGGCGGAACTGGCTGAAGACCTCGGCGACTTGGGTCCTGGTGGCCCGAGCCTTGGTGGCGAGGACCGTGGTCCGCGCCGTCGTCGCCGGTAGTTCGCTGACATTCTCAACCCCTCCTCCCATTCGGGGGGAGGGGTTTTGTCATGTCCTAGGCCCCCGACACGCTGGGGATATGGAACATCACCTTGCGTGCCCTGCGTGCGGAGTTGTCAGCACGATCCCTGAGAGTGAGCTCTCGTCACGACGTAGTACGACACGGTCTCGGCGACGACGATCGGCGATTGACTATCCGCCGCGACCACTCATGCTGCGACCGAGGATGCTGTCGGTCTACGACGTGGTCGTGATTCTTGGTGTGGCGTTAATTGCCGATACGGCCTATCACGCGACGGCGGAGTATTCGCTGCAGGCTTTGTTCTTCTATCCCTTCATCTTTTTTTGGTGGCGCCGTAGCGATGTGCGCGAGATTGGCGATCGCACCTTGCGCGTGTTGCCCCGTGCCCGTTCGATTGCAATGGGAATCTTCGAAACCTTCGTCGTGGTGGGAACCGTGGTCGAGATACTGCTTGTGAACTCCATGAGCAATGGTGAGCATCTGGCGCTCTATGTGGCGTGGTCGCTGATCA
>CAYFLC010000005.1:0-15922 GCA_964343885.1 uncultured Bifidobacterium sp.
CCTTCGCCGCGCCCGCGACGTAACCCGCAACCTTGTCGCGGTGTTCGCCCGTGATCAGCGGACCCATCTCGTTGCCCGCCTCGTCGCCGGGGCCGACCTTGATGTTCGGGATGCGGTCCTCGATCTTCGACACGAGTGCATCGGCGATCGAGTCGTGGGCGAGAAGGACCGAGATCGCCATGCAGCGTTCGCCCGCCGAACCGTACGCGGCGCTGACCACCGCGTCGGCCGCCATGTCGAGGTCGGCATCGGGCAGCACGAGCATGTGGTTCTTAGCGCCACCAAGGGCCTGAACGCGCTTGCCGTTGCGTGTGCCGGTTTCGTAGATGTACTTGGCGATCGGTGTCGAACCGACGAACGAGACCGCGGCGATGTCGGGGTGCTCGAGCAGGCGGTCGACCGCAACCTTGTCGCCGTGGACGATGTTGTAGACGCCGTCGGGCAATCCGGCCTGCTTCAACAGTTCGGCGACGAACATCGTGACCGACGGGTCCTTTTCGCTGGGCTTCAGGACGAAGGTGTTGCCGCAGGCGAGCGCAGTGGCGAACATCCACATCGGCACCATTGCCGGGAAGTTGAACGGTGTGATGCCGGCAACGACGCCGAGGGGTTGGCGAATGTTGTAGACGTCGACACCCGACGACGCCTGTTCGCTGTAGGAACCCTTGAGAAGATGAGGTACTCCGCAGGCGAACTCGATGTTCTCGAGGCCGCGGGCGACCTCGCCCAATGCATCGGAGATCACCTTGCCGTGCTCGAGCGACAGCAGTGACGCGATTTCCTTGCGGTTGGCGTCGACCAACTCGCGCAGGTTGAACATGATCTCGGCCCGACGCGACAGGTTGGTGGCGCGCCATGCGGGCAGCGCGGCCTTCGCCGTGGCGACCGCCTTGTCGATTTCCGACAGGTCGGCAAAGTCGACCTCGGCTTGAACCTCACCCGTTGCAGGGTTGAACACCTTGCCGCTGCGGCCGGAACGTCCTTCGACGACCTTGCCGTCGATCCAGTGGGAAATGCGCTTCATTGTGTGTCCGTTTCTCTCAGTGCAGGTATTGGCTGAGGCCGCGCTTCACGTACTTTCCGTGACCCTTGCGGCCGGTGAATTTGTCGTTCTCCATCACGATCATTCCGCGCGACATGACCGTGTCGACCTTGCCGTCGATCACGGTTCCCTCCCACGCGCTGTGGTCGGTGTTCATGTGGTGCTTGTCGTTGATGCCGATCTTGGTCTTCGCGTTCGGGTCCCACACGACGATGTCGGCGTCGGAGCCGGCGGCGATGATGCCCTTCTTCGGGTACATGCCGAACATGCGCGCGGGTGTGGTGCAGCAGGTTTCGACCCAACGCTCGAGGCTGATCTCGCCGAGGACGACGCCCTGGTAGATCAACTCCATGCGGTGCTCGACGCCCGCGATGCCGTTCGGAATCTTCGAGAAGTCGCCGAGGCCGAGTTCCTTTTGGTCCTTCATGCAGAACGGGCAGTGGTCGGTGGAAACGATTGCCAGTTCGTTCATGCGCAGACCCTTCCAGAGGTCCTTGTGGTGGTGCCTGTGGTCGTGCTTGGAACGGATCGGCGGACTGCACACGTACTTCGCACCCTCGAAGCCCGGCTGGGCGAGATGGTCCTCGAGCGTCATGTACAGGTACTGCGGGCACGTTTCGGCGAACACGTTCAGACCTTCGTGCTGCGCCTGGGCGACCTCGTCGAGTGCCTCGGCTGCCGACATGTGCACGATGTACAGCGGCACGTTGCCGGCGACCTTGGACAGGACGATCGCGCGGTGCGTCGCCTCACCCTCGAGCAGGCTGGGGCGGCTGATCGAGTGGTACTTCGGGTCGGTTTCGCGGCGGGCGAGGTGTTGTGCAACCAACACGTCGATCGCGATTCCGTTCTCGGCGTGCATCATGATGACCGCGCCGTTGTCGCTGGCGGTTTGCATCGCCTTCAGGATCTGGCCGTCGTCGCTGTAGAAGACGCCCGGGTAGGCCATGAACAACTTGAAGGACGTGACGCCTTCGTGTTCGACCAGGTAGGTCATGTCCTTCAGGGATTGGTCGTCGACGCCGCCGATGATTTGGTGGAAGGCGTAGTCGATCGAGCAGTTGCCCTCGGCCTTGCGGTGCCAGGTGGCGAGGCCCTGCTGCACGTTCTCGCCGTAGCGCTGCAGCGCCATGTCGACGATGGTGGTGACGCCGCCCCAGGCGGCGGCATTGCTGCCGGTCTCGAAGGTGTCGGACGCCTCGGTTCCGCCGAACGGCAGTTCCATGTGAGTGTGAACGTCGATACCACCGGGGATGATGTACTTGCCCTTGGCATCGATGGTTCGGTCGGCGGTGACGCCGAGCGCGGCCACTTGGCCTGGCTCGAAGATCGCGGCGATCGTTTCACCGTCGATCAGCACATCGCCGGCGCTGCGGCCGGTTGGGCTGATGATCGTGCCGTTGATGATGAGTGTGCGTGCCATGTCGTTCCTCTTCCTGCTCAGCCGCCGAGTTGACCTTCGATGAGATCGCCGTATGCGTCGGGTCGGCGATCGCGGTAGAACGCCCAGCGGTCGCGGACCTGCTTGATCTTGTCCATGTCGAGGTCGCGAACAATGAGTTCGGGCTTGTAGGGGTCGCCGACTTCACCGACGAACTTGCCTTCGGGATCGACGAAGTACGACTGGCCGTAGAAGTCGTTTTCACCGAGCGGTTCGATGCCGACGCGGTTGATCGCGCCGACGTAGTACATGTTTGCAACGGCTGATGCGGGCTGCTCGATGCGCCAGATGTATTCAGAAAGGCCGCGGTGCGTGGCCGATGGGTTGAACACGATTTCGGCACCGTTTACACCGAGTGCACGCCAACCTTCGGGGAAGTGTCGGTCGTAACAGATGTACACGCCGACCTTGCCGACGGCGGTGTTGAAGACCGGGTAACCACCTGTGCCCGGCTTGAAGTAGTACTTCTCCCAGAAGCCCTTCGTTTGCGGGATGTGCTGCTTGCGGTACTTGCCGAGGTAGGTGCCATCGGCATCGATGACCGCTGCGGTGTTGTAGTACACGCCGGGCTGGACGATTTCGTACATCGGCAACACGAGCACCATGCCGAGTTCCTTCGCAACGCTCTGGAAGCGCTTCGTCGTCGGACCGTCGGGGATGTACTCGGTGTACGAGTAGTACTCCGGTTCCTGGACTTGGCAGAAGTAGGGACCGTAAAAGAGTTCCTGGAAGCACATGATCTGTGCTCCGGCCTTCTTTGCATCGTGAGCCGCCGCCTCGTGCTTGTCGATCATGGCCTCTTTGGTGCCGGGCCAGTCGGTTTGCAGCAGCGCTGCACGCACAATGTTCGCCATCGCGAACCCCTCTTTCTCGAAAGCGGGGGCTTTACGATTTGTTTACCCCCTAGATCGCCATAGTAGTGACACGTCATGGGGCTGAAAAAAGGGGCTGACGCAGTGAACGAAAACTCAAAACTCCCGAAACACGTCGAACTTTCGGCCAATGCCGAGCGCATCCTCGGCGAACCCGTCACCGGCACCCTGTGCATCGTCGACGGGAGAGGAATGCCTAACGCAACGCCGGTGTGGTTTCTCTGGCGCGACGGGAAGATCCTCATCAGCACCCGCGGCGGACGCCAGAAGCACGTCAACGCTGTCCGTGCCGGCGAGGGATCGTTCAGCGTGATTGACCCGACGAATCCGTCGCACTATGTCGAGCTTCGTGGCCCGTTGCGGGTCTACGACGACCCCGAATTCGCCCTGCGTGATGCCGTGGTGCTCAAGCACGGCCACCCCGACGGCCGGGCCTTCGACCCGGGCGACGCGATTCGTATCGTGATCGAGCTCACGCCGATGCGTGTGCTCGGCCGACACTGACTACTTTTTCCTTGCCTTCTGGGCAGCCTTGCGCTCTTTGCGGGCAGCGCGCTTGGCAGCCTGCGCTTCTTCGTCGATTTCGCGAACCTGCATCATCGGGCTTTGCGACACGGGCAGGGCGAACCGTTCGTCGCTTGAAATGAGTTTCTTGAAACCCTGAAGCGACAGTGAGTACTGGATGACCATCAGTTTCACGACCGCGAGTCCGAACTTCTCGACCGCCTCGGGGAGGATCGCCTGGAGGTCGTCGAGCGTCGGATCGTCGGACGCCGAACCAAGAACCTCGATGCTGTGCTGTGTGCACGGTTCGCAAAGAACCACGCACACGTCGCCGGCGCAGCGGCGACGTTGCGCTCCTTCGCGCACGCGGGCCGCAAGTGTCGCTTCGTCGTCGAAGGCCCCTTCGCCGAGACCGGCGACCTGCGCGAGCACGTCGCGGAGGTCTTCGTCGAGGGCCAATGCGGCTGCGGTGAGGTCACCGTCGGAGAGTACGGCGAGTGCGTTGACGAACCGCCGTTCGAGGATGATCGATTCGCGTGAAGTGGTCACGGCGCAACTATATGCACGGCGACGAGTCGGCGATGAGTCGCCGAACTAGTTTTGGACCATGAGTGTTCGCATCGAACCGAATGACTTGATCGCGGTCACCCAGCGACGCGCGTTCGGATACGTCGTGACGTCATCGGAAAATGCGGAGCCGCATCTTCGCGCGGTGGTCTTCACCGCGGTCGGTGCACAGCTGACCGCACGTGTCGGAAAGCAGACCGCCGCAAACGTAAAGCGAAGTGGAAGCGTCACCTTGCTGTGGCCTCCGATGGAAGTGGTCGACCGCCTCGACGAGTACGACGACTACAGCGTCATCGCTGACTGCGCGGCTAAGTGCGTCGACGAGGGGGACTCATTCACGCTGTCGGCCACACCGCTTGCCGCGGTGTGGCATCGACCAGCGCGTTGATCAGTCAGTACTGATCAGAGGGGGCGAACCGCATGGGCTTCGACGCCCTTGCGGCCTTCGCCGAGTTCGAATTCGACTTGCTGACCCGAAACGAGGGTACGGCGACCGGAACCCTCGATGTTCGAGAAGTGGACAAAAACATCTTCGCCGTCTTCGCGAGAGATGAAGCCGTAGCCCTTCTCATCATTGAAGAACTTCACGGTACCGATGGGCATTGATTACTCGTTTCTTGATTGCTTGCTTGTGAAAGCGTATAGGCACGGTTTGGAAGTGAGAACCCGAGCGGACAGATTTACGGATTGTCCGATTCGGCGGTTCGAGTCGAAAATCCCAACGGTTTCACTCGGTGACGAGAGCCTGGATTTCTCCGACAGAGACCTTGATTTGGCGCGTCGTTGCACGATTGGGAAGTCGTCCGCTCTTGCCCCAGTTGGATTTCCACGAAATCTCCCATTCGATCGAAACACTTGCCTTTCCGGCGGTGACGGCGTGCCGGTAGAGGTACATGCAAGAACTTGTGGCGGTGTCACCGTCGGATTCCTGCCACGCCTCGCCCGGCCCGTCGCAGTCGAATCTGCCCTTGTTGCGGGCCGATGAGTCGGCGGGGTTGATGTGCAATTTCACGGGTTTGGCCGTCGCGCGCACGATCAGCGGGCCGCGCGGTGTTGGCAGCCAGACAGTCACCGTGACGGTTCGCCACGTCGAGGGCGACACCCACCACCACATGGGGAGGTTCACGACGCCGCGATGCGCGGGGGGCGAGGTTCCGACCAGCGGAACGGGAATGAGTCCGAACGCGTATTTCGAAGCTTGGGTTGCCATCGTCGATTCGCTGACAACGGGAATCCAATGGAACGTGATGTCCGAGCCTTCGCCCGTGAGCCGTGTCCGACAAACGCGCGCGTACCACCGGTACTTCACTCCGTTGCGGTAGATGTATGAGTACGGCTCGGTCGATGGGCCGGAGATGACGGTCGTGTGCCATGTGCAGCCGCTGACTTCGTCGTTGGACGGCTCGCCGACGTTGATTCCGGCAATCAGTGCTGTGCCTGAGCCTCCAACGTCGATCTCGGTATCGGCATATGCGAGACGTCCGCCACAGGGCACGAGGGAAGTGGCAACTCCCAACGAGACAATGAAGACGGAGATGAGCAAGGGGATTCGGCGTTGCATGGCGCGGTCCTTTGTGGTTCGCGCCCCACCCCTATTGGGACTGATTGATTCGTACAAAAAGCATTTCATGGTTTCGGGTCAATGTGTGCGCAGCACAGGTAGGCTCTACAAGCCCCAAAAACGGCCACATGCACGATTTCCATGACTGCTTCGCACCCCGATATTCCCGAGGAACAGGCTTTCATCGACCATGCCTACGCATGTCTCGAGCAGAGCCGAACCGACGCATGGAAACTTCGCGACTTGTCGGAACCCGGTCTTGGCGGAACCTTTCAGGCCCGATACGAGCGTGATGTCTTCGACGAGGCTCTCGTCAACCGTCTGACGCAACTCGATCTGGGTGACTCTGCGCTGGTCTTTGGTCGCATCGATCGCCTGGCAGAGAGCCCCAACCAACTCGAGAGCTTCCATATCGGGCGCCTCGCGGTTGCCGACCAACAACGCGAGCCGGTCGTCATCGACTGGCGTGCGCCGGTTGCCGAACCCTTCTACCGCGCCACGGGTCGGGAAACGATGGGTCTCGCGCGCCGCCGACACTTCGCGGTTCAGGGTCGCCAGTTGCTCGGCATCGAAGACGAGCTCTTTGGCGACGGTCACATCGGCATTGGCCACGACGATGGGCTCGTCGGATCGTCAACGGGCCTGCGGGGATACAGCACGTTGTTGGCGGCGCTCGAACGCGGCCGCACGGGTCAACTGGGTGACATCGTCGCAACGATTCAATCCGAGCAGGACGAAATCATTCGCTCGCCCCAGCCCGGTGTGCTCGTGGTGCAGGGTGGTCCGGGAACAGGCAAGACTGTCGTCGCACTCCACCGCGCTGCGTACCTTCTTTATACGTACCGGTTTCCCCTCGAAGACCAGGGTGTGCTCGTCATCGGGCCCAACAGGGTCTTTCTGCGTTACATCGAACGCGTGCTGCCAAGCCTCGGTGAAGCAGGGGTCGAGCAGGTGGTGCTCACCGACCTCATTCCCGACGTCACGTTCGGTGCGCGTGACTCACTCGTCGCGGCGCGGGTGAAGGGCGACGTACGAATGTCGAAACTGCTCGACAAGGCCGTCACTGACCGCGAGCGGCCACTCAAAGAAGATCTCCGTCTGCCATTCCGTTCCGGTTACGTGCGGATCCAAGCACAGGCAACGGCCGACATCGTGCGCGCTGCTCGCCGACGCTTCCGTCGCCACAATGCCGCACGGAAGTGGGTCGAAAACGAGCTGCTGCATGCACTGGCGCAGTCGTGGCGCGAGCCCGGTGTCTCGACGAACGAGATGCGCGAGGCAATGCGCGGGGTTGCTGATTACCGAGTTGCACTCGAACGGATGTGGCCGGTGCTCACTCCCGCCGAACTGCTGAACGATCTGTACGGTTCGAAGGCGCTGCTCAGGTTGGCCGGCGAGAAGTGGTTTTCGGAAGGCGAGTACCTTGCGCTGTTCCGTCCGCGCGTGCACGAAATCAACGACGCACGTTTCAGCGAACATGACGCCGCCGTTCTCGACGATGCGTTCGAAGTGCTCGGGCCGTTGCCGCGGCGCGCGGGGAAGATCGACGAGAACGACGAAGTTCGCACGTACGGCCACATCGTCATCGACGAAGTTCAGGATCTCACACCCATGCAATTGCGCATGGTCGCGCGGCGCTCGCTCAATGGATCGATGACCGTGGTGGGTGACATCGCTCAGGCAACGGGTGCTCTGGCACCACGTTCATGGGATGACGTGCTCGCGCACCTGCCGGATCGCAAGCCGGCGCGCGTTGTCGGTCTGTCCGTCGGGTACCGAATTCCTGGGTCAATCATGGAACTCGCCGACCGTGTCATGGCCGCGGCGGCTCCCGGGCTTCGCGCTCCGCGTTCGGTGCGCGAAGGGGGGACTCCACCGGAATTCGTTCACGCCGACCCGGCGAGCCTTGCGGCGGCGGCGATCGAAGCAACGAATCGGCTCACGGCCGAACTGTCAGGCGGAAATGTCGCTGTGGTTTGTGCCGATGGTTTTGTCGAAGAACTTTCGGCGCGCTTGTCAGAGGCGGGAATCTCGCACGGTCGTGCGGCGGCAACGGCGCTCGACTCGGGGGTCACGGTCGTTCCCGTCAGCTTGGTGAAGGGCCTCGAACTCGACGGCGTGGTTGTTGTTGAACCTTCCGACATCGTCGAAGGCGACCACGTCGCGTCGAAGTCGTTCGGTCTTCGGTCGCTCTATGTGGCACTGACGAGACCCACGCAGCGGCTGGTGGTCGTGTACGCGCGCGAACTACCCGAGTCGATGCGTTAGCCCGCTGCACCGACAAGCGGCTCGATGGCAAGTGTCAAGAAACGTGTCGCCTTGTCGGCGTCGGCCGGGCGCTTGCGTTCCACCGACGTGATGTAAAGGTTGATCAAGCGTTGCAGGTCGGCGTTCAGGTCGGCTCCTTGGTCGGCGATCATCGGTTGGATTGCTTGCCAGGTTGCCTTGATATCGGCGAGCTTCTCGCGTGCATCGGTCGACTTGCCCGACGCGACGTCATTGCCAAGGTCGCGACCGATCGACAGAATCTCTTGGAACAGTTCGCTGAGCGTTCCGCGGGGAATCGTCGTCGTTGTCGACGCCGGTGCGGTGGTGGTCGACTCGTCGGCTGTGTTGTATTTGGTGGCGCACGATGGCAGCGTGAGCGCCACAAGGAGTGCGAGGGCGGCGGCCTTGCGTGAAGACGACATGGTTTTCACGAGGCTCGAACTACTTCGCCTCGACCATGAGGCGTGCAGATGCGTATGCATCGACCGTGACTGAACGCCCTTCGACACGAACCTCGATGCTGCCGTCGTTATTGGTTGACACAACGTTGCCGACGCGGCCGGGAAGGAGGTGGACTTCCTCGAGGAAGTCGAGGATTCCCGGGGCGAATTCGAGTGTTTCGGGAATGCGCGACACGGTGAAATCTGCTCCGGTGGCAACGCTCGACAGGGGAGCCGTCGCGACTCCGATGTGACCACTGCCGGGGATCGGATTGCCGTGCGGGCAGGTCGTCGGGTTGTTCAGCACACGTACCATCGCCGACTCGACGTCGTTCGACATGACGTGTTCCCACTTGCCAGCCTCGCGGTGGGCCGTGGCCCACGAGAGTCCGAGGATGTCGGTGAGGAAGCGCTCGGCGAGTCGGTGTTTGCGCACGACGCTGATCGCAAGAGTGCGGCCGGATTCGGTCAGCGTGATGGTTGTGCCATCGGTGCGGACGAGGCCTTCGGATTCCATTCGCTTGATCATTTCCGACACCGACGGACGCGAAACCGACAGTCGCTCGGCAATGCGAGCCTGGATGACCGACACACTGTCTTCGTGCAACTCGTAGATGCACTCGCAATATTCTTCGAACGCGGGGTGGTGTTCTCCGGGGTTCGGCATGCAATTGAGCCTAGTGAGAGGTGTCGGACACCCGTCAATTAGCGTCGCCATTAGTGCTCGACTTGTTCCGTCCCGCGGTCTCACAGTGGTTCTCGACGTCGTTTCCCGAGCCCACCGGAGCTCAATCACTCGGCTGGCCACGTATTGCCGCAGGCGATCACACGCTCATTTGTGCACCCACGGGTAGTGGCAAAACGCTCACGGCCTTCTTGTGGTCCATCAACTCGTTGACCGGTAGCGCACCTCCGCCAACGGGTGAACGAACGCGTGTGCTCTATGTCTCACCACTGCGTGCACTTGCTTTCGACGTCGAAAAGAATCTTCGGGCGCCTCTCGCCGGAATCGAGCTCGCTGCCGAACGACTCGGCGAGCCCTTTCAACCGGTAAACGTTGGTCTGCGCACCGGCGACACCCCGTCACGCGAACGTCAGGCAATGCTGCGTCGGCCTCCTGATCTCTTGATCACGACGCCCGAGAGCCTGTTCCTCATGCTCACGTCGCAGGCTCGCAAGACGCTCGTCAACGTCGACACCATCATCATCGACGAGATTCACGCGTTGGCCGGCACCAAGCGCGGCGCGCACCTGATGCTCAGTATCGAACGGTTGTGCGAAATCACCAAGCGCGAGCCCCAGCGCATCGGCCTTTCGGCAACGCAGCGACCTCTCGAAGAGACGGCGCGTTTTCTCGGCGGTTGGTCTGACGGGAATCCACGGAACGTCGCAATCATCGATGCGGGCGTCCGCAAACCACTCGAGCTCGAGGTCATCGTGCCCGTCGAAGACATGGGCGATCTCGGAAGCGCTACCACCGAACTCACCAGCGGGCCGGCCACTGCGGCGCTCACACCGCGTCGGTCCAGCATTTGGCCAAGCGTGTACCCGCAGATCTTCGAACAGGTCATGGCGCACCGCAGCACCATCATCTTCTGCAACGCGCGTCGCCAGGCCGAACGTTTGGCAGCGAACCTCAACGAGCTCGCGGTTGCGGCGGGATTGTCGGATGATTTCGTGAAGGCGCACCACGGGTCGCTCGCGCGCGAGCAACGCATCATCATCGAAGACCAATTGAAACGCGGCAAGCTCCGCGGCATCGTCGCAACATCGAGCCTCGAACTTGGAATCGACATGGGTGCCGTCGATCTTGTTGTGCAGGTCGAATCGCCCGGTGCTGTCAGCAGAGGGTTGCAACGCGTCGGTCGCGCGGGGCACTCGGTGGGCGAACCGAGTCGGGGAAAGCTGTTCCCCAAACACCGCGGTGACCTGGTCGAGGCGGCGGTTGTGGCTCGACGCATGTTCGAGGGCGAGATCGAAACCACTCGATATCTGCGCAATCCGCTCGACGTGCTGGCCCAACAGGTTGTCGCACACGTGGCCGCAACCGGCGAATCCAAAGTCGACGATCTCGTTCGCATCGTGCGACGTTGCGCGAACTTCGCCGAGATTTCCGACGAGATAGTTCACAATGTGCTCGACCTGCTTGCGGGTCGCTACCCGAGCACCGAATTCAACGAGCTTCGTCCGCGCATCGTGTGGGACCGCACCACCAATGTTCTGCGCGCCCGTGACGGTGCCCAACGCCTTGCGGTCACCAATGGCGGCACCATTCCCGACCGCGGGCTGTACGGCGTGTTTCTTCCCGACGGAGCGCGAGTCGGGGAACTCGACGAGGAAATGGTCTACGAAAGCCGCGCAGGTGAAACGTTCCTGCTGGGTGCATCGACGTGGCGCATCGAAGACATCACCTTCCAGAAGGTCATCGTCACACCCGCACCGGGAGAGCCCGCGAAGATGCCGTTCTGGCACGGCGACCAATTGGGCCGACCGGTCGAACTCGGCCGAGCCGTCGGGGCTTTCCATCGGCGCGTTCGCGAACTATCGACCGATGCTGCGCTTCTCGAACTCGCCGACAGGCACTTTCTCGATGCATTTGCGGCGGGCAACGTCGTCAACTACCTCGCCGAGCAAGCCGAGGCCACCGGCGTCGTGCCCGACGATACGACGGTCGTCGTCGAGCGTTTCCGCGATGAACTGGGTGATTGGCGCGTGTGCATTCACACCCCATTCGGTATGCCCGTTCATGCACCCTGGGCCATTGCGATCGAGCACACCCTCCGTGAACGTCTCGGCATGCCGGTCGAAACCATGTACGCCGACGACGGAATCGTTTTGCGATTGCCCGAGGCGCTCGAATCGGTTCCGATCGACGACCTGGTGCCCGACCCCGAAGCGATCGAAGAGACCATCGTTTCGACGTTGCCCTCAACCGCGCTGTTTGCGGCGCGTTTCCGCGAGTGCGCGGCACGTTCGCTGTTGCTACCGCGGCGACGGCCTGATCAACGCACGCCGCTCTGGCAGCAGCGGCAACGTGCGGCCGATCTGCTGGCTGTCGCCAGCAAGTACCCAACGTTCCCCGTGCTCCTCGAGGCGAGCCGTGAATGCATCCAAGACGTATTCGACGTTCCTGCGTTGCGCGAGATTCTCGGTCAGGTGCGTTCGCGCAAGATCCGGGTCGTCGCGGTGGAAACGGCCAAGGCATCGCCGTTCGCGCAGAGTCTGCTCTTCAACTGGGTTGCCACGTACATGTACGAAGGTGACGCACCGTTGGCCGAGCGTCGCGCGGCTGCGTTGTCACTCGATCGTGAACTGCTGAACGATCTCCTCGGCACCGAAGAACTGCGCGAGTTGCTCGACCCAGCTGCCATCGAAAGTGTCGAGTTGTCGGCCCAGTGTCTTTCCGATGGACGCAGAGCACGCTCGGTGGACGAATTGCACGATGTGTTCCGCAGGGTCGGTGACCTGTCTCGTGTCGAGGCAGAGTCGCGTTGCGAACCCGAGATTCGCGCATCGGCGCTCGACAATCTGCAGTCCGACCGCCGCATCATTGCGGTGTCCATCGCGGGTGATGAACGTTTCGTCGCGGCCCAAGATGCGGCTCTCTATCGCGACGCGCTCGGATGCGCGTTGCCGCTCGGGTTGCCCCGCGATTTCACCGAGCCCGTATCGCGACCACTCGAGTCGCTCGTCGGACGTTTCGCGCGCACGCACGCACCGTTCACCACTGCTCAGGTTGCGCAACGTTTCGGTGTCACGCACGAGCGTGGCCTCGGTGCGCTGCGTGCCCTCGAAGCCGAAGGTCGTGTCGTCGCCGGCGAGTTCCAGCCGAACGGCGTCGAACGCGAATGGTGCGATGTCGAAGTGCTCCGGCAGATTCGTCGACGCTCGCTTGCAGCTCTGCGACGCGAGGTCGAACCCGTTGAACAGTCGGTGTTCGCGCGTTTCCTTCCCGCTTGGCACGGAATCGCAGGCGCAGATTCGGCGGTGTCGGGTCGCCACATCGGCCAGCGCAACGGCGTCGAAGGGTTGATCGAGGTAATCCAAACGTTGCAGGGCGCAGCCATCGTGGCGTCCACGCTCGAGACCGACATATTGCCCCTGCGTGTGCGCGGCTACCGCAGTTCCGATCTCGATGCGCTGTTCGCGAGCGGTGAATTGGTGTGGGTCGGGGCCGGTGCCATCGGATCGAACGACGGCCGAATTCGTCTCTTCTTCGCCGACCAGGTGTCCGAACTTCTTCCGGTTTTCGAAAAGGTCGAGACTCCCGGTGGCGACATCCACGAGGCGTTGCGCATCGCGCTCGCCAGCCGCGGTGCAAGTTTCTGGAACAACATCGTTGCGGCAACTCCGCAGTGCACCGATGCCGAGAGGCTGGCGGCGCTGTGGGATCTCGTGTGGGCAGGTGAAGTCACGAACGACACCATGGCCCCGTTGCGTGCGTTGCTCGGCGGTGCGCGTAGCGGCGCGGCAAAGCGCAGCCAGCGACCAACCAGCCGACCACGATCGTTGCGCATCACACGTATCGGGCCACCGGCCGGAACCGGGCGGTGGAGCATGGTCGGAGATCTCGTGGGCGATGGTCGCGAAGTCGTCGGTACGGCGAATCTGCATGCTGCCGCGATGCAACTCCTCGAACGACATGGAGTTCTCACGCGCGAGGCCGTTCTGGCCGAGGGAGTTCGTGGTGGCTTCGCCGGCGTTTACGGCGTCTTGAAGGTGCTCGAAGAGCGTGGTCACGTGCGACGCGGTTACTTCGTCGAAGGCCTCGGTGCCGCACAATTCGCCATGCCGGGTGCGGTCGACCGACTGCGCGAATTCCGCGATGTGGTTGACGCGGGTCTCGCGCTTGATCGCGAACGGAATGCAATCGTTCTGTCGTCAACCGATCCGGCGCAACCCTTCGGTTCGGTGTTGGCGTGGCCGCAGAACAACGGTCGTCCCGCGCGCAGCGCGGCCTCGGTGGTCATCCTCGATGACGGAGTCGCGATGGCCTGGTACGACACGCGGTCGGGGAATCTCGTTCCGTTGAGCGAAACCAGTGCTGAAAACCTGCGCACGGTTGCGTCGACGATTGCGGCCCTCGGAAAAGACGGTCGGGTGCGTACCGTTCGCATCCAGAAGGTCAACGGTCAGGGAATCGAAGAATGCAATTTCCGTGACGCCCTGAACGAAGCATTGACGTCAACTGGCTTCGTCGAGGGGTATCGCGGCTACGTGCAACGGTGAGCACGGCTACGTGCTGCGTTAGTTCGGGCGTTTGCCGATCGAACGCAGGCCAGCCCATGCGAGGGTGGCCAATTGTTCGCCAACTTCGTTCGGGCTGAACTTCTTGCCGCTTTGCAGAAGGTGCCGCGACACGCCTTCGCTCATCCCGATGAGCGCGTGGGCGAGTACACGCTGTTGGGCCGGGTCGACATCTGCGGCGATCAATGGCGCAATCATCTCGGCGGTCGTGCCTTCGATTCGTGCGGAAACCGCGGCGAATTCTTCGTCGCGGCGCGTTCCGCTGCCGAACAGCAAGAGGAATGATTCGGGGCTGGTCATGACCCATTCGAAATAGGCGATCATTCCTGCTGTCGTCTTCTCGCGACCCGACGGCGCCCTGTGTGTTGCGTTGCGGATCGCGGTGATCATTTCGTCGCCAACGGTTTCGAGCGTTGCGATGTAGAGCTCGCGCTTCGACGAGAAATGTTGGTACAGAACCGGCTTCGTGACACCCGCAGCGTCGGCGACGTCGTTCATCGATGCGTTGTGGAAACCCTTCTGGGCAAAGACGTGAACCGCCACACCGAGAAGTTGCTCGCGCCGGTCTGCTGCCGACAGACGTGGTGTCGTCATGCTCATCGGTTGTTCTCGCGATCTTCGCGTTCCGCGGCCTTGACTGCGTACCCCAGGACGATTGATGGGGCGAGAAGGATGGATCCGCCGACCAGGCCCGCGGTCATGATCGACACCATCGCGGAATTGAAGCCGATTGCGAAGGCGAGGACGAAACACGTGACGGTTGCGGCGTAGAGCAGATACCCGACGCGGTTGGCGAGAAGTGACCACTTCGCGACTTGCTGTCGACGCACCCGAACGGGGTCGAGCGTGCCGGAGTTGTTCGCGGGTGAAGAGGGGGAGGGGGACCCTGAAGTCATATTGTCAAGGAGATGGTAGAGGTCAAGAAGAGCAAATCTGCTGCGTCCAGCGAAAGCCCCGTCACACTTGACCGGCACGGCGAGCACGTGGCGATCATCACGATCCGTCGCCCCCATCGCCGCAACGCGGTCGACCTGGAAAGTCTCTTGTTGATCGCAGATCACCAGAAATCAGTGGCCGGTTCGGCGCGTGTCGTGGTGCTCACCGGTGAGCCACCGGCCTTCTGCGCAGGTGCCGATTTAACGGGTGTCGAAGGAGACGAGTTCGGTGATGCGCTCGGTGCCGCGCTCCGTGGATTCACGACTCTGCCGTGCGTGACTCTTGCCGCAATCGACGGACCCGCGATGGGGGCCGGCACGCAGTTGGCGCTTTCGTGCGACCTTCGCATGGCAACGACGACGAGCATCTTCGGAATCCCCGCGGCCAAGTTGGGACTCGCCGTCGATCAGTGGACGATCGAGCGTGCGTCGCACGAATTCGGATGGGCGATCGCACGCAACATGCTGCTCGGTGTCGGCGTGTACGGCACGGAGCAGCTCGTTCAACAAGGTGGCATCCATCGCGTCGGCAATCTCGCCGATGCGCTGAGTTGGGCCGACGAGATCGCCGGGCTTGCCCCGCTCACCATTCAGGCGCACAAGCGCGGACTCGAGTCGGTGGCCGAGAGAATTGTGGTCGACGAAAAATTCGAAGCCTTGCGCAAACAGGCGTGGGCGAGCGATGACGCACAAGAGGGGCCACGTGCGTTTCTTGAGAAGCGGCCCGCTCGTTTCACCGGTCACTGACGTGCATCAGGTGCTGGCGGGCAGAAGCAAGTTGATGTAGCGGTACCAGAAGAAGAGAACCACGAGGAACGGTGCCGCGGTGATCGCGTACGCCGTGAGGCGCGCGCGAGTCGAACCACGGCCTGCCGATGTGAAGTGGATTCGGAGACATCGCGTCGCGAATGCAAGTCCGGCCAGCCCGATCCCGAGAAGGACGGCTGGCACGATCGCGGCCCGATCAGAGAACCATCCGTCGATCTGTTCAATGTCATCGTTGGCGGACGCTGCGACGTCCGGGGTTACCGACGTGGTGGGTGTG
>CAYFLC010000005.1:15932-23530 GCA_964343885.1 uncultured Bifidobacterium sp.
GTGGGTGTGACGGCGATCGTCGTCGACGTTGAAGTCGTGGTGCCGCCAATGATTGTCGGCGTTGAGGTCGTGTCGACGATGAGTGGCAGCGACTTGCGGAGTTCCGCGACGACGATGAGTCGTTGTGACGTGCTGTAACGGGGATTGCACGTGATGAGCGTGAGAAGGGTTTTGTTTTTCACCGGCTGCAAGACATCGGTTTGGTTGGGCTTGATGATCTTGGTGTTGATGACTTCGTAAACGAATTTGCCCTTCAACGTCGTGACGGTGGCCTCGTCGCCGATTCGCACGCGGTCGAGATCAGCGAAGGGTGCGCCGTACGTGGTGCGGTGTCCGGCGATGGCGCTGTTGCCCGGCTCGCCCGGAAGCGCCGTGCGCGGAACGTGTCCGGGCCCGTGTCGTAGTGCCGATACCGACACTCCCTCGACGATCACGTCGGCGATGCCGGCCGTTGGAACCTCGAGTAGCGCAAGTGCCTTGTTTGGGCGATTCGGCACCGTGGCGGTTGGCGTGGTGGTTGCAGTGCTTGAAGATGGTTGACCAGTTGTGCCCGTTGTCTGTTCCGCTACGAGGCGTGTGAACTCGGCGTGCAACTTGTCCTGCGCACGGCGAGTTTCGATTCCGGTACCCCACAACTGGTACGCAACCAAACCGAGCAACAGAAGACCCGCGGTGATGAAGGTTTTGCCGATCACACCGAGCGCGACGTTCACGCGGTTGGCAAGGCGCCCTTTCATTGGGCGCAACGCTAGTGGGTTGTCCGTCGGTCGGGTCTGTAGCGTCAAGACCGTGGAGAGGACATCCGTCGTCGAATTGCGAGACGCGGT
This sequence comes from uncultured Bifidobacterium sp., assembly GCA_964343885.1. Classification (GTDB taxonomy): domain Bacteria; phylum Actinomycetota; class Acidimicrobiia; order Acidimicrobiales; family Ilumatobacteraceae; genus F1-20-MAGs119. The sequence goes on from CAYFLC010000005.1 coordinate 16,760, forward strand.
CGTACTTCTTGGATCATTCCCCGCTCTCGCCGAGGCGAACCTCACCGTTCAGCGTGGCGAGATTCTGCTCGTGAAGGGCGCGAACGGCGCCGGCAAGACCACGCTGTTACGTCTGTGCGCGGGTCTTCTTCCCGTCGCCCGTGGTTCGGCCCATGTGATGGGCTTCGATGTCGCGAGTGAACGCGATGCTGTTCGATCGCGCGTTGGATTCCTCGGTCACGCGAACGGTCTGTATCTCGATCTCAGTGCGGGTGAAAATCTGCGCTTCTGGGGCGATGTCGTCGGAGCAAAGCGCAACGAAGTCGAAGAAGCGGCGAAGCGGATGGGCCTGAACGATCGGCTTCTTGGTACGCCCGTTGCGCGCATGTCGGCGGGGCAAAAGCGACGCACGGCCCTTGCCGTGATGGCAATTCGCCGCGCGTCGTTGTGGCTGCTCGATGAACCGCATGCCGGTCTCGACTCTGACGGGCGTGATGAAATCGATTCGCTGCTTCGCGAAGCGACCGCGTCGGGGGCAACCGTCATCGTCGCATCGCATGAACATGAAAGAGCCGGAGCTCTAGCCACACGAATCATCGAAGTCGCGGGTGGGCGGGTTTTCGAAGCCGACGGAGGTCGGCCATGAGTTCGCGGACAACTCTCCGTGTGGCGCGGGCGGTTGCCACGAAGGATCTCCGCATCGAACTTCGCAGCCGCGTGATGACGAACCAGATCCTGCCTTTCGCGGGAATCGTGATGGTGCTCTTCGCATTCGCGCTCGACAACGACGGGATTCTGCAGCGGGTCGCACCCGGTCTCGTGTGGATGACGACGCTCTTCGCCTCGCTCATCATCGTGCAGCGCACATTCGCCGTCGAAGCCTCCGACGCTGCGATCGACGCACTGCGGGTTGCCGGTGTGCCGCCTCAGGGACTGTTCCTCGGCAAGGTCGCAGCGCTTACCGCGCAGCTCGTCGTCTTCGAGGCGGTGCTTTCGGTGCTCGCGCTCGTTCTGTATCGGGTCAACGTCGACGTCGCCGGTGTGGTGTTGTTGGTCACGACCTCGTTGCTCGGGTCCATCGGGCTCGCCGCACTCGGTGCGACGTACGGCGGATTGTCGATAGCCGGCCGAGGACGTGAAACCCTGGTGCCGTTGCTGTTGTTGCCTGCCGTTGCACCCGTGCTGATCGCCGCCACCCGCGCCACCGAGGCGGCTTTCGGTTCAGACGGCACATCGGTTTCGGAAGGGTGGCCATGGATCGGACTTCTCGCCGTGTTTGGCGCAGTCTTCCTGTTTGGTGGAACACTGGGGTTTGGCCCCCTCACCGATGAGTAGCCACGAGCCCATGTCGAACAACCCACCCCCCGAAACACGATCGACCGAACGCACGCACCCGACGCGCACAACGGCCACCCGCAATCTCGGGCTTCTCGTCATCGCCGGGTCGGTGCTGCTCGTGCTCCTCGGTCTGTTCTTCACGGCGGAGGACGTCGACCAGGGAAGTCGCGTTCGCATCATGTACGTCCACGTGCCGACGGCGTGGGTCGCGTATCTCGCGTTCATTCTCACGGCGGCCGCGTCGGCAGGCCACTTGTGGGGGCGCACGCATTCGTTGCACCTCGACCGAGTCGCCGGTGCATCCGCCGAAGTTGGGGTCATCTTCATGGGGGTCACCCTCGTGACGGGAAGCCTCTGGGGTCGACTCTCGTGGGGCACCTACTGGCAGTGGGATCCGCGGCTCACGACAACGGCGTTCCTCTTCGTCACCTACATCGGTTACCTCGCCGTGCGTGGTCTCGGGGGTACTCACCAGCAGCGTGCGAAGCGTTCCGCAATCGTGGCTTTGTTCGCAGTTCTCGAAATTCCGCTGGTCCATTTCAGCGTCGTGCTGTGGCGCTCGTTGCACCAGAAGGCCTCGGTGCTGCGTCCCAACGGTGACGTCACGATGGATGGCTTGATGCTTTTCACCCTGTTGTTCGGCGTCGTGGTCTTCACAGGCTTGTTCGCGTGGCTTGTTATCCACCGTCAACGCCTGCTTGCGATGCTCGACGCCGTTGAAACCAGCGCGATCGACGCGGCTCTGGCTGCTCGCCGGGCCGAAGAGGTGACGCGCTGATGGTCGCGATGGAGCACGTCGATTTCATCGTCATCAGTTGGGTGTTGTCATTCGCCCCGATCGTTTTCTACGCGTGGCGTACGTTGCGCCACGCACGACGGGTCGACCAATTCGTTTCGAAGGATGACAAGCCGTGGACCTGACCCCACGCGACAACGAAACGTCCGCGACGTCGAAGTCGCGCGGTGGACGTCGTCGTTGGACGTCGATGCTCGTGCTCGTTGCCGTGATCGTTTTCGGCGGAATAGTTGTCACGAAGTTTCTGTCTTCGGCGATCGACTACTACTGCAATGTCGACGAAGTCGGCCATCGCAGCGGTTGCGAGGCCGACCGTCGTCTGCGCGTGCAGGGAACCGTTGACCAGGGCTCGATCAAGCAGGCGGCCGGCACCACGACGTTCACGATGTCGTTCAAGAAGAAGAGTCTCGACGTCAGGTACGACGGCGACCCCGGTGGAGTCTTCCAGGAGTGCATTCCCGTGGTGGCGCACGGTCGACTCGTCAATGGGGTGTTCCTCAGTGACCGCATCGAGGTCAAGCACTCGAACAACTACGTTGCCAAGAACAAGGATCGAATGAGTCAAGCCGAGGCTGCCGCGAGCGCGTGTAGTCGCGACACCGAGCAAGCGGGCTGATGAACGGCGGGTTGGCAGGACCTCTCGGTCGCGCGGCTCTGCTGGTCGGAGTCGTCGCGTCGGCATTCGGTGCAGTCGCGGCCATCACTGCAGCACGCGAGTCGGCGAGGGGAGACGAAGCGCGCACAGCGCGACTCGTTCCGCGTTTCGTCGGCCTCGCCTTTGCTGCCGCATTCGGTGCGATGGGGGCGATGGAATGGGCGATGATCACGCGTGACTTCTCGCTGAAGTACATCCAGGATCACGGTTCTCGTTCGACCCCGGCGCTGTACAACTTCACCGCAGTGTGGAGCGCGCTCGAAGGATCGATCCTGCTGTGGATTCTGGCCCTCGCACTTTCTGCAGGCGTCGTCGTGTGGCGCTATCGCAAGCGCCTTGATGACCAGTTGATTGCGTGGGCAGTAGCGGTCATCTGCGTCGTGATGGTCTTCTTCTTCATCCTTGCCTTCGGTCCCGCAAATCCGTTCGCCCAGGGTGCGCCGGGAGTCACCGATGGCCCGGGTCCGAACCCGTTGCTGCAGAACCACATCCTCGTGCTGTTCCATCCGCCGATCCTCTATCTCGGCTACGTCGGGTTCACCGTTCCATTTGCGTTCGCCATCGCTGCCCTGATCACCGGCCGTGTCGGCGAAGGTTGGCTTCTCGAGACACGTCGATGGACGCTCTTCGCCTGGGGTCTTCTCACGGTCGGCATCATCCTTGGTGGTTGGTGGAGCTACGAAGTGCTCGGTTGGTCGGGCGTGTGGGCGTGGGACCCGGTCGAGAACGCGAGTTTCATTCCGTGGCTCACCGGAACCGCGTACATCCACTCGGTTCTCGTGCAGGAACGGCGCGGGATGTTGCGGGTGTGGAACCTCTCGTTGTTGCTCGCCACATTCGGTCTCACGATTCTGGGCACGTTCCTCACGCGGTCCGGTGTGCTGAACAGTGTCCACGCTTTCAGCGAGAGCAACATCGGCACATATCTGCTCGTCTTCTTCGGCGTGATTGTTGTCGTCTCGCTCGGTCTCATCGGATGGCGCGGCGACGAGTTGCGTGCTCCCGGTGCAATCGATTCGCCGGTATCTCGCGAAGGGGCGTTCCTGGCGAACAACGTTCTCTTCAGCGTCTTTGCATTCATCGTGCTGCTCGGGACGGTGTTTCCGCTCATCGTCGAGGCGTTGCAGAACCGTCAGATCTCTGTCGCTGAACCGTTCTTCGACAGGTTGTCGACTCCCATTGGCATCACGATGCTCGCGTTGATGTGCATCGCTCCGGTGCTGCCGTGGCGCAAGGCATCGGGCGAACTGTTGCGCGACCGACTGTTCTGGCCGGCATGGTGCGGAATCGGATCCCTCGTCGTCAGCATTGCCGTGGGCGCCGATGGACTCGCCCCGCTACTTGCCTTCACGCTCGGAGGGTTCGCGGGCGGCGCAGCGCTGCGTCAACTGGTACTCGCAACGCGCCGTCAGGGATTACGTGGGCTCGTCGGCCGTGCGAACGGCGGAATGATCGTGCACGTCGGTGTCATCCTCATCGCGGTCGCGTTGTCGGCATCGAATGCCTACACGCGTTCGCAGGAACTGAAACTCGAACAGGGCAAGCCCGCGAAGTTCGGCGGTCACTCGTTCGAACTCATCGGCTTCCGTGACGTGAAAGACGATCGAAGCACCGGGGTCAAGGCCCTCGTGTCGATCGACGGTGGGTCTCCGTACGCACCCGCGATCACCAAGTTCACCAACATGGGAATGAACGTCGGCACTCCGTCGGTGAAGTCGACATGGCGCTACGACCTGTATCTCACACTCGAACCGCCGGTAAAAAAGGATTCGGGGCAGGCGCGCATCAAAGTGTTCATCAAGCCACTTGTCATGTGGCTGTGGATCGGCGGCGGGATGATGGCAGTGGGAACGTTGCTGTCGGCTTTTCCGGGAAAGCGCCGTCGTCGCCCCACCGACCCGACATCGGCACCCGTTCCCGTCGGCACCGGTCGTTCCGGCGGTGACGCATGAGCCGCCGGTCGGTGCTCGCGCGGCGCGTCGTTCCGGCGGTTGCGCTCGTGCTCGTGGCGTTCTTCGTCGTGTTGGCGGTGGCCAAACCGCGCACCGATTCCGACATCTCTTCACCCCTCATCGGCAACGCCGCTCCTGCGGTCGTTTCAACCCTTGTGGGTGGTGGCGAATTCGATCTGGCCCGGCGCAAGGGTTCGTGGGTCGTGCTCAATTTCTTCAACAGCACCTGCGTGCCGTGTCGCAACGAACACCCGGAACTCGTGAAGTTCGCCGCCGAGCAGAAGAAGATCAACGACGGCGGCGAGATGATCACCGTCATAAACGACGACACCGATGGCGCCGTCAACGCGTTCTTCGAAAAGAACGGGGGAGACTGGCCGAAGGTGCGCGACCCCGACGGCACCATCGCCGTTGCGTTCGGTGTGGCCAAGGTTCCCGAAACGTGGGTCATCGACCCATCCGGCTTCGTCCGCATGCGTATTGCGGGTGAAACCACGGCGAGTTTTCTCTCCACGCGTCTGCAGGCGATGCGCGATATGTACAACGGGGTCGGCTCGTGAAGCGCTTGAAGTCGTGGCCCGTGTGGGGCTTGATGCTCGTGTTGACCGTCGTGTTGTTGTCGTTCGGCGCGTCGCGAACCTCGGGTCCGTCGACCCAGGCCGAACGCATCGACGGAATCTCGAAACGTCTGGCATGCCCGACATGCAGCGGCGAAAGCGTGTACGTCAGTCGCGCCTCGGCGGCAGAGTCGATTCGCAACGAGATCGCCCGCCAGGTTGCGTCGAGTCAAAGGTCCGACGATCAGATCGTTTCGTACATCGAGGATCGTTTCCCCGGCAGCCTGCTGTTGCCGCGCGCCGAAGGTGTCGACTCTCTCGTGTGGATCCTGCCCGTTGTCGCCCTTGTCTGCGGTTTTGGCGGATTGGTCGTCGTGTTCCGCCGCTGGAAGCGCGAGGGTTCGGTGGAAGCGACCGACGACGATGTTGCAGTCGTGCGCGCCGCACTGGCGGCATACGACGATCCAACCGACGATGACAACATCTGACGCGGTGACATGACGATGGACGATTCGGCGAAGCGCAATCTGGAAGAGGAACGCGAGTTTCTCCTTTCATCGCTGCGTGACCTCGAGCGCGAACGTGCTGCAGGCGATGTTGACGACCACGACTATGCCGAGTTGAAAAGCAGTTACACGGCCCGTGCCGCCGAGATCATCAGAACTCTCGAAGGAAACGTCGAGCCCGAGAACGAGAACGACGCAGGCCGGCCCGGTGGATGGCGACGTCGCATCGTCGGCGCGGCTCTCATGCTTGTCATCGCGGTTGGGCTCGGGGTGTTCGTGGCGCGGCAGAGCGGCCAGCGCCTTCCCGGACAAACGGCATCGGGTGGTGGTGCCGACAGCACGGCGAAGAAGCTGGCTCAGGCGCGCCAGATGAACTTCAACGATCCGATCACGGCGATCAACCTGTACAGCGACGTTTTGAAGGTCGACCCCGACAACGTCGAGGCACTGACGTACCGGTCATGGTTGCTCGCTCTGACCGCACGCGATGCCGAGCAATCGGTGCGCGACGCCGCCGTGCAGACCGCGATTCTCGGCCTTGGACGGGCAACTGTCATCGACGACACCTATCCCGACGCCCATTGTTTTCTCGGAATCGTCAGTTTCCGGTTCGCAAACGACAAGGCAACGGCGAAAGAAGAACTCGCCAAGTGCCAGGCGGCGAATCCGCCTGCCCAGGTGAAGTCATTTGTTGACGCAGTTGTTGCCGAGGTCAATGCCGCTGGGTGAGACTTCACCCATGGGATTCTTCGACCGCAACCGCCAGGAACTGATCGAGGCCGGTTACGACCCCTCGCGTTTGCCACCGGGCCAATACCTCACCGACAAGTTTCCCGTCCTGCATGTTGGCGACGTTCCCGAATACGCGCCGGGGGAATGGAATATGTCGATTTTCGGTTGTGTCGATCGTGAGTTCACACTCACGTTCGAGGAGTTGACGGCTCTACCGAGTGTCGAGCTCACCACCGACATTCACTGCGTCACGAAG
>CAYFLC010000005.1:23540-29485 GCA_964343885.1 uncultured Bifidobacterium sp.
GTCACGAAGTGGTCGAAGTTCGACAAGACATGGCGAGGCGTGCGCGTGCGCGACTTGTTCGAGCGCGCAGGTTTGCAGGCGACAGCAACACATTTCGTCGGTCACGCCGAGTACGGCTACACGGCGAATCTTCCGCTCGAAGACGTGCTGCGTGACGAATCACTTGTGGTGTGGGAGTACGAGGGTGAATCGATCGAACCGATTCACGGCGGGCCGGTTCGATTGCTCGTGCCGCATCTCTATTTCTGGAAGTCCCCGAAGTGGCTGCGCGGCATCGAGGCGCGCGTCGGCGACGTTCCGGGCTTCTGGGAGCGCAACGGGTACAACATGTACGGCGATCCGTTCCGCGAACAGCGGTTCTGGGGAGACTGAACGTCGCTTAGACGGTGGTGGCGCAGAAGGTGTCACCCTGCGGCAACGACGCCTGCAGTTCTGGTGATGTGTCGCCGTACAGGGCTCCGAGCATGCCCTTCACCATGCCGCGGTCGACCGCGCAGATGACGGGGTGCTCGATCGCAACGTCGCCGAACGGGCAGTGATTGTTGACGATGCGCAACTGGTTGTTCCGTTGATCGGCGTGAGCGGCGAAACCATGGGCGGTGAGTGCGTCGGCAACCGCCTGCATTGCGGTTCGTAAGGAACGCTGGCCGCTTGCGATGTCATCGCCGACGAGGCCGTTCGCGAGCGCGCGGCCGTACTGTGCACCGACTTCTTCTGCCATTGCCTCGGCCTTGTCGCGCGGAAGCAATTCGATTGCCTTGCCGAGGAGGCTGAGGACGAGGTCGTCGCTGCGCACCTGTGACTCGAGTGGCGAAGGCCCGACCGAGCGGTAGTGCTTCGATGGGCGCCCCGCCCCGCCGCCGTGGGGCTTTTCGATCGCGGCTTCGACGTATCCACCCGCTGCGAGTTTGTCGAGGTGGTGTCGTGCGACGTTGGGGTGGAGATCGAATTTGTCGGCCACCTGGGCTGCTGTGACGCCGGGCGCCGGGGTTGAACCGTCGGGGGAGCCGACCGAGTTCTCACGAACGTACAAGTACACGGCCCGGCGTGTGGGGTCGCCGAAGGCCGATGTGATGGCGCTGACGGTGGCCGTGAATGACCCGGGCGACATGCGCGCAGCAGATGCTGCGTCGGATGGTGAATCCTCGAGTCGGGTGATGCGCCCGTCGGCCATGGCACTATTCTACCTATCGCGATAGTGCAAATTCGCCGATCGCCCACCCCTCACCTCGAAAGCCCGAAAGGCACGCGCATGGCCATCTCGACCGACGCAGTCATCGACCTCCTCCGTCCCGTCCATGACCCCGAACTGCACCGTTCGATCGTCGACCTCGGCATGGTGCGTGACGTCGAAGTGTCGAAGCGCGGCGAGGTATCGCTCACGGTTGTTCTCACCGTCGCCGGATGCCCGTTGCGCAACGAAATCCAGTCGAGGGTCGATACGGCTCTCCGCGCGCATGCCGACGTGTCCTCGGTGGCTCTCACCTTCGGCGTGATGAACGATGCCGAGCGCGAAAACGTCCGTCGCCTCGTCCACGGCGATGCCGCATCGACCGCCGGTACGGGTCCAGCGCACGGCCACGCTGAAGGCCGCACGGTTCCGTTCTCGCAACCGGGGTCGAAGACGCGTCCGTTGCTCATCTCGTCGGGCAAGGGCGGTGTCGGCAAGAGCAGCGTCACGACGAACCTCGCGGTTGCGCTGGCCGCACGCGGACACTCGGTGGGAATCGTCGATGCCGACATCTACGGATTTTCGATTCCACGCATGCTCGGTGCCGATCGTGATCCGGTGGTGATCGATCAAATGCTCGTGCCACCGGAAGCCTGGGGCGTGCGTTGCATTTCGATCGGTTACTTCGTGCCCGACGGCCAGGCGGTCATCTGGCGCGGACCGATGTTGCACAAGGCCCTCGAACAGTTCCTCACCGACGTGTTCTGGGACGAGCCCGATTTCCTTCTCATCGACATGCCTCCCGGCACGGGCGACATCGCACTCAGCCTCAGTCAGTACCTGCCGCGCGCCGAAGTCTTCGTCGTCACCACACCTCAGCAGGCAGCGCAGAAGGTGGCGCGCTTGTCGGCCGCCATGGCCGCGAAGGTGAACCTCCCCGTACGTGGTGTCATCGAGAACATGTCGTGGTTCACCGGCGACGATGGCAAGCGTTACGAAATCTTCGGCTCCGGAGGTGGCGAGGAACTCGCCGCTGAACTCGAGGTACCGCTTCTGGCAAAGATTCCGCTCGTACCCACGCTGCGCGAAGGTGGCGATGACGGCCGTCCCATCGCGGCGGTTGCACCCGATAGCGAAGCCGGCCGTGCGTTTCACGCACTCGCCGAGCAAATCGCAACAACACTCCGCCCGAAGAAGATCTTCAACTCGGAACTGAAGATCTCGTGACACGGGTTATAGGGTGAGGCAATGGAAATTCGCATCGGACTCAGTCAGGTTGGCCGTGAAGTTGTCGTCGAAGTTGCCGACGACGACGCAACACGTCAGCAGTTGAAGTCCGCCGTCAGCGCGGCAATCTCGGGCGCCTCCGACACGTTGTGGATCACCGACAAGAAGGGCCGTGAAGTGGCCCTTCCCGGCGGGAAGATCGCGTTCGTGGAATTCGGATCGCCCGAAAGCGCACGCAAGATCGGCTTCGGAGACTAACTCTGACCCGAATCACCGACCGTCGCCTCGTCTTCGTGACGGGCAAGGGCGGCGTCGGTAAGTCGGCCGTTGCAGCCGGCTTGGCAGTTGCTTCTGCACGCCGCGGACGCCGAACCCTGCTCGTCTCGATGGACGGGAAACCTCCTGTGTGCCCGGCCATCGAGAATCTCACGACGGCGGTCCATTCAACCGAAGAGGCGCTGCGTGAATACGTTCGTCTCTACGTGAAGATTCCCCTGATCACGAAGCTCGGAGTGTTGGCGCAGACTCTCGATTTCGTCGCCGACGCAGCGCCCGGCGTGAAAGAGGTTCTCGCTGTCGGCAAGTTGTGTTACGAGGTTCGTGCCAACCACTACGACACGGTGGTGGTCGATGCCGAGAGTTCGGGCCACATCGTCGGCCAATTGTCGACCCCGTCGACCATTCGTTCTCTCGCGCAGTTCGGAATGATTCGTGAACAGACGAACTGGATGATCAAAATGCTCGAGAACCCGGCCGTCACTTCGGCGGTCGTGGTCACGACGCCTGAAGAAAGCCCGGTCGACGAAACCATCGAGCTCGTCTCGGGGCTGAGAGACCGAGCACGTGTGGCGGTTCCGCTCGTCATCGTGAACGCAATGCCAACCGCCGTACCGCACGGCGAGACGCACCGCATTCCACGAACAATCGAATTCGTCGTGAGACGCCACGACACGGCGTTCAGCGAAGTGCGCCGCCTCTCGACCGCGATACCGGGAATCGACATTGTTTCGTTGGCCCGCATCGAAGATGCGAGCAACGACGAACTTCCTGCACGTATCGCCGATGACCTGCTCGCGGAACTCGGCGAGGACCTGTGATGTTGCCCCGGATCTATTTCGTGATGGGTTCAGGTGGCGTGGGGAAGTCGACGTATTCGGCTGCGCTCGCCGCGAAGATCGCCAAAGAACAACCCTCCGAACGTGTTCTCTTGATCACGATCGACCCCGCTCGGCGCCTCGCGTCGTCGATGGGAATCACCGCACAAGGAAACGACATCGTCGAAGTCGCACTGCCGTCAGGGGCCGTGTTCGCGGTGTCAATGCTCGACGCCGCCGATGCCTGGGATTCCCTGATCAGGCGCATCGCGCCCGACGAAGCGACAGCCGAGCGGGTGTTGTCGAACGGTTTGTACCGCAACATCACGGGACGATTCGTCAACAGCCACGACTACATCGCAATCGAACGGCTCTGGGAGTTGGCGCAGTCACGGGCGTTCGATGCGATCGTCGTCGACACGCCGCCATCACGCAATGCACTCAGCGTTCTCGATGCTTCCGAACGCATGCGCGACTTCTTCGCAAGCCGTCTCTTGCGATGGCTCACCATTCCCGCAACCAACCGTGTCGTCGCAGTCACATCGAAACCGTTCTTCGCACTCGCCGATCGCGTGCTCGGCGCGCGCTTCCTGCAGGACATTTCCGAGTTCTTCGGGCTGTTCCGCACGATGGAGCCGGCATTCACCTCGCACGCCGGTGACGTGCAACAAATGCTGCATTCGGAGTCAACGACGTTCGTCGTGGTCACAACATCGAGCCCCGCGCCTGCGGCCGAGGCCGAGTTTCTCGCTGACGCACTGCGCGAACGCGGCCTGCGTCTCGGTTCGATGGTGCTCAACCGGGCCGTCGACCCGGCGGTGGTTGACGAGGCCAGCGAAGCGAGGTCATCCGACCTTTCGCCGGCCCTCATGGGTCTTGTTCGATCCGTGCTCAACGATGTTGGCCGCGAGGAATCGGTCATGAAGTCATTGGCCGACCGACACACCGTGCGAGTCGAACGAATCACCGAGGCCCGCAGTCCGGTGACCGATGTCGCCGGGGTCGCTGGGCTTGCCGAATCGATCGCGATGCCGTAGCCGGCAACGCCACTGGGGCAGACTTCAGGCATGGCAACACTCGGCGACCTGGCCCGACAGCACACCGACCTCGGCAAGGAAGCCGTCGGTCACCTGCAGAACCTGGTCTCGGAATGGGGCATGCTCGCCGACTTCTGTTTCGCCGACCTGCTTCTCTACTTGCCGACCCGCGACGGCAACTGGCTCGTCGCCGCGCACGTCCGTGCCGCGACCGGCCAGACGCTGTACATCAGCGACTCGGTGGGCACCGTTGTCGAGTCGGATGCGCGATCACTGATCGGGCGTTCGTTTGCGAGTGGAGAAATGGAAGAGGGCGAGATCGCCATCGACGGCGTCGACGGCGCGGCGCGGATGCTCGCCATTCCCGTGCGTTGTGGTTCGGCTCCGATCGCCGTGTTGACGCGTGAATGGTCGACGCGCAGCGGTCGTCAGCCCGGCGAACTCGAGCGCACTTACCTCGAAATTTTCGCGAGGTTCGCGTCGATGATCCGCGAAGGTCTCTTTCCGTTCCCGGGACGCGCTGCCGACTCCAGCTTGTCGCCGCGTGTGGGCGACGGCGTGCTCGTCATCGACGAAGAGGCCAAGGTGCGCTACGCATCGCCGAATGCCGTGTCGGCCCTGCACCGCGTCGGTATCGGCTCGAACAGCGTCGGCCAGACACTCTCGGAACTCGGATTCACTGACAGCGCGGTTCGTCAGGCATTCGAGCGCCACGAGCCGGTGGTCGAAGAGTTCGACCAGACCACCGAGGTCACCTTGCTGGCTCGCTGCATGCCGTTGATCGAAACCGACGGCGGTGTTCATGTCACCGGTGCGGTGCTGCTACTTCGTGACGTTTCTGAACTGCGGCGCCGCGATCGCCTGATCCTTTCGAAGGACGCGACCATTCGCGAGATCCATCACCGCGTGAAGAACAATCTGCAGACAATTTCGTCGCTGCTGCGTCTTCAGGCGCGGCGTTTGGATTCACCCGAGGCAAAGGCCGCCGTCGACGAATCCGTGCGAAGGATCCGAACCATCGCACTCGTTCACGAAACTCTCTCGCGTGAACCGGGTGAAGACGTCGCCTTCATCGAGATCGTGCGTCCGCTGCTTCGACTGGTCGAAGAGAGCCTGCAGTCGCCCGATCGACCAGTTCGATTCGTCGTGCACGGTGACGGAGGTCGATTGCCCGCCACGGTGGCGACGCCGCTGTCGGTGGTTCTCACCGAGTTGCTGCAGAACGCCGTCGATCACGGCTTCGAAGAGGGCCTTTCGGGTGCCGGCAACGTTGCAGTCCATCTCGCACAGGTACGCGACGACGCGACCGACGCGGTGACTCTGCGCATCAGGGTTCTCGACAACGGGGCAGGGCTCGCACCCGACTTCGACATCGCCAATGCAACGGGGCTCGGGCTGTCGATCGTGCGCACGCTC
>CAYFLC010000006.1:0-14979 GCA_964343885.1 uncultured Bifidobacterium sp.
CCGAGGCCCGTGCACATCACGAGGATCGGGTTCATGATCGAGTTCACGTTGTACGGACAGATGAACGGAATGCCCATCGTGAGGATGTCGGTCTGGCCCTGTACTTCGACGAGCTGTTGTTTCCACACATTCTCGGTGGTCACACGGTGCACAGCCTCGACCTCGCCGCACTGAATGCTCGTCATGTTGTGGGGTGCTTCAATGCCGTGGAAGATGTTGCGCGCAATGCGCGCGGGGGTGCGATTCAACCCCGCTTGTGCGCCAATGAATTTGGCTCGGTCTCGCGCGTTCCATTCCCATTCGCGTTTGGCGAGAAAGTCGAAGGGCTTGGGGAACGTGTCGTTGTTGACCGTGGTCTCGATCTGGAAGATCTTGGGGCCGTGCTTGCGCATCACTTCACCCATGCGCCAGTTGCTCTTGTGCAGTTCGCTGCGGTGGGCGTCCATGAACGACCGGCTGTTCTGCATCGTGTGGGTGTTGTGGTGGTGGCGCAGCGATCGGTACGACGAGAGCCCCGTCGCCGTGCTCTTCCAGCCACCATCCATCGCCACGAGGTTGATGTTCACGTAGACGAGCAGGTCGCTCTCGGCCGCGCGCTTGTTGATCTCGACCTCTTCACCATGGGGTGTTTCGCCCAGAAGAGCGAGGTTGTCGGGGTCTTCGGCATCGTGCTGGTACAGCAGACCACGCGGTGCGAACGCGTCGTAGATGCGGTCGCCAAGTTGGTGGCGCAGTTCGTCTTCGGTCATGCGACGGTGCAAGGCGAGTGCGGCGATGATGTGCACATCGTCGACCCCCGCTTCGGCTGCCATGTCGAGAACCGCTTCGATGACGCGCTGGCGAATGTCGGGGCGGGTCATCTTGGGCAGCGGCAGGCTGATGTCGTCGAACGCGATCGTCAACTTCATGCCGGGGAAGAGGAGGGCCGGCAGTGGGTCCATCTCGATGGGATTGAGCAGTGCATGGCGAATCGCGCCGTCGATGTCGTCGATCACCTTGTGCGGCTCGGGTGCATAGATGACGCGCGAGCGGTCGGCCGGCAATTTTTCGAGCGAGAAGTTCTCGCCGCGCCAGAACAATATGGGCGGAGTTGACTTGTCGACCTCGAGAACGAATCCTGGGCGTGGCATCAGCGTTGCCTTTCTTTCTTGGTCTCTTCAGCAGCGATGTCGGGGCGCATGTCGAAAGCCACCTTGATGGCCCCGCGTGCACCGGCTTCTGCCGCGTGGCGAAGTGCGTTCGCGTAATCGGAGAGCGGATACGTGGCCGACAGCAGGCGTTCGATCTGGAACGTTCCGGCCAATTGAATCGCGAGGTCGAAGGTGCGCCGGCGGGAACCGTCGGCGAGCGTTTCGGTTCCGTACGTGTACGAACCCTTCAGTTCGGTTTCGCGATGCCACAGGCCTGTGAGGTCGACGTCGACCTGGGCGGGCATGCCCATGAGAACGATTCGTCCGCGCGGCCGTGTGATGCGAAGGGACACGCCGATGCTGTCGCTGTTGCCAACCGCATCGATGGTGGCGTGCGCACCTGACGACAGGTAGTCGCCAACAATGTGGCACCCGACGACGTGACGCACCGTGCGGGCCAGTTCCGATGCCTTGACGACTGTCGTGGCACCGAGTTCTTTCGCGGCGCGCATCTGCGCGGGGTAGCGGGCGCCGACGACAACGTGCGCGTGAGGTGCAAAGGCGCGCAGGCCGGCAATCGCGCAGAGTCCCATGGTGCCGGCACCCTGCACCGCGATCACGGGTGAATCGATTCCACGTGTGGCCTCGATCGCCTGGAGCGCCGAGTGGATTCCTCCGGCGAATGGCTCGATCAGCACGGCACGTTCGTCGCTCATGTCGTCGGGTATGGCGTGAATCTGCGAGTCGTGGGCGACGAGTTCCGTCGCCCATCCTCCGCCGGTCGAATTGCAAAAGCCGATCTGAATTCCCGGTTCGAGTGGTGGCATCGCGAGGTGCGCGTAGTCGTCGCCATCGCCGGGTGCGGCATCGGGAAAGGGAAGAGCGTGTCCGCGTGCCGCGTGGCCGAGCACGGGTTCGATGACCACGCGTTGGCCCGAATCGAGCTGGCCGACGATTTCGTGCCCGGGAACGAACGGGAAGCTCACCCAGTTCTCGAAATACGTGGATGCGTGACCTTCCACGGTGGCGAGGTCGCTACCGCAAATGCCCGTGAGTCGAGGACGCACGCGCTGCCACCCTTCGCCCGGAACGCGCGGTGGTTCGATGCTGCCGAGGGTCAGTGGTCCGAGGCGGGCGGCCGAGCCCGTGTCGAAACCTGAAACGAGACGCGCGAGCATGAAGCGCCCGGTGTTGCGGTCGATGCGAAGCGCCCTCATCGCTGTCTCTCGTTCATCATCGGTGCGATGGGAAGGAGGCGCTTCGGCGCTCCAGCGGCTTTCGACCATTCTTCGACGAGCCAGCCGCGCTTGCGCGCAATCGCAGCAAGTCGAGTTTCCGGATTCACGGCCACCGGGTGACCGACAGCTTCGAGCAACGGAAGATCGGATGTGGAGTCGGCGTAGGCAACACATTCGTCGAGCGAATAACCGTTTGCCGCGCAGTAGTCGGCGAGAACCTGTGCACGAGTTTCACCGGTTGGTGGCACCTTGCTCAGCTGACCGCTGTAGGTGCCATCGGGGCGAATCGACATTTCCGCCGCGACGATTTCGTCGAAGAGCGGACGCAGTGATTCAACGTTGAACGACAGCGCGCCGGTGATGAGGATCGTCTTGTGGCCGAGCGCGCGGTGTTCGCGCACGCGACGAATCGCTGCGGGGAACGATTTCGCGACGATGATGTGGGTCATCATCTCAATGGCGTCGCGTTCGATCTGTTCGACCGGCGCGTCTTCGTAACGACGGTAGAAATAACGCAGGAAGTCGCCGCGGTCTTTGCGGTCCATACTGAGAAGGCTCGGCGCTTCGCGCAGCGTGCGCAGCACGTAGCGGGCTCGTTCGGGGCCGTTCAGGTGTCGGGTGGCAAGCCACGAATAGCTCTCGACGACGTTCGAGGCAATGAGCGTGTTCTCCAGGTCGAACGCTGCAACTTGTCGCTGTGGCGCCAGCACGTTTGCCCGCAATCGAGCGGAACGGTCGGTCTTCGTCTTGCCGGGCGTCATCTTCACGCGGGCGTGTTCGACAACCGAGGGAAGGTGAACGTTCTGGATGTAGTGGTCCCACGAGACGACACGCGGGTCGAAACAGAAAGCAGAACGGTCGTGTTCGTCGAGCTCAGCCCACAGCCCGAGCAAATTGTCGACCGAGTAGATGGCTTCGCACTCGGTGTACAGGCCGTACAGCTCGACGTATTCCATCGCGCGTTCGATCTCGATGCGCTTTTCCTCGAGCTTTGCGCTCCACGTTGCCTGTGTGCCGCGAAGGGGAAGCGATTGCAACAGCTTTTCGCCACGGGTGACGAGTGTCTGGGCGCGGGTGAGTTGCTTCTGCACGCGTCCGCGACCGGGGAAGTTCCAGTCGGGAACAACGATCGGTTGTCCTTCGGCATCGTGGATCGGATGTGCGGTGAACCAGTCGCGCACGTTGTCGACGAGCTGGCTGTAGTTCAGCGGATTCGTACTGCCCGAGGCGACCTGCGTGATGTACGGCGCGGTTGGGCCTTTCGCCGCAACGGCGACGATTGCCGCGACGACGATGTCGACGGGTATCACGTCGATGGTGCCCTCGGGAACGCCGGGGAACTCGCGCAACAATCCGCGCGCATAGGAGATGATGACGGGCTCGGCCATGCGGAAGCCGCGGATCCAGCCCGGACGCGGTTCGGCGACGGCTGATTCGATGATCGACGGGCGCACAATGTTGACCGGAAGGTCGCCCTTCGTCTCGGTGAGGGCTTGTTCGCCGAGAGCCTTGGTGAATGCGTACGCATCGGGCCAACCAACGCTCGCCGCACGCGCGCGTCCGGCCTGCACGAGTTCGTTCTGCACCCACTTGTCGCGCAACTGTTCCGTCTTCGCTGCAAGGGCGGGTGCTCCGGCTGCACCGAGTTCGCGCCGTGCATCGGCACGGAACTTCTCGAGTGCATTCGGTGTGCGGCTGGCCGCCTCGATGTCGCCTCGTACGCGGCGTGCGGAAGTGACTTCGTCGCGCCAGCTGAGACCAATGTCGAATGGTCCTTGCGAAACGAGAAGTTCCGGTGCGTGCCCGCGTCGGTTGCCCGCGACATAACAAGTGCTGACGGCGACAAGGTGCGGTTTCGACGTCGACTCGGCGTGAATTTCGTTGAGAACGGCGGCGAGTCGCACGGGGCCGAGCAGGTTCACTTCGACGGTAGAGTCGAGTGGCGAGTCGAAGGCCACCGCTGCGGCCGAGTGGATGACGATGTCGCACAGCGAAAGCGCAGCGCGACCTGCTTCGTTCAGCCCGAGGCCATCGACGGAGATGTCGCCGTCGATCGCGTGAACGCGACGTGCGGCCATCGCGTCGAAATCTTCCGATGTGCCGTGCAGTTCCTCGCGCAGACGATCGAACGCGTCGTTGTTGAGAATCTCGCGCTTGATGCGCGATGCCGCGCCGCGGCGGCCGCCACGAACGATGAGATACAACTCGCAGCCGGGGGCGGAACGCAGGAGACGCTCGACAAGAGCCGTACCGACGAAACCCGTCGAACCCGTTATGGCAATGCGCCGCCCCGCCAATGACTCCGCAATCATCAGGGGGAGTTCTAGCACAGTTCTCTACCAATTGGTAGAGAAACTTTGGTACCGTCCTTTCCATGGCGGAAAAGCCCGAAAAAAAGGGGATCCGGACGCGGGAGAAGATTCTGGAAGAGGCCCTCGATCGCTTCGGGTCGGCAGGGATCGACGCCACCAGCCTCGACGACATTGCCCGCGGTGTAGGAGTGGCGAAGCAGACGCTTCTGTATTGGTTTGCGTCGAAGGAAGAACTCGTCATTGCGGTCTTGCAGCGCGTGGCCGATGAATTGTTCGTGGAAGTTGGTGCGGCGGTCCGTTCGGCACCCCACGGCTTCGCTCGTGTCGAGGCTGCGGTGAGTGCGGTGTTCCGTCCGGCGGTACGGCGACCGGCACTGCTTGGCCTAGTGCGCGAATTGAATCGTCTCAGCCCGGTGCTTGCCGATGCCGTGGTCGACCGCATGCGGCCGCTGGTCGAATTGGCGGTCACGTATCTCGAAGGTGAAATGGACGCCGGTCGTCTTCGTCGCGCAGATGCGCGGTTGGTGATGGCGTTCGCGTATTCGACCGTTGTCGGTGTGGCGACCGAGCCCGTTGCGCTGCGTGCGGTGGGATGGACCCCCGGGGTGGCGTCGCTGAGGCGCCTGCGTGCCGAGCTACTTGGTTATTTGCGTGCTGCGCTTGCGCCGTGAGTGGCGGTCGATCGCAAGGTCGACGAGCTCGTCGATGAGCTGACGATAGGGAAGGCCGGAAACCTCCCACATCTTCGGGTACATCGAGATCGGTGTGAATCCGGGAATGGTGTTCACCTCGTTGCAGAGGAAACCGCGACCTTTCTCTTCGAAGAAGAAGTCGACGCGAGCCATACCTTCGCAGCGGAGTTCGCTGTACACGCGCACGGCGAGTTCACGCACGATGCGTGTTTGATCGGCATCAAGAATCGCGGGGATGACCAATTGGGCCGAATTGTTCACGTACTTGTCGTCGTAGTCGTAGAACTCGGCACCCGCCACGACTTCGCCGGGCAATGACGCGCGTGGTGTGGTGTTACCGAGTACCGCGACTTCGATCTCGCGCCCGGTGATTGCTTCTTCGCAGACAACCCATTCGTCGTAGACGAAGGCGTGGCGAATCGCGCCCAGGGCTTCTTGCCGTGTCTTGGCCTTGCGCACGCCGACGGATGACCCCATGTTGGCCGGCTTCACGAACATGGGGAGTCCGATCGACGTGATGATGCCATCAACGTCTGCATCGTCGAAATGCGGCTCGTGCACCGCACGGAAGTGCGGTTGGGGAAGTCCCGCCGCGGCGATGACTTGCTTCGCCATCGTCTTGTCCATGCACAACGCGCTCGCGAGAACGCCGGAACCGACATAAGGAACGTTGGCGAGTTCCAGCATTCCTTGCACGGTTCCGTCTTCGCCCAGTGGGCCGTGAAGTAGTGGCATCACCACGGTGCGCTTGCGGGTCACGGCCTCGAGAGAAGTTGATTGCGTGCCGATTGCGAGGCGGCCGGTTTGCAAGGCGGCGGCTGACGCATCGGAAATTGCCCACTTGCCATCGCGGGCGATGCCGATCGCGGTGACCTCGTATTTCGCCGGATCCGCAGCGGCGATGACGTGTGCCGCGGTGACGCAACTGACGTCGTGTTCGGCCGACTCACCGCCGAACAACACGACGAGGTGCGTCTTGTCACCGCTCATAGCCCCCGACGGTACACGGGCACGCCACTATCGTCACGGTATGCGCATTCCCGTTGCCGAAGCCGCTCGCGTATTGCGGGCGAATGTGGTCGGCGCGGCAAATGTCGAAGCACACGGGGTCTCGTACGATTCCCGCACATTGCAACCGGGAAATTTGTTCGTCGCGGTGGTTGCCGCGCGCGATGGGCATGACTACGTGAATGATGCTGTCAATGCCGGAGCATCAGCGGTGCTGGTGCAGCGCGAAGTGGCGAATTGCTCCGTTCCACAGATCATCGTCGACGACACCGAGGCTTCGCTGACCGAGCTCGGCGCATGGGGCAGGTCTGTGCTGGCCGAGCAAGTCAACGGTCGGGTGGTCGGCATCACAGGTTCGGTGGGAAAGACCACGACGAAAGACTTTGTCGCGGCGGCGATCGGTTCGAAGTTCACTGTGGGTGCAAGCGAGAAGTCATTGAACAACGACATCGGCTTGCCCGCGACGATTCTCAATGCTCGTGACAGCGTCGAGTCGTTGGTCCTCGAAATGGGCATGCGTGGATTCGGCGAGATCGCCCGACTGGCGCGCATCGCGCGTCCCGATATCGCAATCATCACCCGCGTCGGTGAAGCGCACAGTGAGCGCGTCGGGGGAATCGAGGGCGTTCGCAGGGCGAAGAGCGAACTCGTCGAGGCGATCGGTGCCGACGGATTCGCTTTGCTCAATGCCGACGACAACCGCGTTGCCTCGATGGGTTCCCACACGTCGGGCACGGTGCTGACATACGGCACGGCAATCGGCGCAGATATGAGGGTTGCCGAGGTGGTCCCGCACGGAGCTGATGGCTGCTCTTTCGTGTACGAATCCCGCTGGGGATCCGGCACGTGTCGACTACCCGTACCCGGAGTTCACATGGCGTCGAATGCCGCCGCTGCGCTTCTTGCGGCGGCGGTTGTTGGGTGCGATCTCTCGTCGGCCGTTGGCACTCTCGGTACGGCTGCGTTGTCGCCGATGCGAATGGCGATTCACGAGATTGCGGGCGTCACTGTGATCGATGATTCGTACAACGCGAGTCCGACCTCTGTGATCGCTGCTCTCGAGACCCTCGCCGCGTTACCAGCGACTCGCCGTGTCGCAGTGCTCGGCCAAATGGCCGAAATCGATGAGCCGGAGCGCAGGCATCGCGAGGTTGCCGATCGTGCCGCCGGACTGGGCATCGAGTTGCTGGCCTTTGGAACTGATCTTTACGGAGCTGGATCGATCGACGACATCGATTCCGTTGTCTTGCGAGTGCGTGAGCTCGGTGCGGGCGGCGCGGTGCTTGTCAAAGCGTCACGCGTGGTCGGTCTTGATCGCGTGGTACGTGCTCTCGTGAGCTGAGCCTTCGAGGCTCTTCACGTTGCACCACCACGCGAGAAAGAGCGCCCATACGGCGCCGCCCAGTAAAACCCAGCGCGCACCGATCGCGTCGATGACGGGTCCGAAGATGAGGTTGCCGAGCGGGACCGTTCCACCGAAAGCCATGAACCACAACGACATCACGCGACCGCGTTCGTTTGGAGCGAGGCGCGACTGCAGCACGGTCATCATTGAGGTTGTGGTTCCGAAATAGGCGATGCCGAGGGGGAAGGCAACGACGAACGCGAGAAGCGGTGTGTTGGCGAGACCGAACAGTGCGATGAAGATGGCAAAGAACGCGAAGCCCCAACGGATGATTTTGCGCTTGTCGACGCCAACGAGAACCGTGCCGATTGCGAGTCCCCCGAGCGCCGCCCCGAGTCCCCATGTCGCGTAGAGCCAGCGATATGTCGATCCGGTTTCATCGATACCGAAGTTCAGTCGCGCAACCGCAGGAAAGAGGCCGACGTAGGGGAGCGAGAGGAACGAGAACGTGGCGAGTGACAACAGGATGCGGCTGATGACTTTGCGTTGGCGGGCGATACTGATGCCGGTCATCAACTGTCGCCAGCCGGGTTCGCCCTGAACCGGTGCAATGTGCGGAATCGTGACACGCAAGAGCGCGAAAATCACGAAGAGATACGTGAGCGCATTGATGAAGAACACCTGCGATGTCGTGACGCCCCAACTGGCCAGAATCGCGACGATGATCGGCCCGATGACACGCGAGCCGTTGATGATGGTGGAATTCAACGAGATGGCACCGGCGAGATCTTCGGGCGGCACCAATCCCGGGAGAGTCGCCGACCATGCCGGCGCGTTGAGGGCGTTTCCAACGCCCACCCCGAGCTGCGCCATGAAGAGCCACACGACGTGTGCGTCGGCCGCGGCAAGGGGAAACAGAAGGAACGAGAACGTGAGCTGGATCGACTGAGTGAAAATGAGCCACTTTCGCCGGTCGAATTTGTCGGCAATGACACCCGCCGGTATCGACAACAACAGCAACGGCCCGAGTTGCGCAAAAATGAAAATGCCAACAAGCGATGCGCGGCCTGTGCGGTGATACACGTAAGCCGGCAACACGACGTTCTGCATCCACGTTCCGATGCTCGACAGAAATGAACCTGTGAACATGACCCGGAACGGCCGGGACTGCAGCGCCGCACCAACTGTGCCGCGCTTGGATTCAGACATCAGTCAGACAGTACTTCGGCATACATCGACAACACCTGCGGCGGACCGCTGACGAGGAACGTTGTGATGCATGTCTCACGCCACTTCTGCAGTTCGTCCTTGATCTTGTCGATTGGCCCCACGAGCGCCACGTCTTCAACCATGGCGAGGGGAATCGCAGCCGCAGCTTCGGCCTTCTTGCCGGCAAGGTACAGATCCTGCACCTTCAGCGCGACGTCTTCGTAGCCCATGCGTGCGAACACCTCGAAGTGGAAGTTTGCGCCTCGCGCGCCCATGCCGCCCGCGTACAGAGCGAGGAATGGGCGAACGGCGTCTGCGCACTTTTCGGCATCGTCACCGGGGATGATGAAGAGTCCGGACGCGACCTCGAATCGATCGGCCTTGTTCGCCTCGCCGCTCTTCGCGAATCCTTCATTCAGGCACTTGCGGTAGAACGGATCTTCCTTCGGTGAGAAGAACAGAGGCAGCCAGCCATCGCAAATCTCTGCCGACAGTGCGACGTTCTTCGGGCCTTCGGCACCGAGGAAGATCGGAATTTCTTTGCGCAACGGATGGATTGTGCTCTTCAGCGGCTTGCCGAGACCGGCGCCACCGGAAAATGGCATGTCGTAGAACTCGCCGTGGTGATTGATCGGCTGTTCGCGGCGAATGATGTCGCGCACGATGCCGATGTACTCGCGTGTGCGGGTGAGTGGCTTCGGGTACGCCTGGCCGTACCAGCCTTCGACGACCTGCGGACCCGATGCGCCGAGGCCGAGAATGAATCGCCCGTTGCTGAGATGGTCGATCGTCATCGCGGCCATCGCGGTTGCCGCGGGTGTACGCGCACTCATTTGGATGATGCCCGTGCCGAGTCGCACGCGTTCGGTGTGCGCACCCCACCACGCGAGGGGCGTCAGCGCGTCGCTGCCGTAGGCCTCGGCCGTCCACACGGAGTCGAAGCCAAGTCGGTCGGCTTCCTTGATTCCCTCGAGAGCCCCAGCCGGCGGGCCGCTGCCCCAGTATCCGGTGTTGTAGCCAAGCTTGATGTTCTTCGAGTTCGAGGGCATTCCCCGACGTTACGGCAGACGGGCAGTAGGTGGAGAGATCGGGCGCGGGTATTGCGCTACGACGGTGTCCCGAACGACACGGGAAGAGATGTCGGTCCGAAGATCCCGGCAGTGGCGATTTTGTAGCGGGGTTCGCCCGTTCTCGTGATTCTCGGCATGCGCCTCGCCAGAATTGGCAGCGCTTCCTGCAGTTCGGCGCGCGCCAAGGCGGCACCGAGGCAGTAGTGAATGCCACTGCCGAACGTAAGTTGTGGTTGCGATGATTCGCGTCCTGCGGGGTCGTAGCGGTCGGGGTCGCTGAATGCGGAACCATCGTGGTTCGCGGTGGCGAGGCTGGGGAAGACGATCGTGCCCGCGGGAAAGAACACACCTTTGTATTCGATGTCGCACGATGCGACGCGACCCGTTCCACGGACGGCTCCGTTGACCCGCATCGTTTCTTCCACGTACTTGGCGGCAAGTTCCGGATGGGTAGCAAGCGTCACCCATTCGCTCGGGTGTTCAAGAAGTAGATCGACGGCCAGTCCGAGTTGGTTGCGGGTGGTGTCGGTGCCGCCGATGATGACCGCCTCGACCATCATCACCAGTTCCTCGGTGGTGAGGCGATCACCGGCCTCTTCTGCGGCGATCAGGTCGGTGAGCAAGTCGTCGTGTGGCCGAGTGCGACGTTCCGCGATGAGTTCGCGTACGTAATGGTCGAGTTCATCCTGCGCGGCCATGATGAGCGGAGCGTCTTCGCGGAAGTTGTTGTCGAAAACGCGCAGAATGTCGGTGGCCCAGCGACTGAAGAGTTCCCAATCATCCTTGGGTGCACCGAGAAGTTCGCAGATGATCGGAATCGGGTAGGGCTCGCAGATGTCGACTGCGATGTCGCAGGCGTCCTTTGCGACGACCGCGTCGATCAGGTCATTGACGACTCGCGCCATGAATGGGCGAAGCACATCGGCACGTCGCGGCGAGAATGCGGGCGCAACGAGTCGCCGAAGGCGCACGTGCGTATCGCCCTCGGCGGAGAGGATCGATTCACGGCGACGCGCCTTCAACTCGGGTGTGGCTTCGGCCGACATTTCGATCACCAAGGGAACTGCGCTGTGCCACCGCTTGTCGCGCAACACAGCAACCACGTCGTCGTAGCGCAAGATCGAGAATCCGATATCGCCGCGTGCGATCCAGCTCGACGACGCAGCTTCTCGATGCGCTGCGGCCGATGCGGCCCGGTCGAGTTGCGCGCCGATACCGGGTAATCGCGGCATCGCGACTTCGGCAACCGGAACGGGCGGGTTGCTCATTGGCTCAGGTCAGTGCCTCGGCCGGCGCAACGAATGCTTGACCCAGTGCTTCCGCGACGGTGGCGTTGGTGATGTTGCCTCGTGCGGCGTTCAGTCCATACGAAAGCGAGTCGTCGGCGATCACCGCGGTGCGCGGGCCCTTTGCCGCAACTTCGATGATGTAGGGCAGGGTGGCGTTGGTCAATGCGTACGTGCTGGTGTGCGGAACTGCGCCGGGCATATTGCCGACTGCGTAGTGAACGACACCGTGCAGTTCGTAGGTGGGTTTCGAATGAGTGGTTTCCCTCGTTGTCGCGATACATCCACCTTGGTCGACCGCGACGTCGACGATCACGGCCCCGGGCTTCATGGTTTGCACCATTTCTTCGCTGACCACAATCGGTGCGCGACCGCCTGCCACAAGAACGGCGCCGATCACAAGGTCGGCCTCGGCGACCGATCGTTCGACCGCTCCACGGTTCGAAGCCAGCGTCATGATGCGGCCTTTGTGAATCTGATCGACATAGCGGAGGCGATCAATGTTCTTGTCGAGAAGGATGACTTCAGCCTCCATGCCCGCTGCGATCCACGCCGCGTTCCAACCGACGTTGCCCGCGCCGAGAACGACCACACGTGCAGGCCGCACGCCGGGCGCGCCACCCATCAACACGCCGCGTCCACCGTGCGTCCGTTCCATGAAGTGGGCGCCCATCTGCGGGGCGAGTCGTCCGGCGACTTCGCTCATGGGTGCGAGCAACGGAAGTTGTCCGTTCTTCGTTTGCACGGTTTCGTAAGCGAAAGCCGTGGTGCTCGACGCGACAAGCGCATTCGCGACGTCCGGGTATGCCGCGAGATGGAGATAAGTGAAGAGGACGAGGTCGTCGCGGAGGAAGTCGAACTCGTCGGCCTTCGGTTCTTTGACCTTGACCACCATGTCGCATGCCCACGCATCGGCTGCGGTGGGCACGATGTCGGCCCCCGCCGCCACGTAGGCGGC
Organism: uncultured Bifidobacterium sp.; assembly: GCA_964343885.1. GTDB lineage: Bacteria > Actinomycetota > Acidimicrobiia > Acidimicrobiales > Ilumatobacteraceae > F1-20-MAGs119. Next base: position 12,249 of record CAYFLC010000006.1, read on the forward strand.
GTCGGCGATCGATGCACCTTCGCCGGCGCCCGCCTGAACGTAAACATTGATGCCGAGCCGTTCGAGTTCACGAACGCCGTCCGGGGTGAGCGCGACGCGACCTTCGGATTCCTTGATCTCGGTCGGCACGCCAACGGTCGTGACGGGGGCGTTCACGTTCCTACTCATGACCCATTTCTACACGCGAATGGCTGTGGCAGGATGACGCCGTGAAGGACTTTCGGAATTTCATCAACGGGCAATTTGTCGACGCTGCTTCGGGCGAGACCACCGATGTCGTCAATCCAGCGACCGGCACCGTCTACGGACGTGCTGCATTGTCGCGCGAAGTCGACATCGACGCCGCCATGAACGCCGCCGAAGCCGGGTTCGAGGTGTGGCGAGACTCAACGCCGTCGGAACGGTCGCTCGCGTTGTTCCGTATCGCCGATGCAGTCGAGGCGCGCGCCGGTGACCTGATTGCGGCCGAGGTCGAGAACACCGGAAAGCCGATCAGCCTCACGACGTCGGAGGAGATTCCGCCGATGGTCGACCAAATTCGCTTCTTCGCCGGCGCTGCCCGTCATCTCGAAGGAAAGAGCGCGGGCGAGTACATGCGAAACATGACGTCGATGATTCGACGTGAGCCAGTTGGTGTGTGCGCCCAGGTGGCACCGTGGAACTACCCGATGATGATGGCGGTGTGGAAGTTCGCTCCGGCCATCGCCGCAGGAAACAGCATCGTGCTGAAACCGTCCGACACCACGCCGGCAACGACGACGATCCTCGCCGAGATTGCGGCGGAGTTCCTGCCCCCCGGTGTCTTCAACGTCGTGTGCGGCGACCGCGACACTGGACGTGCGATGGTGTCGCACCGCGTACCCAGCCTTGTGTCGGTCACCGGAAGCGTTCGAGCGGGAATGGAGGTGGCGCAGGCTGCAGCGGCGAGCCTGAAGCGCGTGCATCTCGAACTCGGAGGCAAAGCACCCGTCGTGGTGTTTGATGATGCCGATGTCGCTGCAGCGGCCGAGGGCATCGCCACTGCGGGGTTGTTCAATGCCGGCCAAGATTGCACGGCGGCAACGCGCGTGTTGGCTGCACCGCACGTTTATTCTGACTTCGTTGCAGCGCTCACCGAGGCGGTTGCTGCGTCGAAGACCGGTCAGCCCGATGATGCCGACGTTCTGTACGGACCGCTGAACAATCCTTCGCAACTCGCTCGTGTCGCGGGCTTCATCGAACGCGCGCCGTCGCATGCCACCGTCACCACGGGCGGCAACAAAGTCGGCGGACCCGGCTATTTCTATTCGCCCACCGTTGTCGCCGATCTGCGACAAGACGACGAAATGATCCAGAACGAGATCTTCGGACCCGTCGTGACAGTTCAGCGTTTCACCGACGAGGACGAAGCCGTGCGTTGGGCGAACGGAGTCGAGTACGGCCTGGCGTCGTCGGTCTGGACGAAGGACTTCGGACGTGCGATGCGGATGGCCAAGCGCCTCGATTTCGGATGTGTCTGGATCAACACCCACATCCCTGTGGTCGCGGAAATGCCGCACGGCGGTTTCAAGAAGTCCGGGTACGGCAAGGACTTGTCGTCGTACTCGCTCGAGGATTACACGCGCGTCAAGCACGTGATGGCAAACCTCGACAGCTGAAATTCCCTCGGCGTCAGTGGACGCCGTATGTATACGTCTGTTTCGAAATGTCGAGATACATGAATGTCTCGGTGGTGACGACACCGTGAACGGCGCGAATCGAGTTGGTGACGCGCAGAAGTTCGGCTTCGTCAGAGACAACGACTTCGGCGAGGAAATCGAATTTGCCCGCAGTGATGACCAAGTATTCGATTGCCTCGAGCGCACGTAGCTTGTCAGCGAGGGAGTCGGTTGGTCCGGTGGTTCCGATACCGATCAATGCCATGCGTCGTCGTCCGACCATCAGCGGATTCGTCACGGCGACAACCTGGATGACACCTGCAGAGATGAGCCTCTGCACGCGTTGCCGGGCGGCGGCTTCCGACAAGCCGACAGCCGTGGCCAACTGCGTGTAAGGGAGTCGACCGTCGACCTGGAGTTGTTCGATGATGAGGCGATCGGTGGCATCGGTGCGCACCTGCTGAGCGGGCGAGCTGGGGGAGGTCCGCGGGGGCGTGTCGGTCATCACGTGTGATCGTAGGTCCGGTGTTACGCTCGCCCCAATGTCAAACGGAGGGGACCCCGGGTCTGCTGCCGCTTCGAGCGGCCAGCCACTCGCCGGCGACGTCATTCGCCTCGACCAGGTACGCAAGCAGTACGGCGACTTCGTGGCCGTCGACAATGCCGACTTTGCAATCGGGCGAGGCGAGTTCTTCGCGATGCTCGGTCCGTCAGGCTGCGGCAAGACGACGACGTTGAAGATGATCGCCGGTTTCGAACAGCCCACCGCGGGGCGGGTCTTGCTCGAAGGTGTTGACGTGTCGTCCGTTCCCCCGTACAAGCGCAATGTCAACACTGTTTTTCAGCAGTACGCCCTGTTCCCGCACATGACCGTCGCCGACAACATCGCTTTCGGGCCGCGGAGCAAGAAGATCGAAGAAACCGAAGTGAAGAAGCGCGTCGGCGACATGCTCGACGTGGTTCGGTTGTCAGAATTCGCGAACCGGCGTCCCGCCCAGCTGTCGGGTGGTCAGCAGCAACGAGTCGCCCTCGCCCGTGCGCTCGTCAATTACCCAAGCGCGCTTCTGCTCGACGAACCCCTCGCTGCACTCGAT
>CAYFLC010000006.1:14989-26633 GCA_964343885.1 uncultured Bifidobacterium sp.
TGGGCGAGGCGATGCAGATCGAGTTGAAGCGGATCCAGCGCGAAGTCGAGATCACTTTTGTTTTTGTCACGCACGACCAGGGTGAGGCGCTCACGATGAGCGATCGCATCGCGGTCATGAGTCACGGTGTCGTCGAGCAGATCGGCACGCCGACCGATATCTACAAGCGCCCGCAATCCTTGTTCGTCGCCGGTTTCATCGGGTCGGCCAATCTTCTTCCCGCGGTGGTCGCAACCGGAGACAGCGCGGGCGTAGCGCTCGACCTGTGGGGAGGTGGCCGTGTTGCGGTGCGCACAGACCGAGTGAATTCCGACGTCGCGCTCACCCCGGGCGAACAGGTCACGGTGATGCTGCGCCCCGAGCACCTGCGCGTGTCCGCGAGTCAACCATCTGGCGATGCAGTCGAGGCCACCGTGACGGACATCGTGTTCCAGGGTGCATCGGTCAGGGTCGTCGCGCGTCTAGGTAACGGCACCGAGGTCACCGCCGTCGTCACGGGTGACACCGATCTTCCGTTCCTGCGGCCCGAGACGTCGGTCTGGATGTCGTGGCAAGTCGACGCCCCGTTCGTACTCGACGGGTGGCCCGACGTCGCTGGCGCCACCACCACCAATGTCGACGACATCGAGGCGCGGCTCTGATGGCCCGTCGCCGGCGGTTCTTTGGCGGCGGCGCGTCACGACTTAGAGTTCCTTCACCCACCCACGCTCGACCGAGAGGAAGCAGGACATGGCAGGAAAGTTGAATCGTCGCGAGTTCCTCATTCGCTCGAGCCTCGCGGGCGCGGGTGCACTGTCGTTGCCCGCGCTACTCGCCGCATGTGGCGGTGGCGGCAGCGGATCATCTTCGGGTGGCGGCGACGGCACCTTGTTCTTCGAAAACTGGCCTCTGTACATCGACGACAAGTCGGTGGGTCTCTTCGAGAAGCAGACCGGAATCAAGATGAAGTACACCGAGGCGTACAACGACAACAACGAGTACTTCGCCAAGGTGCAGCCGTTGCTGTCGAAAGGCAAGGCAATCGACCCCGACATTCTCGCCCCGACCTTCTGGATGGCGGCGCGGTTCGTGCAGTTGGGCTGGGCACAGAAGCTTCCCGTCGACAAGATCCCGAACATGGCGAACCTTCGCGACGACCTGGTGGGCCAACCCTGGGACAAGAACCAGGAATACAACCTTCCGTGGCAAACGGGCATTGCGGGCATCGCGTACAACGCGAAGGTCACGGGTCGTGAACTGAAGAGCGTCGAAGACCTTTTCGATCCGGCGTTCAAGGGCAAGATCGGCATGCTCACCGAAATGCGCGACACGCTCGGCCTCGTTCTCATGGGGCTCGGCAAGAAGATCAATGAGATCACAACGTTCGATGAAGCTTCGGCAGGTTTCGACAAAATCGACAAGGCAAAGACCGACGGCCAGATCCGTGCATTCACTGGCAACGACTATGTCGACGACCTCAGTGCCGGTAACTTCGCGGCTTGTGTCGCGTGGTCGGGAGACGTGTTGCAGCTCACGAAGGACAATCCCGACGTGAAGTTCTACGTTCCCGAAGAGGGCGGCACCAGCTGGTTCGACACGATGCTCTGGATCAAGGGATCCAAGAACGGCGACGCCGTCGCGAAGTGGATGGACTTCGTCTACGACCCGGCGAACGCCGCGCGCATCACGCTGACCGCGCAGTACATCTCGCCGGTCAAGGGTGTGCAGGACGAACTCGTGAAGTTGGGGGGCGATGCGGCTGCACTCGCCGAAGACCCGCTGTTGTTCCCCGACGCAGCAACGATCTCGCGCCTGCAAACGTGGGGCGCGCTCGCCGAGGAAGAAGAGGCCAAGTTCGACGAGGCCTTCGCCAAGATCACCGGCGCGTAACGAGGCATCGGTAACACCCGCGTGAACACTCGAGGTGCTCTGTCCGGGGTGTTGGAACGCCCCGAGTCGGTTGGCTTGGGTGTCATGCTTGCGCTCGGACTTGGTGCCGTCGCGCTCGGTGCGAAATGGGTGTCGGGCCCGACCGCGATTCTCGTCGCGGTGTTCATGTTGGCGGCAGTCGTCAGCTTGGTATGGGTAGCGATCATGGGTGGTCTGGAAACCCGTCGCGCGCTTGCTCCGTACGGCTTGTTGAAGCCCGGAATCCTGTGGCTGAGCCTGTTCTTCTTGGCGCCCATGTGGTCAATGGTGGTCATGTCACTGTCGGCAAAGCACGGCCGCTTCGACTTCTTCCCGTCGTTCTCGTGGCACTGGGGTAACTACCGCACCGCGCTCACCGATTTTCGGCCGCAATTCATCCGCAGTTTCACCTATGCGGGTATTGCGACGATTCTGACGATCGCTATCGGTTATCCGCTCGCGTACGTCATTGCTTTTCGGGGCGGCAAGTACCGAAACATCCTGCTCGGTCTGGTCGTGATTCCGTTCTTCACGTCGTACCTCATCAGAACCCTCGCCTGGAGCAACATCCTCGCCGACGAGGGTCCGGTGGCCAGTGTGGTGCGCACGCTTCACCTCACGGGTGTGCTCGAGTGGTTGCACATCATGGACAACGGCAAGTTGCTGAACACCCCGGCGGCGGTCATCGGCGGCCTCACCTACAACTTTTTGCCGTTCATGGTTCTGCCGATCTACGTGAGTCTCGAAAAGATCGACGTTCGTTTGGTCGATGCCGCGATGGATCTGTATTCGTCGGCGTCGGCGGCATTCCGCAAGATCGTGGTGCCGTTGTCGCTTCCCGGGGTGTTCGCGGGCAGTCTGCTCGTCTTCATTCCTGCAGCAGGCGATTTCGTGAACGCACAGTTCCTCGGTAATCCCGAAACCACGATGATCGGCAACTCGATCCAAGACCAATTCCTGAGGCAGTTGAACTATCCGGTTGCCTCGGCGATGTCGTTCGTGTTGATGGCCATCATCACCATCGCGGTCCTGATCTACACCCGCTTCATGGGGACAGAAGATTTGGCATGACGGCTTTTTCGCGACGTCAGCGGGTGGGGCAGCGCACGATCAATTCGATCGCGGGCCTGGCCATCGCGTACATCTTCCTGCCGATCCTCGTGATCGTGATCTTCTCGTTCAACGCACCAAAGGGCAAGTTCAATATCAAGTGGCAGGGCTTCACCCTGCACAACTGGGCTCATCCGTTCGTCGAGTCGGAACTGACAAGCGCGCTGTGGGTCAGTTTGCGAATTGCGTTGATCTCCACATTCTGCGCAACGGTGCTGGGATCGCTGATCGCCCTCGCGCTCAGTCGTTACAAGTTCAAGGGCAGTGGGGGAGTCAATCTCTTCCTCGTGCTTCCACTGACGTCGCCCGAGATCGTGCTCGGTTCGTCACTTGCCACGTTGTTCCTCAATCGCGGCGTCGCGTTCGGGTACGTCACCATCGTGATCGCCCACATCATGTTCCAGATCTCTTTCGTTGCCGTCACGGTTCGTGCGCGAATCCGCGGTTTCGACTGGACTCTCGAACAGGCCGCCATGGATCTCGGGGCAACGCCGTCACGTGCATTCTGGAAGATCACGTTTCCGCTGATCCTGCCCGGAATTCTTGCGGCGGCTTTGCTGTCGTTCGCACTTTCCATCGACGACTTCATCATCACGTTCTTCAACGCGGGCTCGCTCGTCACTTTCCCTCTGCAGATCTTCGGCGCGTCGCGCGTGAAGATCCCGCCGCAGATCAACGTCCTTGCAACGATGCTGCTTCTTGTCAGCATTTCTCTCATGGTGACGGGAACGATCATTGGCAACCGTCGCCAACGCCGTTTGTCGGGCGCCAACTCCTGACCATCGAATGAACGAGCAACCGAAGATCGCCGTGGGCCCGGACACTGCGCCGCAGTGGATACGCGATGCCGTCGTCGCCGGTGGCGGAGCAATCGTCGAAGTCGCGGAAGCGCAGGGAGTCGTGTGGGCGTCGCCGACTGCCGCAAGTGATCTCGGCGAGGTGCTCGAGGCCAACCCCCACATCGAATGGGTGCAGCTGCCGTGGGCGGGTTCGGAACGCTTCGTGCATCTGGTCGACGACTCGCGTCTCTGGACCTGCGGCAAAGGTGTGTACGCGGAACCGGTGGCGGAGCACGCACTCGCACTGCTTCTCGCGGGCATGCGCAACATTGCCGACTACGCACGTCAGACAAAGTGGACGGGGCCCGTCGGCAGAAATCTGCTCGGCGCGAACGTGACGATCCTCGGGGCGGGGGGAATCGCGCGGTCGCTCGTCAGGCTGTTGAAGCCTTTCGACTGCCACATCACGGTGGTGCGCAACATGCCCGAACATTTCGACGGTGCCGATGTGGTGATGACAGGTGCCAATCTGATCGACGCCCTTGTGGGTGCCGATGCGGTCATCGTTGCGTTGGCTCTGACGCCCGACACGGACGGCATTCTCAGTCGTGCCGAGTTCGAACAGATGGAACGTCACGCGTGGATCGTCAATGTTGGCCGAGGGCGGCACATCGTCACCGACGACCTCGTGTGGGCGCTGCGGGAAGGCGTCATCGGAGGCGCGGCGTTGGACGTGACAGACCCCGAGCCCCTTCCCGAGGGCCACCCGCTGTGGTCGTTGCCCAACTGCATCATTTCGCCGCACGTGGGAAACACTCCCGAGATGGCCGTGCCGTTGCTCAGCGAACGCATCACGACCAACGTGCAGCGATTCGCTGCCGGCGAGACGCTCGTTGGTGCATTGAGCGCCGAACTCGGCTACTAATTGCCTCGATGCCGAACGACCGCGACCATTATGGGGTTCTCCGTGTTCGGCGTGATGCCTCGTATTCGGTGATCAAGGCCGCTTATCGATCGAGAATGCGGGAATTGCATCCCGATAGCTCCGATCGACCGGTCGACCACGCAGAGATCGCGGCCGTGACGATGGCGTGGAGTGTTCTCTCGAACGCGCGCCGCCGCGCTGCATACGATTCACTCAACCGCACGTCAGTACCGTCGTGCGCGCCGACCGGTGTGCCGTACGTGGTCGACCTGGCTCCTGCTCGCTATCCATGGAAGTTCGTGTTGATCCTGTTTGCAATCGGCACGGCTGGCGTGTTGGTGGTGGCTGCGTTTTCGAAGCCGGCATCGCCGGTGAAACCCGACAATGTCTTACAAGCCGGCTCGTGCGTCGATGTTTCCGACGACCGCACGGTCGGTGAAGTCTCTTGTGCCGACTCCCACGACGGTGTGGTCAAGTTCCTCGTTGCCTTCGACGCGGTGTGTCCCGCCGACACCGAGCCGTTCCTCGACCGTCAGGGCATGGGCCGCGCGTGCGTGGTCCGCACCACTACGCCGTCGACGGTCGCATCGGGCGGCTGAACCGATAGTCTTTGCCCACCTGTAAAGGGCGATTAGCTCAGTTGGCAGAGCGCCACGTTCACACCGTGGAGGTCATCGGTTCGAGCCCGGTATCGCCCACAACGAAGTTCCCCTCGGCGTGCTCGGCTTCCATTAGTTTCTTGAGCGTGCCGCGCTTGTGTGAACGTCCCGGATGCTCCGCGGTCGCCACCGTCACTTACGGCTTCGACACGTCCGACCTCAACGTGTGGCTCAGCCCCTTCGAACCCGGCGACCAGGCTCGGCCCTACGGAAGCGGAATCCTGTGCCGCCGCCATGCCGATGCGCTGGTGGTTCCGCGCGGCTGGCGGGTCGACGACCGGCGCGAAGCAGTCCCGCGGCTTTTCCTCGCTCCGGCAGCGCCACCCGAACCGAGCGGTGGAGTCGAGCGCCCGCGATCGGAACGTCGCAAGCCATCTGCGGCTGCACCTACGAGTGGGCTCTTCGACGAGAACGAACCGGAAAAGGCTCCTGTCGAGGGTGATGCCCTCGAAGAGACGAAGGCGATTCCGTGGTCGCCTCAGATGCTCGACGAAGTCGACAAGCCCAGTGTCGATGAAGATAACGCGCCGGCGAAGGGTGGTCTGCTCGCGCGCGCATTCGGTGCGAAGGACCGTCGGGAACGGCAGTGAGCCGCGCTATGCACATCGGTGGTCATCGTGCGCACTGAGGCGACCCTCGAGGCGCCCGCATCATTGACACGGCTTCGGCCGTTCGTGGTTGACCTTGGTGAATACCCGAGGTGGATGCCGCTCGTGCACCGGGCAACCGTGGCGGGCCCCGGCGCATGGGATGTCGAGCTGCGTGCGAAGGTCGGGCCTTTCGCCCGTTCGAAGCGGCTGCGAATGGAGCGCACAACTGACTCGCCGCAGCTTGTTGTATTCGAGCGGAAGGAAAACGACGGTCGCGACCATGCGCCGTGGCGAATGACCTGCACGATGGTCGAACAAGGAGAGAACGTCGTGATGCGTGTCGAGTTGTACTACGGCGGGGCGCTGTGGACAGGTGGCATCCTCGAGAAGGTGCTCGCCGATCACATCGAGCGCGGTCGCGAAAACCTGTGTGCGCTCGTCAGCGTGAGCGGGCGCTGAACCGACCGCTCGACAGACGTTCGACGCGCAGCGGCCAGTCGAAGACGTGGCTCAGGAGATCATCGGTGAGGGTCTCGCTGATCGGCCCGGCGGATTCGACCCGCCCATCACGCAACGCGAGAAGGTGTGTCGCACCCGCGGGGATTTCGTCGACATGGTGCGTGACGATCGCGCTCGCAAGGTGCGGCTGGGCGACGATCGACTCATCGAGCGCCCTGACCAGTTGTTCGCGACCGCCCAGGTCGAGTCGGCCGCTCGGTTCGTCAAGCAAGACCACAGCCGGGTCGTTCATTCGCGTGCGCGCGAGGAACACGCGTTGCTGCTCGCCCGACGACAGGGTTGAAATCTCGCGATCGGCAAGGTGGGCAACGCCGAGTTGTTCAAGGCAGGTGACGGCCCGTTTGCGATCTGCGTCGTCGTACGAGTGCCACCACGTTTCAAGGGCGGCATTCTTCGCGGTCATCACGACTTCGTAAGCAAGTAGCTGCGGGCGCAGCTCGGCACTGAACGAAGCGGAGTTGTAAGCAACGACCCGTCTCGCCGAGCGCACGTCCATTTCGCCGAGCCGCTGGTTCATGACGAAAACTTCTCCGCCGCTTGGATGTGTGTACAGAGCGGCGATGCGCATGAGCGAGGTCTTGCCCGAGCCGTTCGCACCGAGGATGATCCAGTGTTCGCCGGGCGCCACGGCCCAATTGATGTCGTGCAACACAACCTTGTCGTCGCGCTGCAGCGACACTTGACGAAGTTCAAGAACGCGCTGCACAGTGCATCAAGGGTAACGTTTCGACGTGTCCGAAACCGTGGAACGAGCCTTGTGCGAAGTCGCCGGCTTCACGCGTGTTTCGGGCGTCGAGAAGCTCACCGGTGGAGCATCACGCGAAACGCTCCGGTTCGATGCCGACGGAGCTCGGTACATCGTGCAGAGTCAGCGAACCGGTTCGCCCCGCGACATGCACGTCGAAATTGCCGTGCTCGAGGCGGCGCACAGGCTCGGAGTTCCGGTTGCCGAGGTCGTGGCCGATTCACGCGGCACAAGTGGTCATCCCGTTCTCGGTGACCGATTCATGGTCGTGCGTGCAGTCGAGGGCGAAACCATCGCGCGCAAGATCCTGCGTGACGATCGTTTTGTGGCGGCGCGACAGCTGCTGCCGGCGCAGATCGGCAGGGCGATGGCGCAGCTCCATCGCATCGACCACACAACGATCGACGGACTCGAGGGCGATGACCAGGTTGTGAAGTACCGCGAGTTGCTCGATGAATCGGGCCAACATCACCCGGCGTTCGAAATCGCCTTCCGGTGGCTCGAAGCGAATCGTCCCGAACCGAATCCGCAGTGTCTCGTGCACGGGGATTTCCGATTGGGGAATCTCATCGTCGGGGACGACGGTCTGCGTGCCGTTCTCGACTGGGAACTCGCGCACATCGGCGACCCGGCGGAAGACCTCGGTTGGGTGTGCGTTCGCGCATGGCGGTTCGGGGCCGACAAACCCGTTGCCGGCGTCGGTCACTACGCTGCGTTGCTCGATGCCTATGCCGAAGAATCAGGAAGGCGAATCACCGAACACGATCTGCGCTGGTGGGAATTGCTCGGCACTGTGAAGTGGGGCCTCATGTGCATTTCACAGGCCGCGTACCACCTGAACGGAACGAAGCGGAGTCACGAACTCGCGGCCATCGGTCGAAGGGTGTGCGAGAACGAATACGACGCGCTCGTGACCATTCGCGAACTTGCAACGAGGGCGGCCTCGCGGTGAGCGCCCCCCACGATCCACCCTCAGCCGCGCAATTGGTCGAAGCGGTTCGCGAATGGCTGGAAACTCAAGTGATGCCGAACGTGTCGGGAGCCATGCAGTTCAACGCGCGCGTCGCGGCAAACGTGTTGGCGATGGTCGAGCGAGAAATCGAGCTTGGCGCACAGCACAGTGCCGCACATCGTGACGGTCTGCGCACTCTCGGCTGCGTAGACGATGCCGACCTCGCACGCAAGATCCGCGCGGGCGACTTCAACGATGGAACGGGCAACGTGCGCGCCGATGTCGAAGCATTCGTATTCGACTCGGTGGTCGACAAGCTCCGCGTCGCCAACCCGAAGTACTTGCGTTAAGAGTCCGAGCGGCCGAGAGTGACGGGCGTAATGCTCTGCCCTGCGGCGAGTTGACCGCATGCCGCGTCGATGTCGGTTCCACGGTTGCGGCGCACCGTCGCATTGACACCGAGATCGATGAGTGCGTCGGCGAATTCGCGCACGCGTGCCGGCGACGAACCGCGCGTCGGCCAACCCGGCGTGGGGTTCAGCGGGATGATGTTGACGTGGGCGTGAGGTGAAAGCCGCTTGCAAAGAAGCGCCAATTCGTTGGCATCGCGTCGCGTGTCGTTGACGCGATCGATGAGCGCCCACTCGAAGCTCACGCGGCGTCGTCGTTCGCGGAGATAGTCGTTGCATGCTTCGACCAGGTCTTCGATGGGGTAGCGCTTGTTGATCGGAACGAGTTCGTTGCGCAGGTCGTTTCGGGCCGCGTGCAGAGAAACCGCGAGATTCACCGGAAGCGGCCATTCCGCGAGTTTCTGGATACCGGGAATGATGCCGACGGTGCTGACGGTGAGGTGACGGGCCGAGATGCCGATGTCGTCGTGGATACGTTTCACGGCCCCTCGCGTTGCCGCTTCGTTCGCCAATGGTTCACCCATGCCCATGAAGACGATGTTGCTGACGCGGCGGCCGATCTCGCGGGCGCGCCGCGCGGCCTTCACCACTTGTTCAACGATTTCACCCGTCGAGAGATGCCTGTTGAATCCCGCCTGGCCGGTGGCACAGAAGCCGCAGGCCATCGCGCATCCGGCCTGGGTGCTGACACACACCGTCGCGCGGTCGGGGTACAGCATGAGCACCGTCTCGATGGGGTGGCCACCGTCGCGTAAATGCCAGAGGAACTTCACGGTTTCACCCGTCGCGTCGGTCTGCTCGGTCTTCCACACGAGAGATTCGGGCAGTGCGGTGTCGAGTTCGGCTCGCAGTGCCGCAGGAATCGTGGTGATCTCGGTGACCGGTCGGAACTGTTCGTACAGCGCCTGCCACACCTGCTTCACGCGGTAAGCGGGCTGACCACCCTTCAATTCCGACAGATCATCGATCGACGCGTCGTACAGCGACGGTGACGTTGTCATTGCACGTCTCCGACGAAGGCTCGCTCGCGGTTCACGGCCTCGAAGCCAAGCTTGCGGTACATCGCGACGGCTGCATCGTTCGACCGATCGACGTACAGCATGCCGGTTGACGCACCGTGGTCGCCGAGCCATTTGAGCCCTGACAATGTGAGGAGACTGCCGAGCCCACGCCCGGAGAAATCGGGGTCTGTGGCGATGACGTAGATCTCGCCGACATTGCCGGCGGCGTTGTGGTGCATTTTTGTCCAACAGAAACCGGCGATGCGTGAGTCGACTTCGGTGATGCGGAAACCATCGACGTTGAACCACGGCTCGCGCGTACGGGCGAGAAGCGTGTCGAGGTCCCAGTCGCCTTGTTCGGCGTGCGACGCGAATGCACGGTTGTTGACATCAAGCCAGGCGGCGGCGTCATGATCGATCGAGAACGGGCGCGTGGAAAGAGTGTCGGCGCGTCGAGCGAGTGCGGTGTCGAGGGGCAACGGTCGGGTCATTCTGAAAAGTTCACGACCCGGGGTGAGATTCACCCGAGCGGCGAGATCGAAGTGGATCGTCGACGGTTCGAAGACCCACCAGTGAACGTGACCGCCACCCTCGGAGCGCACCACCTCGAGCGCGGCCTCGAGCATTTCGGGTCCGATTGCCGCCATGTCGTAACGATGGTGTGGGTGCACAACGAGGTCGAGGCCCCAGCTGTCGTTTCCGCGCGAGACCTGCGCGTAGGCGATCGGATGATCGTGGTCGTGCTCCCAGCCGATGATCGCGGCAAAGCCCTTGCGGCCGCCCTGACGAAGGTCGAGCCACATGTGATCGGAAAGAGCGCGCTCGCCATCGGCCCGTTCGGCGGCATCGAGGAGCCCCGAGACCAGTTCGAAGCCATCGGCATCGATGTTCCGGAGCACTTGGAGGCGCAGCACGCGGTCAGGGTACAGCCCGCTTCGCGGGTGCTGAGTAGTCTCGCCCGACATGGGCAAGCCGCGTTCTGCAGCATCGCGCGCAAAAGTCGTCGCAGGACGTCTCGCCGAAGAGTTCCCCGAGGCCAAGTGCGAACTCGACCACCGCAACCCGTTCGAGTTGCTCGCGGCCACGATTCTTTCCGCGCAGTGCACCGACGCCAGAGTCAATATGGTCACCCCGGGGCTCTTCAAGGAATTCCCGACGCCCGAGGCTTTGGCGGTTGCCGACATCTCGCGCGTCGAAGAATTGGTGCGGTCGACCGGCTTCTACGCCTCGAAAGCGAAAAACCTCATCGGCATGGCACGAGCGCTCGTCGAACGCTTCGACGGGGACGTGCCGCGTGATCTCGATGATTTGGTGACGTTGCCCGGCGTCGGCCGCAAGACCGGCAATGTGGTGCGCAGTGTTGCGTTCCAACTTCCGGGTCTTCCCGTCGATACACACGTTGGCCGTCTGTCGCGCCGGCTCGGCCTGACGACAGAGGAAGACCCCGTGAAGGTCGAACTGGAACTGAACAAGTTCCTTCCTCCTGACGAGTGGGGAGCTTTCAGTTTGCGACTCATCCTTCACGGACGTCGCACGTGCGACGCGCGCAAGCCGAAGTGCCGCGATTGCGTTCTCGTCGACATCTGTCCATCAGCCAATCCATGAAAGACTCCTGACGTGCCGAAACCGAACGACGGACCCACGCGTCATGAAACACTCACCGCGTTGCGCAACGAACTCGAGGCGTTCGGCGAAACCCTCAACCGCTCGCGCGACAGGGCAAAGGACCTCGAGACCAGGCCGGGCGTGAAGGCCCAAGAAGATCTGCATCGGGCCATCGTCGAGGTGGCACGGTCGATCGACTCGGCGCGCAAGGCCGTTGAACGAGCCTTGAAAATAGCCAAGAACACGTGACGCTGCCTCGGTAGCGTTGTCTCGTGACGCGAATCCCCCTGCGCAGCGACCTCCGTGCCCTTTCCGGGTACCACTCGCCGCAGGTCGACGTTCCGATTCGACTGAACACCAATGAGGCGCCGTTCTCGCCACCCAGTGCCTGGCTTGACGAGATCGCCAGCGCCGCGTCGTCGATTGCCTGGAACCGTTACCCCGATCGCGCGGCCCACGAAC
>CAYFLC010000006.1:26643-28600 GCA_964343885.1 uncultured Bifidobacterium sp.
GACGCAACGTCACGATGTTCTCGCCGACGTACCAAATGCATGCGCAGATCGCCCGCGTTGTCGGTGCCACGGTGGTCGAGGGTGGGCGCAACGCTGACTTCACTCTCGATGCTTCCGAAATCGAACGCGTCGTCGCGCAGTCGAACCCGGCCGTCTCGTTTATCTGTTCGCCGAACAATCCCACCGGCATCGTCGAGCCGCGCGAGAACATCGAGGCAATGTTGCGCGCGGCGCCAGGAGTCGTGGTTGTCGACGAGGCATATGCACAGTTCTCTCCGTGGTCGGCACTTGAACTCGTCAACGACGAGACACCGCTCGTCGTCACGCGCACCTTCTCGAAAACCTGGTCAATGGCGGCGGCGCGCCTCGGCTACCTCGTCGGGCCACGTTGGTTGGTCGACGACATGGAAGCAGTCGTGCTGCCGTACCACCTCGACGCCTTCAAGCAACAGGCCGGAATCCTCGCGTTGAAATACGTCGCCGACATGGAGTCGCGCGTGCGCGACATCGTCGCTGGACGCGAGCGCATCGAGGCAGCTTTCGCATCGCTACCGGTCACGTCATGGAAGAGCGGCGCGAACTTCGTTTTGTTCCGCCCCGAGTCGATGTCCGGAGCCGTGCTGTGGAAGGAGCTCCTGGCGCGCGGAATTCTCGTTCGCGACTGCAGCAGTTGGGCGGGCCTCGACGGTTGCCTCCGCGTCACGGTGGGCACAGCCGACGAGAATGAGGCATTCATTGCCGCGCTGAAATCGGTTCTCTCGTGAAAGAAGGTGTGTCATGAGTCGTACGGCACGTGTCGAACGCACGACCAAAGAAACCAGCATCTCCGTCGACCTGAACCTTGATGGTTCAGGCAAGTGCGAAGTGTCCACCGGCATTCCGTTCTACGACCACATGATCGACCAAGTTGCACGTCACGGAGGATTCGACCTGGCACTCGTCGCCAAGGGCGACCTGCACAGCGATACCCACCACACCGTCGAAGACGTGGCACTTGCACTGGGCGAGGCGTTTCGTCAGGCCGCCGGCGACCGTGCCGGTGTCAGGCGTTTTAGTAGTGGCCGGTATCCGCTCGACGAGGCCGTCATCGACATCGTTCTCGATCTTTCGGGTCGGCCGTTCGTTTTCTGGGACGTGCCGATACCTGAATGCCTTCCGCTCGGTAACCCGCCGTTCGATCCGAATCTCGCCGAACACGCAATCTCGTCGTTCGCAACGGCAGCGAACATCACTCTGCACGTCACGCTCGTTCGTGGCAGCAACGTGCATCACATCGTCGAAGCTGCGTTCAAGGGTCTTGGCCGCAGTCTGCGTGACGCGGTTCGCATCGAGGGCGGGGGAGTCCCGTCCACCAAGGGCGTTCTCGCATGACGGGTCCGCTCATCGCGGTTCTCGACTACGGAATCGGCAACCTCAGTTCGGCGCAAAAGGCATTGGTGCGCACCGGTGCCGATGCGAGGCTCACGCGTGACGCGTCGCTCGTGGCGGAAGCCGATGGAGTCGTGCTGCCCGGTGTCGGGGCGTTCGGTGCGTGCATGGATGCGCTGCGTGCCGCAGGTCTGGAAGCAACGGTGCACGATGCGGTCGATTCGGGACGCCCATTCCTTGGAATCTGCGTCGGAATGCAAATGCTTTTCGATGCGAGCGACGAAGACCCGACGCACGCCGGCCTGGGCATCATCCCCGGTCGCGTCGAAGCGATTCCGGCAGGGGTTCGGCGGCCCCAGATGCAATGGAACGAACTGCAAATGAAGCACGAAGATGCCATCTTCGCCGGGCTGCCGGCCGACCCCTGGGTCTACTTCGTCCATTCTTATTCAGCTCGGCCAAACGATCCGTCGGTCGTCATCGGTACGTGTGACTACGGAAGCGAGCTGACCGCCGTCGTGCGTCGCGGCAATCTGGTGGCCACACAGTTCCATCCCGAGAAGTCGGCAACCGATGGTCTGCAGATTCT
>CAYFLC010000007.1:0-20248 GCA_964343885.1 uncultured Bifidobacterium sp.
GATTCCGGCGCGCATCGCCGCCTCGATCAGCACCTCGTCGTCGCCGACGTTCTTGCCGTCGGTGAAGTACGCCTCGAGTAGCGCCTGTTTCATGTCGCGCTGCGCCTTGGCCCCGTGATCGCGGAGGGCGAGGTACATCAAGCGGTGTGCCTGCAGGGTGTTGGCCCGTACCGCACGTTCCATGTGGAAAGTGATGCCGGCGTCGGCTGCCACGGACGTGACGTGGTTGATGATCTTGTCGGCCTTGTCGTGACCCCCGAACTTCTTGGCGTACGCGTCGCGAACCGGGGCCGAGCCTCCGACGGGGGCGTTGGGGTCGAGTTGAAAGGGACGAAAGGAAATCTCGAGGTCGAGTTGAGTACCCTCGGCAGCAAGCAGTGCCACAGCGTCTTCGAATTTCTTCTTGCCGATGTAGCACCACGGACAAACGACATCGGACCAGATCTCGACCTTCATGGAACCAACGATAGAGCCCACTGCAGACTCCACCCGCCGTTCGACGGCGAACGCCCAGGCCACGTTCTGTGCGACCCTCGTCGACGAGTGGGTGCGTTGTGGGGTCAAGCACGCCTTTGTTGCGCCCGGGTCGCGGTCGACCCCTTTGGCGGTGGCGCTCGAGTCGCACCCCGACGTGCGGGTCGAAATCTTCATCGATGAACGCAGTGCGGCCTTCGCTGCACTGGGTTCCGGGCAGGTCACCGGATTGCCGGCGATAGCGCTGTGCACTTCGGGCACCGCCGCAACGCACTTTCATGCTGCTGTGGTCGAGGCGCATCTCAGCGCAGTTCCGCTCATCGTGTGTACAGCCGACCGTCCACCCGAGGCACGCGATGTCGGCGCACCACAGACGATCGATCAAACGCTGTTGTTCGGCAACGCAGTGCGGTGGTTCCACGACCCGGGCGTCGCGTCGTACGACGCTGCCCACACGTGGCGGGCCCTGGCCGATCACGTCGTTGCGCGGTCTACCGGGCCCGTCCCCGGTCCCGTGCACCTGAACCTCCCGTTTCGTGAGCCGTTGATCGGTGAAGTGGTCGACATGCCGCCCACCCGTTCGCATGACGGTCCGTGGTCGGGTCATTTGCACGCGAAAGCCTTGCTGAGCGACTGGGAAATCGAAGACCTGGCGCATCGCCTCGTCGGCCGTCGCGGCGTGATTGTCGCGGGGCATCCCGGCGGCGGATACGTGTTGAGCGCCTATGCGGCCGCAGCAACCGTATTGGCTTCCGTTCTCGACTGGCCCGTCCTTGCGTGCCCGCGCAGTGGCGTGCGCGTCGAAGGTGGCAACATCGTGGCGCACTTCGACGGAATCGTTCGTAGCGAGGCAGCTCGCAGCGAGTTGCGGCCTGATGTCGTGCTTCGTCTGGGCGCGCCGCCTGCATCGAAGGTTCTCGGCCAGTGGATCGCGTCGATCGGGGCGGAACAAATCGTCGTGCATTCGCCCGGTACATATCTCGACCCCGATCACATGGTTGCGAGCCACATCGAGGCCGACGTCACGAATACCGTCGACCGTCTGTGTGCGGCGGCGGCCGGGCTGCAGACGAAGAACCAGCCTCCCGGTGGAGAACCGTTCGTTTGGAGTCGCAAATGGCAGTCTGCAGACGAACTCGCCGAGCGCGCGATCGAGGCCAGATTGAACGCGACGTCGAAACTCACCGACCCACATGTCGCCAGGGCGATCGCGGCGTCTTCGCGAATCGCCGTCGTCAGCTCGTCGATGCCGATTCGTGATATCGAATGGTTCGCTTCAACCGGCGATGGACTGTTGGTTTATGCGAACAGGGGAGCGAACGGAATCGACGGAGTGATCGCAACGGCAATCGGTGTCGCGAGCGAACTCGACAAGGTGACCGCCTATGTCGGTGACGTTGCATTCCTGCACGACATGTCGTCGCTCGCGATGCTCTCGGCGCGCAACGTCGACCTCTGCATTGTCGTTACCGACAACGATGGCGGCGGAATTTTCTCGTTCCTACCGCAGGCTTCCGCGGTCCCTCACGGTGCGTTCGAGAAGCTGTTCGGCACCCCGCATGCCACGAAAATTGAGACCATCGCCGAGGGATTCGGTCTCAAGGTCATGACGCCGACGTCGCTTGCAGAACTGACGGCCGCACTCGCGGGTTCCGGAACCAGGGTTGTGGTCGTACGGACAGATCGTCACGAAAACGTCAGCTTGCACGCTTCCCTGAATGCCGACATCGTGTCGGCGATTGACGAAACCTTCAGGGCCTGACGATCGCAGACAACATGGCCTGAAACTTGGCCTGGGTCTCAGCCAACTCGGCCAACGGATCGCTGTCGGCGACAATCCCTCCACCGGCGAAGAGCCGTGCCCGGGTGCGCGTATCGTCGAATTCCGCGCATCGAATCGTGACGGCGAACGTGCCGTTGCCTTGCGCATCGCACCAGCCGATGGTGCCTCCGTACAGGCCGCGGTTCATTCCTTCGTGTTCTGCGATCAATCGCAGAGCCTCGTCACGGGGATGGCCTCCGAGGGCAGGTGTCGGCGAGAGCAAGAGTGCGAGTTCCACGGCAGTTGTGTCACGGTTCAGCTTTCCCTCGACGCGCGTTCCCAAGTGCTGCACGTTTGCCACTGCGACGACCGAAGGTTCGGCCTCCCAATCGAGATACGAGCAGAAGGGGAGGAGCGTGTCATGGACGGCATCGACGACGACCCGGTGTTCGATTTGGTTCTTGGTGCTTGCCAGCAGTTCGGCTGCAAGGCGCGCGTCGGTCGTTGGGTCGCCGGTTCGCGCGGTCGTTCCGGCGAGCGGATGGCTGCGGATTGTGCCGTTGTCGACTGCGACGAGCAGTTCGGGCGACGCGCCGATGAGGTTGTCGAACGAATAGCGGTAGCTCGAGCCGAATGATGCCTTCAGGCGAAGAAGCACGGCATGGACGTCGATGGGGGCGTCGGAAGTGATCTGAATGTCGCGAGCGATGACAGCCTTCGTGAGTTGGCCGCTACGAACGGCATCGCGCGCCGTCGCCACGGCGGCGAGATAGGTGTCGACGGGAACGAGTGGCGCGACCGAGTACGACGACGCTGAAGCAGAACGCGGACGTGTCGCACTGCGCATCGCCTCGATGGCCGAGCGGAGTTGTTGAAGCGCTGCAGTTCGATCGGTGGCGACTGACGTAACCACTGCAGAGCCCGATTCAATCTTTTCGACGGTGACTGCCGGGACGACGAAACGGGCACGCGGATCGCCGATGAAAGGGATCGCGCCGAAAGCTACGGGGTGAGCTTCAACGTCTGTCTCGATCGCGCCGAGGACTGAGGTCGCCGCGGAAGCGGTGGTCTCGAGAGCGATGCCCCAACCGGCGAAACCGATGCCATCGCGCACGAAGAGATAGCCGTCGCCTTTTGCGACGTCATTGAGGTCGATCGAAAAGTCGATGCGCGCACCGACCGCCACGCTCATGCGGTGCGTGTTCCCGTCATGAGCTGCGTGAGGCCACCCGACAGCTGTTCATGAATGGCGTCCCCGAAGCCGGCCGTGTGGAGCATGGTGACGAGGTCTTCGCGTGGCGGCAGGTATGCGACGCTCTTCGGAAGGTACCGATATGCCGGCCCATCGGACAGCAGGGCTCCGATCCGTGGCACGACGCGTCCGAAATACACGCCGTTGCCGAATCTGATGAGCCGATTATGGGGAATACCCACGTCGAGCAGCGCGATGCGACCTCCCGGACGAACCACGCGAGCGAGTTCGCGGAAAAAAAGTTCGAGGTCGACGAGGTTGCGCAGCGCAAAACCGCATGTGACTCCGTCGACGGATCCGTCGGGGAACGGAAGGCGAAGGATGTCGGCCTGCACTCGAGGTTCGCCGCTGCGATCGGCGGCGAGCATTCCGTAGCTCAGGTCGATGGAGAGTGGTTGGTGGCCCGCGCGGCGCAGGTCGATGCACAGGTCGCCGGTTCCGGCCGCGAGATCAATGACCCGTGAACCCTTGGGCAGGTTGAGGGTACGAACTGCTCGCCGCCGCCAGCGCACATCGAGGCGGAAGGTCATGATGCGATTGACGAGGTCGTAGCGAGGGGCGATTGTGTCGAACATCGCACGCACCGCACGCACCTTTTCCTCGCCCTGCGGAAGATGTCCATCGGGTGTCGACACGATGAGCAGGCTACGAGGTGTCCGGGTTGTCGCCCACTCGTGCCACGTACAAGAATGAATCACCGTTCGGATCGATGGGGGATTCCACGTGATTGATTTCAGTTTTCCGGCCGAGGTCGAAGAGATTCGCCTCAAGGTTCGTCGCTTCATGGAAGAGTCCGTGCAGCCGGCTTGGGACGCCATCGACCAAAAAGATCGATCGCAGGTGGTGAAGACCATCGTGAAGCTGCGTAAAGAGGCGAAGGAAGAGCGGGGTCTCTGGTTGCCGCATATGCCGAAAGAGTGGGGTGGCATGGGTCTTGGCCCCACCGCAATGGCAGCCGTGTCGGCCGAAGCCGCGAAAGTGAGCATCGGACCCTTCGTTTTGAATGCCCAGGCGCCCGACGAAGGCAACCAGCACACGATCCTGCATTGGGGTACACCCGAGCAGAAAGAGAAGTACCTCCGTCCGCTGTGTGAGGGCACGGCACGTTCCTGCTTCGCGATGACGGAACCCGAAGTGGCAGGTAGCGACCCGACCCTCATCAAGACCTTCGCCTACAAAGACGGCGACGAATGGGTGATCAACGGTCACAAGTGGTTCATCTCGGGCGCACGCGGGGCAAAGTTCGCTCTGCTCGTAGCGCGCACAGAAGAAGATCCCGACATTCCGCAGGCTGCAAACAGTTGCTTCATCGTCGATCTGCCGAGTGAGGGTTGGAACATCGTTCGCGACGTGCACACGATGTCGGGTGGTCACAACCACTGCGAGATTCTCATCGAGGATCTCAGGGTTCCGGCGGCGAACATGCTCGGTGGTCGGGGACAGGGGCACCTGCTCGGTCAGTACCGGCTCGGACCGGCACGTCTGGCTCACTGCATGCGTTGGATCGGTCAGGCTGAAACGGCCCTCGACCTGATGGTGAAGCGTTCGCTCGAGCGTTACTCACATGGCTCGTATCTCGCCGAGAAGCAGGGCATCCAATGGTTGATCGCCGATTCAGCGGTCGAGCTGTACCAGTGCAAGCTCATGGTGTTGCACGCCGCGTACAAGATCGAACACGGCATGGACTTCGTTGCCGAGGTGTCGATGGCGAAACATTTTGTTGCGAACAGCCTGTGGCGAATCATCGACAGGGCCATTCAGGTGCACGGCGCGCTCGGCTATTCCACTGACACGCCTTTGGCCGGCATGCTCCAGCAGGCCCGATGGAGTCGTTTTGCCGATGGCGCCGATGAAATCCACCAGATGCGAATCGCTCAGCGAACCATCGCATCTTTCAAGGATTTCGGATCGACCAAGAAGGCGACCGGCGATTTGCCGCTCTAGGGTTGCGCCATGACCGCGCATCCGCAGAATTCGAACGACGTCATCTTCGGGGTTTTCATGCCCCAGGGTTGGAAGATGGAACTGTCATCCATCGATGGCGACGAAGCGAAGTGGCAGACAGCCGCGGACACGGCACTGCTGGCCGAGAAGCTCGGCTATCACTCGATCTGGGTGTACGACCACTTCCACAACGTCCCCCGTCCGGCCCACGAAGCGGTGTTTGAATGCTGGACCACCATCGCGGCGATTTCGCAACGCACAAGCCGAATCCGACTCGGCCAGATGGTCGGCTGCAACAGCTACCGCAACCCTGGGCTCTTGGCGAAGATCACCTCGACCATCGACGTGATTTCCGGCGGTCGACTCGATTGGGGAATCGGTGCGGGTTGGTACGAGAACGAATACCGCGGCTACGGCTACGAGTTTCCGAAGCCGGCCGATCGCATCGGCATGCTGCGGGAGTCCGTCGAAATCGTGAAATCGATGTGGACCAATACCGAAACCAGCTACGACGGCAAGTACTACAAGATGGTTCGCGCGAACTGCGACCCCAAGCCGCTGCAGAAGCCGAACCCACCCATTTGGATCGGCGGGGGCGGCGAACAACTCACCCTGCGCGTGGTCGCCGAACATGCCGACTGTTCGAACTTCGGCGGAAAGCCCGATGAATGGGCGCGCAAGCGCGAGATTCTGAAGGGTCACTGTGCGGCAGTGGGGAGAGATGAGTCAGAGATCCGCAAGACCTGGTCGCCCGAAGTGTTCATCAGGTCGACCGAGGCTGAACTCGCCCAGCGCACGAAGGGCGGGTTGTGGGGAGACTCGGTCGAGAACTGGCGCGACAACAACCTCGTCGGAACCCCGGAACAGGTCAGCGAGAAAATCGCGCAGTACGTGGACCTGGGTTGTACGGGGTTCATCCCGTGGTGTGCCGATTACCCCGACACCGAGACCCTCGAGTTACTTGCCACCCGCGTGATGCCGAACTTCCGCTGAGCACGAACCGCAGCGCGGGTTCTCGTCGGCGCAAGTGTCACACAGCAATGTGCGGGCGCGACACTCTTGGTTCGCACAGTTCTTGAATTGGTCGGTCGGTGCACAGCAGTGTGCGCACCGACCAAGTACGGCGCCGCCCTTGCCGAAGGTGATTGTCGAGCGTCCGTCGAAGACATACAGGGACCCTTCCCACAGGCCCTTGTTTCCGAAGGTCTCGCCATATCGCACGATTCCGCCGGCGACTTGGTACACGTCGGAAAAGCCTCGGTTCTTCATGAGAACCGACAGCACTTCGCATCGGATACCACCCGTGCAGTACGTGATCACCGGGCGGTCCTTCAGGTGATCAAATTTGCCACTTTCGATCTCGGCGATGAAGCCAGGGGTGGTGTCGACATCGGGCACGACGGCGCCACGGAATTTGCCAATTTCGGCTTCGTAAGCGTTACGACCGTCGAAAAAGACGACGTCGTCGCGTGAAGCGACGAGTTCGTTCACTTGGTGGGGCGTGAGGTGCTTGCCGCCACCGATCACCCCGGACGCGTCGACTTTGATCTCGTCGGGCACTCCGAAGGTGACGATCTCGGGGCGCTCGCGAACCTGCAGGCGCGGAAAATCGTCACCCGTTCCTTCGGACCACTTGAAGTCGGTGTCCTTGAACAGCGGATATTCGCGGGTGCGACGAACGTAGAGCTTGACCGCGTTCATGGCTCCGCCGACCGTGCCGTTGATGCCGTGTGTCGAGACGATGATCCGTCCACGCAGGCCGAGACGCAGGCAGAGATCGTTCTGCCACAACTTCACCGCGGTCGGGTCGGGTATCGGCCCGAACCGGTAAAACAGAACGATCTTCGGCGGATCGTTCAGCGATGTCTTGATCGTCGTCCTACTTGTAGTAGCGGAAAATGATCTCGGCGACGCACGACGGCTTTGCGGCACCCTCGACTTCGAAGGTGGCCTCCATCGTGACCTGTGCTCCACCGGCAACGTCCTCGACGTTCACGATCTTCGCGCCCGCGCGGAGCTTTGCCCCAACGGGAACGGGTGACATGAAACGGATCTTGTTGGCGCCGTAATTGACGCCCATCGAGATTCCGTTGACCGTGAAGATTTCGGGCAGCAGCACCGGACCGAGTGACAGCGTGAGGTAGCCGTGTGCGATGGGGCCACCGAAGGGGCCGGCCTTCGCGCGCTCGACATCGACGTGGATCCACTGATGGTCACCGGTTGCTTCTGCGAACTGGTTGACACGCTCTTGGGTGATGGTGAGGTAGTTGCTGTATCCGAGGTGGTTCCCGACCGCAGCCTTCAGCCCGTCGATTCCGTTGATCACTGTTGCCATGGCAGACAGTCTCTCACTTTTGGCGCGACCCACCGAAACCGAATCAGCGGTACCAAACGCGTTGGTGTTGCCGACTGTGGGGGTGAAGAAGAAGGGCGCAGAGAGCGGCCTCGAAGAGCGCGTTCAAGGTGCTGCCACCCGTGATGCGGTCGACGATTCCTGCCCCGCTGTATCCGACGATGCGGAGGATGAACGGCGCGAAGGACCCGACCACGGCGAGACGCCATCCGAGACGACGGTCGTTGGCCATCAGCCAACCGCCGGCGACGTGCAATGCGACCGTTGCCACTCCGATCAGCACGCCGAGCGCCCCGTACCTCCATCGGTAGTAGCCGAGGACATCACTCATGTCGGTCACGTCGATGAACAGAAAGAGTCCGTTCAGATAGAGGAGCCACGTCGCAATCTGCAGTGTCTGCGGCTGCATCCGATCGAACCAACGCTTTGGGTCCAGCGGTGAGCGGGAAGCATTCATCGGCTTAGTCTGTCAGCCATGACCCCGGGCGTGCGACCATTCCGATTCAGCGTGATGACGTCGGGCGCGCTCGACGCGGCATCTTGGACGGCACTTGTTCGACGCATCGACGCCGAGGGCTACGACCTGATTCACATGCCACAGCACCGTGGAACAAAGGGCTTGTCGCCTCTGATTGCTCTGTCATTTGCCGCCGGAGTTTCCGAACGGTTGCGCGTTGGAACGCTTGTCCTCGACAACGAGTCGGCACACCCTGCAATCGTCGCTCGCGATGCGGCAACGCTCGATCTGCTCAGCACGGGGCGACTGGAAGTCGGCATCGGTGCGGGGTGGCTCGAGGCCGATCACGTGTCGATCGGTCAGTCATTCGATACGGCCGGAGTGCGAATCGAGAGGCTGTCCGAGGCGATCGATGTGCTTCGTTGTTCGTGGCAGGGTGAGACA
The DNA here is from genome assembly GCA_964343885.1 of uncultured Bifidobacterium sp. Taxonomy (GTDB): domain Bacteria; phylum Actinomycetota; class Acidimicrobiia; order Acidimicrobiales; family Ilumatobacteraceae; genus F1-20-MAGs119. The sequence continues at coordinate 8,687 of CAYFLC010000007.1, forward strand.
GCCAATTACTCGGGGCGTCATTATCAACTCATCGACGCAGTGAATCATCCTCTCCCTTGCCAAGTTGGTGGTCCGCCAATCCTCGTTGGAGGCGGGGGTCGCCGTGTGCTCGAACTTGCCGCACGCAAGGCTGACATCGTGTCGCTCGTACCCAACATGTCTTCCGGAAAAGTGGGTCGTGAGTCGGCGGCAAACGCCACGGGCGCTGCGACTGCGGAGAAACTTGCGTGGGTGGCCGGTGCTGCAGGCGATCGACTGAAGGACATCGAACTTCACACGAACCTCACGAATGTGTTCATCACTGATGACCGACTTCCGATGATGGAGAAGCTCGCGCGCGGTTATGGGCTTGACAACTCAGCAGATGCCCTTGCGATTCCGCATGTCGTCGTCGGTACGGTGCGCCAGTGCGTCGAGCAGTTGCTTGAACGTCGCGAATCAACGGGTATCAGTCATTACACGGTCTTTGAAGCGAATCTCGACGCTTTTGCTCCGGTGCTGTCGGCTCTGGTCGGACGATGAAGTCGGGTTTTGTTGCCCTCGTTGGAAGGCCGAATGTGGGCAAGTCCTCGATTTTGAATCGTGTGATCGGCCAAAAGGTCACCATCGTCTCCGACAAGCCACAAACGACTCGGCGCCGCATCCACGGGGTGGTCACCAAGGGGGACTCGCAAATCGTGTTCGTCGACACCCCTGGGCTGCACAAGGCGGTCTCGGCACTCGGGCAACGCGTCAATGCCACCGCCCTGTCGAGCGCGACCGACGTCGATGTGGTGGTGCTGGTGATCGATGCTTCGAAGGGTTACGGCAAGGGCGACAAGTGGGTTTACGAAAATGCCGCCGCGAGCCGTGGCGAAGCCCGACTCTTCGTTGTGCTCAACAAATGTGATGCGGCGAAGCCCGAATCGATCCTGGAGCAGTTGTCGAGTCTCTCCGAGCTCCAGGCTGACGAATATTTTCCCGTTTCGGCGAAGTCGGGACTAGGCATCGATGAGTTCCTTGCCGCGCTGATTGCGGTCCTTCCGCACGGCGAGTGGTTCTACCCCGAGGAAGACGTGACCGACGTTCCGGAAGAGGAATGGGTGGCCGAACTCGTACGCGAAGAACTACTTCGGGCCACACGCGACGAACTTCCGTATTCAATCGCCACGCGCGTGACCGAATGGGAATGGCCACGCGTGCGCTGTGAGATTGTGGTCGAACGGGAGAGCCAGAAGGGCATGGTCATCGGCAAGGGTGGTGCACTTCTCAAGCAAGTGGGTGAGGCCGTGCGCAAGCAGATGACGCCGGGGGCTTTTCTCGAACTACACGTAACGGTCGACAAGAACTGGCAGCAACGCGCCGACCGCGTTGAACGCTTGGGTTACTGACTCAGAACGCCGGCGCGACGAGCTGGATGTAGTCGTCGTACGCAACAGGGCTTCCCGCCGAGGCAAGGTCGCCGCCGCCGCGCGGCACGGACTGTGGCTTGCCGTCAACGAAGAACGAGACCTGACCGATGCCCGGACGTGACGTCAACGTGAGGACGATTTGGCCGATTGCAAGACGTTGGTCCAGCGGCGAAATGTCGGTGAGCAGAGAAGCCCCCGTATCGACCGTCGCGAGGCCTCGTTCAACCGTGACCGTCGCCGTGAGCCCCTTCGGCAATGCACTGCGCACCGTTGTTCCGAGGGAGGGGTCGTCGGACAAGCCGAGAAGTTCATCGAGAACGTCTTGCTCGGTCGACCCACTGGGAAGGTCGTGTGACGTTTGGATGAGTCGATTCTCGAGGATCACGTAGAGCGTCACTGGTTCGGTTGCGACCGATGTGGAAGTCGTATCGGAGGGGATGGTTGTCGAGGTCGTCGATGTTGTGGTGGATGCAAAGAGTTCTTGTGGCACGCCGCGCAGGGGCGTCGCGCTGTGCTGAACACGTGGTCCGCAGGCGCTCACCAGGGTCATGGCCGAGGCGGCGAGGATGATGCGACGATGTTGCGTCTTCACAGTTGGGATCCCTTGGGAAGTTCGAGGACGAAGCGCAACCCCGACGGGTGATTGTCTTCGATGTACACGTCGCCGCCCAGCGCTCGGGCGTGTTCGAGGGCGATCGACAAACCCAGTCCGGTGCCGGTGCCCCTAGCCGCCGATGAACCACGTGCGAAGCGATTGAAGATGCGAGCCCGATCTTCTGCGGGAAGGCCCGGACCGTTGTCGCTCACGGTGACGGAGACCGAATCGACGCGGCCGTTGACGGCAAGTTCCGTGGCCCCACCCGCGTGTTCACGTGCATTCACGAGCAAATTGAGAACGATTCGTTCGAGTCGCAGTCGGTCGGTCGGGAATTCGTCATGCAGAACGCCGGTGACATGCAGAGGCACGGATCCGAAGCCGTAGCGCTGGGCTATTCGTCGCACAAAGTCGGCGAGGTTCACATCTTCCAGGCGGGCAACGGTCGATCCCGAATCGAGTCGCGACAGTTCGAGTAGATCGATGACCATTCGATCAAACCTCTGGACCTGCGTGCTGAGTACGTCGAGCGCCTGCTGATTGCGTGGAGAGAGCTCGGACCGACGCGCAGCCAGCACCTCGACTGCCGCGGACAGGGCCGTAATGGGTGAGCGGAGCTCGTGACTCACGTCGCTTGCGAATCGAACCTCGCGCTCGATGCGTTCCTGCACTGCGTCAGCCATATCGTTGAAACTGACGGCGAGTCGGTTCAGGTCAGGGTCGTCTTCCACATCGAGGCGCGCCGCTAGCTGACCACTTGCGATTTCGGCGGCGGTGTCGGCGACGCGACGCACCGGCTGCAGGAGACGGCGCGAGGTGAACCAGCCGAGTGTGATCGCTGTGGCCGTCGCGACGATGAGACCTGCCAACAAGGCGCTGAGGATCAACCCGAGTGTCCGTTGGGTGTCACGGAGCGGAAAGACTTCGAAATAGTCGGCCCCGACCGACGGCATCGGAATGCCGATGCCGTAGTAGAGCTCTCCCGCGTCACTGAAGCGTTGTTGTGAGGGGTTGCCACTACGTACGAGTTCGATCAGCGATGTCGGGAGGTCGGACTGTGTGAATCGCAGAGGGTCGCTTGCGTAATAGAAGTTCTGCGGGTCGACGCGCACGATCGCGAAACCACCCGTCTCGGTCCTGATCGTCGTGATGAGGTCGCCGGCCACGTTGCGGCGATTGAGGAGGTAGGAACGCATCAAGGCAGCATTCGTGAACGCTTGTGAACGGGCCGAGTTGACCCTCTGCTCGACGAGGTTGCTGCGGCTGAATGAGTACGTGGCGATGCCGGCCAACAGGGAAGTCACGAGTGCGATCAGGCCGAAGGAGACCAACGTGCGGGCGCGCAAGCCGAGGCGGCTGGGTCGGGCGCGGTTGGCACTCGAATCGGAAGGGCGCGAGACGCGAACCACGGCAACAAGTTTCGCCGACGGAGGAGAACCTTCCCACCCGGTGGATCACAAAAGGGGGAGGAAAGTGATCCACCGGGAGGAAACCACCCACGCCATTGTCTGGTCCGTTTGTGACAAAGACGGGCAGATTCTGTGCGTTTTCTGTAACGATTGCCCGATTCCGCCGGGTCGTGAGGGCAGAATGGCGGCCGTGCACCGCTTGCTCTTCGTCGAAGACGACGACAACATTCGTTTGGCTCTGCGCCTGGCCCTCGAAGACGAGGGCTACGAGGTGATCGAAGCGCCCGACGGCGCCAGTGGTTTGCGTCTGTACGGAGAGGTATCTCCAGACCTGGTCCTTCTCGATCTTCGGTTGCCCGATGTGTCGGGATTCGAGGTCTGCCGACAGTTGCGAGCCCACTCGCTGACGCCGATCATCGTTGTCTCTGCGCAAACCGACACCCACGACCTCGTGGCCGGCCTCGAGGCGGGGGCAGACGATTACGTCACCAAACCGGTCGTTCCGAAAGAACTTGCAGCCCGTATCAGGGCAGCCCTACGCCGAGTGCAGTTGCACGAAAACACCGGTCCGATTCCCCTCATCTCTCGGCTCGACAAGGTTGCCGATCTCGAAATTCGTCGCGATCTCGGAATCGTTCTGAAGGGTGGTCGAGAGTTGCCGCTCACTCGTACCGAGTATCGGCTTCTCTGCGAATTCGCAGACCATGCTGGGCAGATCCTCTCGCGTGACCAGTTGCTCGAGCGGGTCTGGGGATACGAATATCTCGGTGACAGTCGTCTCGTCGACGCCCACATTCGGCGCCTTCGTGTGAAGATCGAAGATCAGCCCGAAGATCCGAAGATCATCGTGACGGCGCGCGGCACGGGTTATCGGTTGATGTCATCGTGATGACACGCGGCGAGGCTGGTCGTTATTTCGCGACGGTCGTCCGTAGAAAATCGAGTACTTCCGATTTGTCCTTTGTGCGGCGCATCGGTGGCAGCGCGTTGATGATCGTCCACCTGTAGCCCTTCGTTGCCAAGCGAGGGTCGAGCACGGCAACGACACCCCGGTCGTTGCGAGACCGAATGAGGCGCCCGGTGGCTTGCGCCAGCGCGGTGATTGCTCGGGGCAAGTCGACTTCGGTGAAACCCCGTTGGCCGTACATGTCGCGTCGAGCCGCGAGTAGCGGGTTGGCGCGGTGCGGGAACGGAATCCTGTCGATGATGACGAGCGAGAGCGATCGTCCGGGAATGTCGACACCTTCGAAAAAGCCTGCAGTGGCGAACAAACAGCTCGTTTCGTCGAGCAGGAATTCGCGCAGGAGAGTCTGGCGTTGATTTTCGTCTTGGCAGAGAATGCGATACGGCAACTTCGATCGAAGTGCGTCGACCGCGACCTGCATCGCACGACGGCTGGTGAACAATGCGAGGGTCCGGCCACCCGCCGCAGAGATGAGATCCGCCATTTCCGAATGAACGGCGTCGTCGCGTTGTGCGTTGGGGTCGGGCAGCGCAGTCGCGCAATACAGCAAGGCTTGATTTTCGTAATCGAACGGGCTACCGACGTCGATCATGTCGACCGAATCGACAAGCCCGACACGCTCGGGGAGCGAGAGCGGAATCGTCGCGCTTGTCAGGACAACGGCATGTTCGGGCCACGCATGTTCGGCAAGTACGGGGCCAACCATCAAAGGTGCCACCACCAGCGATGGCCGGTCGGGCGGTCCCGTGACGAACGGCACGAAACTCGTGTCGGCTCGGAACGTCGCGTCGATGTTCTCGGCGAGGCGGGTGGCAAGAGTCTGGGCGCGGAAGGTCTTCTGCTTCACCGACTCGACGGAACTGTCGATTGCGCGGAGCGCATCGAGAGCATCGTTGACAACAAGTCGAATATTCGTCAGGGCCTCGATGATTGGATCCGGTAGCGGAAATGAAAGGCGTTCCTCGGGGAATGGCGCGATTGCAGAAGTCAGCACCTTTCCGGTGCCGTGTATCTTCTCGATCAGGGCGGGATCCTCGATCACCTTTGAGACGGCGGCCCCGAGTGAATTCGTTCGGGACTCGGCGATGGAGACCCCGACGGTGGATGTGAGCGTGTCTTCCAGCTGGTGGGCTTCGTCGAAGATCACCACATCGTGCTCGGGGAGAATCCCGCCCGCAGCTGCCACGTGCATTCCGTAGAGATGTGTGTTGACGACAACGACATCGGAAACAGCCGCACGAATACGTGCCCGCTCCGCGAAGCAGTCGTTGCCGGAGTCGCAACGAGCAGCGCCGGGGCATTCGTCGCTCCCGACCGAGACCGCCTGCCAAGCCCGCGGCATCGGCTGCCAATCAAGTTCTGCGAGATCGCCGACCTTTGTGCGCAGTGCCCAGTCGACGAGGCGTTTCACTTCTCGCTGTGTCGATTCGCCGAGATCGTCGAGTTCCAATTGCGCATTGTTCGACACCTCGCTCACGCGCTGCATGCAGACGTAGTTGCTGCGACCCTTGAGGATCGACCACGTGAAGGGTTGGGGCAGCATTGCCTCGAGTAATGGCAAATCTGAAATCGCCAATTGATCCTGGAGGGTCTTCGTCGCGGTTGACACAACCGTGCGTTTGCCCGACAGGATCGCCGGAATCAGGTAGGCGATCGTCTTGCCGGTGCCCGTGCCGGCCTGGACGATGACGCGGCCGTCGTCGTTGATGGCTCGTGCCACTGCGAGAGCCATCTCGACCTGACCGGGGCGATCCTCCGGATCGGCCAAGCCTGCGGTGACGTCGTGAAGTGCCTGAAGAACTTCGTTCTTCGGCACATGGCGTCCGATCAAGTGATGGCTTGGGGCTTCGTCCATCACTCGTGTGTGTGCGTCACGTTGACGGTCCGACCACGGCCAGCGCGCGATCCAACTCCGTGGCATCCATGTCGGGCCACGTGCGTTCGGTGAAGTGGATCTTTGCTCCGTTGATCTGCCACAAAAGGAAGTTGGAGATTCGGCTCTCGCCGGACGTGCGTATGAGGAGGTCGACGTGGGGAAGCGATGGGTCGTAAAGATTCTGTGTGATGTCGCTCACCTGCACGTGGCGCGCCCGACCGGCTGCAGTCGAGGCCAATTGCGCAGCGCGAGTGAGTTCGGCGCGACTGCCGTAGTCGAACGCGACAGTGAGAACCATTCCGGTGTTGTTGGCCGTGTCTTCGATTGCTCGCCTGATGGCGCGCTGAACGAAGGCCGGTGTGCGACTGCCCGGTTCGTCGAATCGACGTCCAATCCAGTTCACGCGCACGTTGTTCTCGTTGAGTTCGTCGAGACGTCCGAAAAGTCGCTTGTGCATCGACAGGATGTGTCGAACTTCGGTGCGAGGGCGGATCCAGTTTTCGGTGCTGAAACCGAAGACGGTGAGCCAGCCGATGTTGCGGCTCACTGCTGCGCGAGTGACCGCGGCGAGTGCTTCCTCGCCCGCCGTGTGCCCGGCGGTGCGGGGGAGTCCCCGTCGCCTCGCCCAGCGTCCGTTGCCGTCCATGATGCAGGCAACGTGCAGCGGTCGTGGGTGTGGGCCTTCGGGCACGTCGCACAGACTACCGATCGGGTCACGACCGCCGCGGGTGCGTGCGTGGCAGTATCGAGGGGTGATCAATCGGCTGAAAGAGCGCGTGAAAATTCGATTGCGTCGTGCTCTGGCCAACCCAGCGGTGTCCGATGATCCCCTCGCTCACGTCGTCGTTGCCGGGGGAAGTCTCGAGGAATGGAGTGAGTACGGCGCATCCGAATGGAACCGACGAATCTCCGATCTCGTCGATGCGGTCGAGCCCGAGGGAGTTCGTTGGCTCACCCTTGTTCCAGTGAAGGGCAGCGGAAGTGCGTCGGACGAGTTGACCCGTTCGCTGGAAAAAGCGTTGCGTCACCAACGTGGCCGCGTTCAAGTGATCGTGCGTCCCGAACCCGACGGTCGAGTGAGATTCGCCGAAGTCGTCGAGCGACTGCATCGTGACGAGATGATGGTCGGCGTGCATGCCACCACGTCAGAGGGGGCCCTTGCGCGGGCTTTGCTGGCGCCTGCCGACGTCGAACCTGACCTCGTCGTGATCCTCGGGCCACCCGACACGCTCCCGACTTCTCTCGTATGGGAGATGGCCTACAGCGAATTGGTGTTCCTCGACATTCCGTGGGGCGATGTGTCAAGCGAACACGTACAAATGGCTGTCGATGATTTCCGTAGACGCAATCGACGCTTCGGGGGCATCGACGCATGAACGCCTATCGTGACGATGCAGTCGTTCTGCGGACGTACAAATTGGGAGAATCCGACCGGATCGTCGTGTTGCTGACAGCCGAGCACGGAAAAGTCAGAGCAGTCGCAAAGGGCGTTCGCAAGACGCGTTCGCGCCTCGGCTCACGTCTCGAACCGCTGAGCCGCGTGTCGGTGTTGTTGAACAAAGGGCGTCAACTCGATGTTGTCTCGCAGGTTGAAACGATCGCAACAGGATCCGGTTTGCGATCCAGCCTCGACAAAATGACTCAGGGAATCGCCATGCTCGAGGCCGTCGACCAATTGACGATCGACCGTGAACCGGTGCCTCACATCTACAACATGCTCACCGGCGCATTGACGAGCTTGTCCGACGATTCCTCGCCGCTCATCGTTGCGGCATTCTTCCTCAAATTGTTGGGAGCCGAAGGCCTCGCTCCGCAGCTCGACGAGTGCGTGAACTGCGGAGAGGCGGATGAACTCGTTGCCTTCGATCCTCTCGTGGGTGGAGTTCAGTGTCGCAACTGCCGCTCGGGGCCGGGTTTGTCGGCCGGTGCGCTCGATCTCATGAGACGCGTGCTTGGCGGTCGGTTGGTGTCGGCTCTCGCGGAAGCCGAGTCTCCCGGCACACACGAAGTCACACAGATCGCCACGCGTATGGTCGAGATTCATTGCGAGCGGCGCTTGAAGTCAGTGGGGATGTTCGAGCGCCACGACTAGCCTCTGTATTCCTTATGCCAGCAAAAGACCTCGAACAGATCGTCAACCTCGCCAAGCGCCGTGGGTTCGTGTACCCGAGCGCCGAGATCTACGGCGGGTTCCGGTCGTCCTACGACTATGGCCCGTTGGGGTCGTTGATGCTGCGCAATGTCAAGGATGCATGGCTCCGCACGATGGTTCAGATGCGCGATGACGTGGTTCTGATCGATGCCGCAATTCTCGGTCCGCCGCAGATGTACGAGGCAAGCGGACACCTGGCGAATTTCAGTGACCCATTGGTCGACTGCACCGTTTGCAAACGGCGCTTCCGCGAAGACCACCTGGAAACGCGCGATTGCCCGCAGGGCCAGAAGGGGTGCGAATTCACGACTGCCCGAGCCTTCAACCTGATGTTCAAGACTTTTGCCGGCCCGGTCGAGGGCTCAGGTGCCGAGGTGTACATGCGGCCGGAAACCGCACAGGGAATGTTCGTCAATTTCAACAACGTTCTTCAGACGAGCCGCAAGAAGCCGCCGTTCGGTATCGCCCAGGTCGGAAAGAGTTTCCGAAACGAAATCACGCCGGGCAACTTCATCTTTCGTACTCGCGAGTTCGAACAGATGGAACTCGAATTCTTCGTGCCACCGGAAGAGGGCGGCAAATGGTACGAGTACTGGTGCAACGAGCGCCTCAATTGGTATATCGACCTTGGCATCCCCCGCGACATGCTGCGCATCCGAAGTCACGACGCCGATGAGTTGTCGCACTACTCCGCCGGCACGGCCGACGTCGAGTTTCTCTTCCCGTGGGGATGGGGCGAGCTCGAGGGAATCGCCCAGCGCACCGACTACGACCTCACGCAGCACGCGAACCATTCGGGACAGAAGCTCGACTACTTCGACCAGGCTACGAACGAGCGTTACGTGCCGTATGTCGTCGAACCGGCTGCGGGTGCCAACCGAACCATGGCCGCTTTTCTTTTGGCTGCGTACGACGAAGACGTGGTCAACGACGAGCCCCGCACCGTTCTCCGTCTGCATCCGCGTCTTGCTCCGTACAAAGTGGCCGTGCTGCCCCTTTCCAAGAAAGACACCCTCACGCCCCTCGCGAAGCGGATTTTTTCCGAATTGTCGGGCCGCTACATGGTCGACTACGACGAAACCCAGGCAATTGGCCGGCGTTACCGCCGCCAGGACGAAATCGGAACACCGCTCTGTGTCACCGTCGATTTCGATTCGCTCGAGGACAACTGCGTCACGGTGCGAGAGCGCGACACCACCGAGCAGGTGCGGGTGTCGCTCGACGACCTCGGGGTCGAATTGTTCAAGCGACTAGGGTTCTGACGGTCAATCTCTTTTCAGTATCACCAACATCGGGGGAAATTATGAGCATGGAAAACCGCGTCGCTGTCGTCGCAAAGATCACGTCGGCTCCCGGCAAGCGTGCCGACCTCGCGAAGGCGCTGAACGATGCACAGAAATTCGTCGAGGGTGAGCCCGGCACACTGCACTACATCTTGAACGAAGATCTCACCGACGAGAACGTTCTGTGGATGTGGGAGATGTACACCGACCAGGACGCGCTGAATGCTCACATGGGTTCTCAGTGGTTCAAGGACTGGGGACCGTCTTTGGCGCCGTTCATGGGTGGACGTCCCGAACTGATTTTCGTGAAGCCTCTTGGCGGCAAAGGCGCCTGAGCCCGAGCTTCCCATTGGCAACGTATCTCGACAAGATCGTCGAACATCATCGTCAGCGGGCTGCACTCGACAGGCGCACACTCGAGACGTTGATCAGCGAGGCGCGCGACACAACGGTTGCGCGTGGTTTCGAGCGGGCTCTCCGTGCGGAATCTTCGGCCCGGTTGGCAGTTATCGCCGAAGTGAAGCGGCGTTCTCCGTCGAAGGGAAATCTGAACATCGACCTCGATCCAGGGTTGATCGCCAGAACATATGAATCGGCGGGCGCAACGTGCCTGTCGGTGCTCACCGACGAGCCTCATTTCGGTGGATCCCTCGCCGACCTGCGCGATGCTCGCGCGGCGTGTGCGCTGCCGGTGTTGCGCAAGGACTTCACGGTCTCTCCGCGCGACGTGTGCGACGCGCGCATCATGGGCGCTGATTGTGTACTTCTCATCGCGGCGGCCTTGGACTCCAGCGAACTGTCCGAGCTGCACGAACTGGCGCTGTCGATCGGTCTCGATGTGCTGGTCGAGATTCACGACGAAGATGAACTCGAGGCGGCCCTTCAGGCGAAGGCGTCACTCATCGGCGTCAATCAGCGTGACCTCGTGACCTTCAAGGTCGATCATGATCGGGCCGTCCGAATGGCTGGGATCATTCCCGATTCCGCCGTGCGGGTCGCCGAGTCCGGTGTCCGCGACCGCGTCGATGCGCAAAGCCTTCGTGCGGTGGGCTACGACGCGGTTCTGGTCGGCGAATCGCTCGTTACGTCCGCTGACATCGCGACATCCCTCCGTTCGCTGCGCGTTGCGTAGTACCGTCGGTTGCGGTGTTCATCAAGATTTGCGGCATCACCACCGAGGACGATGCTCTCTTGGCGGTTGCCATGGGTGCCGACGCCGTCGGATTCGTGTTTGCTCCCTCGCCACGACAAATCGCGGTGAAGAGGGTCTATGACATCACGCGTCGATTGCCACCCGAGATTCTCACCGTGGGGGTTTTCCGTGACGAGCACCCCAGGCGGGTGATCGACATGGTGCACGAGGCTGGCCTCAAGGCGGCTCAACTTCACGGCCACGAGTCGGCGTCCGACGTGGCCGAGGTTGCCTCGCAGGTGCGGTTCGTCATCAAGGCAGTGGTTGCAGGTTCGGTTGATGCACGGCGGGCCGACCAATTCGGCACGGGTTTGGTGTTGCTCGACGCGCCGGCGCCGGGCTCGGGAGAAGTCTTCGACTGGAGTCTTGCGGGTGATGTTGCGATCGGACCAAAGATCATCCTTGCGGGCGGGTTGAACGCGGAAAACGTTGCATCGGCGATCGCCCAGGTGCGCCCGTGGGGTGTCGACGTGTCGAGTGGCGTCGAGTCGGCGCCCGGCAAGAAAGATGCTCGGCTGATGCGCACCTTCGTGGCGACGGCCAGAGCCGCGGCCCCGACCCCTTACCTGGGCCCCGACGAGATGCCCTACGACTGGGCCGACGACCTGTGACACTTTTTCGTTTGCGTTGACGATCATTTCCGACAAACGACTGGGTAGCGGGAAGTTTCGCCTGCGAGACTGACGTCGATGAGTGTGAT
>CAYFLC010000007.1:20258-25809 GCA_964343885.1 uncultured Bifidobacterium sp.
ATGCTTGACCCCGCGGAGTCCGGTCGTTTCGGTCAGTTCGGCGGTCGATTCGTTCCCGAGACGCTCGTGCCTGCGTGCCAGGAACTCGAAGCGGCATTCCGTGAAGCGTGGGCCGACACGGCCTTTCGTGCCGAGCTCGACCACCTTCTGCATACGTATGCGGGTCGACCGTCGATCCTCACCGAATGTCACAACCTCGGTCGTGACCTCGGGATTCGTTTGTTGTTGAAGCGTGAAGACCTCAACCACACCGGTTCACACAAGATCAACAACGTGCTCGGCCAGGCCCTGTTGGCAAAGCGCATGGGCAAGAAGCGCATCGTCGCCGAAACGGGCGCGGGCCAGCACGGCGTTGCGTCGGCGACTGCCGCTGCACTGCTCGGTCTCGAATGCAAGGTCTACATGGGAGCCGTCGACATGGAACGGCAGGCCCTCAACGTGTTCCGTATGCGCCTGCTCGGGGCTGAGGTCGAAGCTGCCCAGTCGGGCAGCAGAACCCTGAAGGACGCCGTGAACGAAGCCATGCGTGACTGGGTGGCGACGGTCGAGACCACCCACTACTGCCTGGGATCTGTCATGGGTCCGCACCCGTACCCCTGGATGGTGCGGCAGTTCCATCGCGTCATCGGAGACGAAGCGCGTGGGCAGGTTCGCGAACTCACCGGTGCTGATCCCGACGCGGTTGTGGCGTGCGTCGGGGGTGGGTCGAATGCCATCGGCATCTTCTCCGGTTTCGTCGATACTTCGGCGCGTTTGATCGGTGTTGAGCCGGCCGGAGGCGCTGCTGTCGGTCGGGGAGTACCCGGTGTCGTGCATGGGATGAAGAGTTACCTCATGCAAGATGAGTACGGCCAGGTGCAAGAGGCTCATTCCATCAGCGCGGGTCTCGATTACCCCGGTGTCGGACCCGAACATTCCTATCTCGCCGAGATCGGCCGTGCGGAGTATCCCGCGGTCACCGACGACGAGGTGATTTCCGCTTTCAGTTTGTTGGCCAAGTCGGAAGGCATCATTCCCGCACTCGAATGTGCGCACGCACTGGCGTGGATCGTTCGCGAGTCCCCCTCGCTACGAGGCAAGACGGTTCTCATGAATCTGTCCGGTCGGGGCGACAAAGACGTGGCACAGATGATGGACATCCTTTCGTGACGGGTCTCGAGGCGCACCTCCGCGCCGAACGAAGCGAGGGTCGCAAACTGCTCGTTCCCTACGTCACCGGCGGACTCGCCAACTGGAAAGAAGCGATTCGCGCCGCCGTCGCCGCCGGCGCCGATGCGGTCGAAGTGGGTATTCCATTTTCCGATCCGGTGATGGACGGCCCGGTGATTCAGGAAGCGTCGCAGCGAGCACTCGAAGCGGGCGCGACACCGCAGGGCATCCTCAGCGAGATTCCGAGTCTCGACGTGCAGGTGCCGATTGTGGTGATGCTCTACTACAACACTGTTTTCCGTGCTGGTCACGAACGATTTGCTGCGATGTGCAAAGACAATGGGGTGTCGGGTGCGATCGTTCCGGATCTTCCTCTCGAAGAGGCGGGACCATGGTGCGAAGCAGCCGATACTGCTGGCGTCGAAACGGTCATGCTCGCAGCGCCAACTGCGCCCGACGCTCGACTTCCGTTGATCGCCGCCCGTGCGCGGGGTTTCGTGTACGCGGTCGGCCTTCTCGGTATCACCGGGGAACGTGCTGCACTTGCCAACACCGCTACCGACATCGCGCGACGTGTGAAGGCTGTGACCGACAAGCCGGTGCTCATCGGAGTGGGTGTGTCGAACGCCGAGCAGGCACGCGAAGCCTGCAAGGTGGCCGATGGTGTGATTCAAGGAGCGTCGGTCGTGCGTCGACTGATGGAGTCGGGTCCCGAGGCGGTGGGCGACTACATCTCCGAAGTACGCGCCGCAATTGGTTGAGCAACGCACACACGCTGACTCGCGCCCACTAGTTTTGGCATCATGCTGAAGGCAGGAGACAAAGCGCCGGTCATCGAACTTCTCGACCAAAACGGCAAGCCCGTTTCGCTCGACAAGTACCTGAAGAAGAAGGTTCTCGTGTACTTCTATCCGAAGGCCGACACACCGGGGTGCACCGCACAGTCGTGTGGATTGCGCGACATCAAGGACCAGATCGGTCGCACGGTCATCATCGGCGTCAGCCCCGACAAGCCCGAAAAGCAGAAGAAGTTCGACGACAAATACGAATTGGGCTTCACGTTGCTCGCAGACACCGAACAGAAGGTCGCCAAGGCATACAAAGTGTGGAAGAAGAAGAGCATGTACGGTCGCGAGTACATGGGCATCGAGCGCTCGGCGTTCCTCATCGGCCCCGATGGCACGATTCTTGAGGCCTGGTACAAGATCTCGCCAAAAGACACCCCGGCGAATCTGCTGAAAGCCCTGGGGAAGTAACCCGTGGCGTTTCTGCGTCCCGACGAGGTCCTGCCACACCGTCCTCCCTTCCTCTTCGTAGACGAGATCACTACGACAGATGGCAAGACAACCGCTTCGGGAACTTGGCATCTCACCGGCGAAGAGTGGTTCTTCACTGGTCACTTTCCGGGACGACCGACACTTCCGGGTGTCCTCATGTGCGAAGCAATCGCGCAGGTTGGGGCATACGTCGTGTTGAGCAATCCTGACATGAAGGGCAAACTGCCGTTGTTTGGCGGGCTCGATGGGGCCCGGTTCCGGCGTCAGGTCGGACCCGGCGACACGCTGACCCTCGAGGTGACGCTCGGCCGCATGTCATCGCGTGCGGGCAAGGGTTCGGGTCGCGCGTTCTTGAACGGCGAGGTGGCTTGCGAGTGCGATCTCATGTTCGTTTTGGTCGATGCGTAGTCGGATGCCCGATTGAGGACGGGGCACAGTTGGCTCGGCGGGTATCCACGCGAGCGCATCGACGTCGGTGGGTTCGTCGTGCGCCGATATACGCCCAGCGATGCTGCCGCAATGGTCGACGCTGTTTCGGCGAGCATCGAACACCTCCGACCGTGGATGCCCTGGATTGCTTTCGAACCGCAGAACGTCGAGCAACGGCGAGCACTGATCGATGAATGGTCGAACGAGTGGGAGACGAAGACGGCCTTTATGTACGGCATCTTCGCGAATGATGCGCTCGTGGGAAGCACTGGCTTGCACGTCCGTTCCGGCCCCGGCACGTTGGAGATCGGCTACTGGGTGCACGCCGAGCACGTGGGGCGGGGCATAGCCACGTTGGGCGCCCGGGTGATGCTCGAAATTGGATTCGAAATACCTGAAGTCGAGGCGATCGAAATCGTGCACGATTTGACCAATTCTGCATCGAGACGGATTCCCGAGAAACTCAACTTCACGTTTGTCGGCGAGTTCGTACGAGCAGACGACCCGCACTATGCGCAGATGCCGCTGGCTCCCGCTGAACAGGGAATCGGTTGTCGCTGGCGGCTGAGCCGTGGCTGACGTCTACGTCTACGAAGCCGGCGAGATGATGATCGATCCGTTGTGGCCGCCAAAACCGAAGTTGTTCGACATCGTCGGCCCCGGAGTCCACGGACGTGGTGATCCGATGACGAGATCGATGTCGAGATCGGGGTCGAGGGCGGTCGTGCCGGCGGTCGGCGGAATCAACTTGTTCGCGAACGACAGCAACACGGCGGCTGCCTCGAGAGCACCTGCGGCTCCGAGTGCATGACCGGTGACGCCCTTCGTAGAGGTGACGGCCGGTCGTGTCGCGCCGAAAACGACGGCCATCGCCGCGGCTTCGGCGGCATCGTTCAGTGGAGTCGATGTGCCATGGGCGTTGATGTGCACGATGTCGGCCGGAGACAGACCGGCGTCGTCGAGTGCGAGTCGCATGCAGGCCTGCGCGCCGGTGCCTCCCGGTGCGGGTGCGGTGATGTGGTGCGCGTCGGCGTTGCTGGCAGCACCGAGGATTTCGCCGAGGATGTGTGCCCCACGCGCGACCGCCAAGTCCCATCGTTCCAGAATGAGAACTGCGGCACCTTCGCCCATCACAAATCCATCTCGTGTGGCGTCGAAGGGCTTGCTTGATCCCGACGATGACAATGCGGTCATGTTGCCGAAGCCGGCGAGCGACGTCGGAGTCGCTGCGGCTTCCGATCCGCCGGTCGCGACGGCATCGCAGATGCCATAGGCCACGAGGCGCGCGGCGTATCCGATTGCATGCGTCGAGGCGGCACAGGCTGTGCAGATCGTCTCGTTCGGGCCCTGCAGGCCGTAGCGCATCGAAATCGCCGCCCCCGATGCGTTGGCCATCATCATGGGCACCAGGAACGGCGACACGCGTCGGGCTCCTTTTTCAAGGAGCACACCCACCTGTTCTTCGAGAGTGTGCAAACCACCCACGCCCGTAGCGAAGATGGTGCCAAATCGACTCTTGTCGGCAGTGATCGCGCCGGCCTGGGCGAAGGCCTCGGCTGCTGCCGCAAGAGCGAACTGCTCGACACGGTCGGCGCGACGTGCTTCCTTTGGATTGTCGAAGTACGGCGACGGGTCCCAGTCGGCAATTTCGTTCGACTTCGCACCGGTGATACCGGGCCCAAGGAGCCCATTCCAGAACGCGTCGCGCCCAAGACCACACGGAGCCACGACGCCGAGGCCGGTGATGGCGACACGATGTGGTCCGCCGTTGGCGAACGGATTGCGCATCAGAGTTTCGAGACCACCAGGTCGAAGGCCTGGCCGATGGTCTGGATGTCCTTCAGTTCTTCTTCGGGAACCTCGACATCGAATTCCTCTTCGAGGGCCATGACGAGCTCGACGAGATCGAGGCTGTCGGCATCGAGATCGTCACCGAACTTGGCGTCCTTTGTGACCTGGGATGCGTCGACTCCGAGAACGTCGACGGCACACTTGGTGAAACGGGCGAACAGGTCATCGCTCATGAGAACTCCTTTTTGTCGCTTTTATTCTGTCACGTTCGGTAGCCGGCACAGGGTTTCAGTGGCCCATGCCGAGTCCGCCGTCGACGGGAATGACGGCCCCCGTGATGTACGCCGCATCGGGTGACGCGAGAAACGCGACGACCCCCGCGATTTCTTCGGGCGCTGCCATGCGAGCCAGAGGAACGGCTGCCATGAGTTCTTCGAGCCGTTTCTCGCCGAGAGTTGCGGTCATATCGGTTGCGACGGGTCCGGGTGCCACGACGTTCACCGTGATGCTGCGCGAACCCAGTTCGCGCGCCAGCGAGCGGGCAAGACCCACGAGGCCGGCTTTCGACGCCGCGTAGTTTGTTTGGCCGGCCGAGCCGAGAAGGCCCACGACGGATGACATCAGCACGATTCGTCCCGAGCGCGCACGCAACATTGTTTGCGACGCACGCTTGCAGACGCGGTACGCGGCCGTGAGGTTGGCATCGATCACTGAAGTGAAATCACCTTCGCTCATTCGAACGAAGAGACCGTCCTTGGTGATGCCGGCATTCGAAACGAGAACTTCGACGTTCCCCAATTGGGTTTCGATTTCTTTGAAGGCTGCGTCGACGGATTCGGAGGACGTGACGTCGCACTTGACCGCGATGGCGCCGGCGGCGAGCAGGTCGGCGGGTGGTGTGGAGG
>CAYFLC010000008.1:0-22971 GCA_964343885.1 uncultured Bifidobacterium sp.
CCTCTTGTCCCCCAGACAAGCGCGCTAACCAAGCTGCGCCACAGCCCGTATCGCCTGCAGGCTACCTGAAGAGGTCGACAACCCTCCAAGAGAGATACACAACAAGGGCGCCGAGGAGAAGTTTGAAGTGCCACGGTGCCTTTTCGTCGCCTTCTTCTCCGTCACCACGCGCGAGTGCCTTCAGATCGAGGTTCTTTGCCGTGATACGCCCGTGGGCGTCTGGAAGCTGCGCGACGCGACCGCACTTCGGACAGGCTCCTTCATCAGTCATCGCACTGGGCGCGAAGTACTTCGCACATTCCTCACACCAGGGCATGACTACTCAGCCCTACGACGAACACGCAGTTTGATGGGGGTCGAGCCAAACTTAAATGCCTCACGAATCGAACGCTCGAGGTAACGCAGGTATGCCGGAGGAAGCTCGCGATTGACGAACAGCGTGAACGTTGGCGGGTCAGATGCACCTTGCAGCGCGTAGAGGACACGTGCACCGGCAGCGGCAGGCTGGCGCTGTTGCGCCTCGGCGAGAACACGGTTGACGTCACGGGTGGGAACGCGACGGTGGTACTGCTCGATCGACTCTTGAAGAATCGGCATGAGGCGGTGAACGCCCTTGCCCGAGAGTGCCGAGATGCGAAGCACCGGGGCGTCACCGATGAAGTACAGCTTGCGTCCCAGTTCAACCGTGACTTCTTCGCGTTGTTCGGTTTCGAGAAGATCCCACTTGTTCAGAACAACGATCAGAGGGCTTCCGGCCGCATCGATTCGTTCCGCGAGACGCTGGTCCTGGCTGGTGATTCCTTGTGTTGCATCGATGACGAGCAGCGCAACATCGGCTTCGTCGACGGCGCGGAGCGCGCGAACGAGCGAGTAATACTCGGCGGAATCATCGATCTTCGACCGCCGACGCATACCGGCCGTGTCGACCAGAAGGATGCGCCCCTCGTCGCTTTCGATCAATGTGTCGACGGCGTCGCGCGTGGTGCCCGCCATGTCGTGCACCACACTGCGCTCTTCGCCGCACAGGCGGTTGAACAATGTGCTCTTGCCGACATTCGGTCGACCGACGATGGCAATACGGGGCACGCCTTCGAGAGCGTCGCGTTCCGTTGTGGTGTCGACCGCTTCTTCGGTTGTCTCGTCCTCGTTGGTCGGGGCGTCGATTCCAAGTTCGGAAACGATGACGTCCAGGAGGTCGCCTGCGCGGCGCCCGTGCAGTGCGGAGACCGGGTAGGGCTCGCCCAATCCGAGCGAGAGGAACGACCACCTGTCGGTTTCACGACGGTCGTTGTCGGCTTTGTTGGCGATCACGAGCACTGGTCGTCCGGTACGGCGCAGCCATCCGCCGATACGTTCATCGTCGTCGGTTGCGCCGATCGAAGCATCGACGACGAAGAGAACCAGATCAGCCGATTTCACGGCCTGCTCAACCTGGCGCGAGACCTTTTCCTCGAGTTCCGTACCACCGGGCATCCAACCGCCCGTGTCGGTCACCGTGAATTCACGCCCCAGCCATTCCGCGTCGTGGGTGTTGCGGTCGCGGGTGACACCCGGCCGGTCTTCGACGATGGCCACCTGCCCGCCGACGAACCGGTTGAACAACGTGCTCTTACCGACGTTCGGACGGCCAACGATGACGACATGGGGCTTCATAGGGACCGTTCGAGGATACGGTGCAACGCCACCCCATCGGTGGGAACGACTTCGATTCGACCCGGAAGTTCGTCGAGCGTCACACCATCGAGGAACCGACCCTCTGAAAGACACACGTCCGGAAGCAAAAACAGCTCGACATCGGTATTGGCTTCGATTTCACGACGCAGATCGGATCCCACCATCAATCCGGCTACCGCCGTGTTGCCCCCGAAGAAGTCGTTACGTACCGGAATCACCTTCACGCGCCCGAACCCGGCATCAGCAACGAGACGATCGATCAGCGGTGCGGCGTATTCGCCGGTGAGAACGCCGATGCTCAACGCGCCGACTTCGACACGACGTGGTGAGAGTGAAACTTTGACCGGACGAAGGCCAGTGTCCCCCGCCGGGTTCGCGGGCATGCGCTCGGCACGGTAACCACCGGGACTCGCACCATCGACCGAGGCGAAGAAGCCTGACGTCGGCCCCAACGGAGACTCGCGCCTACCGAGGAACTCTTCACTGAAACAGCGGGCGATGCCGACACCATCTTCGTACATCGGATAGTCGCCGTACTCTGCCGCTTCGGGCATCGGTCGACCACTGCGCAGGTACAACTCATCAGAGGCCCAGAACATCGGGTGGCCGACGACTTCACGAGCCACGACACGCCAACGTTCGATGATGTCGATTGTTCGCGCGGCTTCGTCGGCGGTGTGCACACGAAGGTGAGATTCGGGATTGAATCGACTAAGGCCAAGGGGCACGACTGCAACGGCTTCGAGTTCGGGAAAGCGGTCGATGACGCCCGCCAATGTGCGCTGAAGCACATCGCCGTCGTTCAAGCCGGGACACAACACGATTTGCCCGCGCACGGTGACGTTGTGGTCGAGCAACGCTCGCAACCAGCGAAGACTCATTGCTCCGCGCTCGTTGCGCAACATGTCGGCACGACCCCACGGATCGGTGTCGTGAATGCTGACGTGCAACGGCGACAGCGCCTGGTCGACCACTCGCTCGAGGTCCATCTCGGTGAAGCGGGTCAGGGTCGTGAAGTTTCCGAAGAGAAAGCTGAGTCGATAGTCATCGTCCTTCAGGTACAGACTGCGACGTAGATCCTTGGGCAACTGATAGATGAAGCAGAAAGAACAGTGGTTGTCGCAGGTTTGAACGCGATCAAAAACCGCACTGGCGATCGATACCCCGAGTGTCTGGCCAGCGGCCTTCTCGATGTCGATGTCGACCATCAGTCCGCCACGGTCGAGCCGCAGAGTCACGTTTGCCTCGTCGACGGCATGGTGCCATTCGATGATGTCGCGAATGGGGCGGTCGTTGACCATGGCAACTACGTCGCCAACACGAACGCCGGCTGCATCAGCCGGGGAACCTTCGATCACCTCGGTGATTCGGGCGCTGAGATCGACCGAATCCGACACACGTTCAGGCTAACGGTGGCACCGACAACTAGCGTGGAAAGCGGTGTCGCAGGCAAACAACGATCGTTCAACACAAGTCGACAAGGTGCTGCTCGCCGCACCCCGCGGCTTCTGCGCCGGCGTTGAAATGGCCATCAAGGCCCTGTCGTGGCTCGTACGCACTTTCGACGCGCCCATCTACTGCTACCACGAGATCGTCCACAACCAGATCGTGGTGAATCGCTTCAAGGAACAGGGCGTCATCTTCGTCGACAACTTGGCCGAAGTTCCCGAAGGTCGACCCATCATGTTGTCGGCGCACGGGTCTCCCCCCGCGGTCGTTGCCGAGGCACGCAGGCGCGGCAGTTACGTCGTCGACTCTGTGTGCCCCCTCGTCACCAAGGTGCACCACGAAGTGAAGGTGCGCGCCGGCAAGGGATTCCGCATCGTGTACGTGGGCCACGAAGGCCACGAAGAGGCCGTCGGCACGATGGCCGTCGCACCCGATGCCATCACGCGCGTCGAGACCATTGCCGATGTGGATGCGCTTCCCGTGTTCGACGAACCGGTTGCGCTTCTTGCCCAAACCACCCTGTCGCACCGCGACTGGTCCGGAGTCGCCGTGCGCGTACGTGAACGCTTCCCCGACGTGTGGTCGCCGGGACGCAGCGACCTCTGCTTTGCCACCACCAACCGACAGAGCGCCCTCACGGAATTGGCGGGCCGCTGCGACGCGATCATCGTCATCGGCTCATCCAACTCTTCCAACACCCGCGCACTCGAACGCCTCGCCATCGAATCGGGTTGCTCGAACGTCCACCGCATCAACAGCGCCGCAGAACTTCCGAACAACCTCGCCGGCACCGTGGGCGTCACCGCTGGCGCATCGGCACCCGAGGAACTCGTCGACGAAGTACTCGCCGCACTCGCACCACGTAACGGCGTCGAAGAAATCCGCGTCACCGAGGAAGACGAGTACTTTCCCCCGCCGCGCAACATCCGCGATCTGCAGTCGGCAACCCTGAACGCCTGTTACTCAATGCTCGCGGTTCCCGAATCACGTCGCGCAGCAGGCAACGATCACAACATCGCGGCCAGTACCGTGCTTCACGCTCTCAATCAATGAAGGAACCGACATGATCAGCCCCACTCTCGACTCGCTGCGTATTTTTCTCCACATCCTCGCCGCATCGGTGTGGGTGGGAGGCCAAATCGTCCTCGGTGGGCTCGTACCGTCGGTGCGCAAGTCGAACCCCGAGGCTCTGAAACCGATCGCCAACGCCTTCGGTCGCATTGCGTGGCCGGCTTTCGGTGTCACCGTCGTCACCGGCATGTGGAACCTGCTCAGCGTCGATGTCACGGCCATGGACTCGAGCTATCACGTCACATTGGGCTTGAAAATCGTCGTTGTCATGCTGGCGGGATTCGCCGCGGCTGCGCATGCGAACACCAAGAGCAAGCTTGTGCTCGCGCTCGGAGGCGCAATCGGACTTGTCGCCTCGCTCGGAGCGCTGTACTTGGGCGTGCTGCTCGGCGCAGCCAGCTAGTTCCGCAGTTTTCAGTTCCTCGGAACCTGGCTCCACGGAACGTCGCGGTCGACGCGGGCGTCGCCGGGAAGGCCGAGTACGCGTTCGCCGAGGATGTTCTTCATCACTTCGGTGGTGCCGCCCTCGATCGAGTTCGCGCGGCTACGGAGAAAGGCCTTTTGATACGTCTCGAATCCCATCGCCGTGTCGGGGCGAATCATTTCGTAGCTGCCGTAGAGCATTCCTTCGGGGCCGAGGAGATTCATCGCGAATTCGTAGATCGCCTTGTTGAGGTTCGCCGACTCCATCTTGCCGATCGAACCCTCGGGGCCGGGAACGCCCATCTTGCGGTTCTGGCCGGCGCGAATGTTGGTGAGGCGCAGCACTTCGGCGCGGATCCACAGCTTCATGAGTTCATCACGCGTCGCTTCGTCCTTGCGTGCGTCGTCCATCGTGGCCCAGATCTTGGTGAGCGAAGCGATGGTGCCCGATCCTCGTGGCGGAACGACGCCACCGATGGCGACGCGCTCGTTCATGAGTGTGGTGAGACTGACGCGCCATCCGTCGCCCGGCTTGCCGAGCATTTCCTTTTCGGGAATGCGCACGTCGGTGAAGTACACCTCGTTGAACTCGGCTTCGCCGGTCATCTGACGCAGCGGACGCACCTCGACACCCGGTGCGTGCATGTCGACGACGAACGCCGTGAGGCCCGCGTGCTTCACGGCCTCGGGGTTCGTACGAACGACGAGCAAGCCCCAACGCGAGAGGTGCGCGAGTGTGGTCCACACCTTCTGACCGTTTGCGATCCATTCGTCGCCGTCTTTCACGCCCTTGGCCGAAAGGCCCGCAAAGTCGGAACCCGAACCCGGCTCGGAGAACAACTGGCACCAAATTTCCTCGCCTGTGAACAGCGGACGTAGGTAGCGGGTTTTTTGCTCGTCACTGCCCCACTCGACGACTGTCGGGCCACACATGCCGTAGCCGATCGGGTTGCGTGCGTACGCACTGGGCGCGCCGGCGGCGTTCAGGCGCTCGTTGATCAGCTTCTGGTGACGTGGCGAGATGCCGAGGCCACCGTGACCCTTGGGAAAGTGCACCCAAGCGAGGCCAAGATCGAACTGCTTGCCGAGGAAATCGATCGCCTTGTTCGACGAGGGCGGGCAGGACGCCAGCAATTCGTCGACGAGACCACTGACGAGTTGCTCTTCGGATGCGAGGGTTGAGGTGCTCATGAAGCGTCAAGTTACCGCAGGGTCACCAAACCCTGCCAAACCCGACTAACTTGCCCGTCATGTTCCCGGGGGATTACGCAAAGACCACACCCGACAAGCCCGCCTACATCATGGCGTCAACGGGCGAGGTCGTGACCTACAAGCAACTCGACGAGGCGGCCAACCGGCTGTCGAACCTGCTGCGGGCCGCTGGTCTGCAGGTGGGCGATCACATCGCCATCTGCATGGAAAACCACCCGCGCTACCTCGAGGTCATCTGGGGCTGCCACTACGCCGGCCTCATCTACACGGCCTGTTCCAGTCGCCTCACATCCGAGGAACTCGCGTACATCGTCAACGACTGCGGTGCCAAGGGGTTCATCACCTCGAAATACAAGGCCGACCAGGCCGCCGAGATTGCAGGTGGTATTCCGAACGCAGCATTGCGCTTGATGCTCGACGGCACGATTCCCGGTTTCGAGGCGTACGAAACCGCCGTTGCCGCGCAATCCACCACACCGCTGACCGAACGCATCAGCGGCATGGACATGCTGTATTCCAGCGGAACAACCGGAAAGCCAAAGGGAGTGCTCGGCGCGTTTCCGCGTACTGAACTCGGCCAGCAAAACGGCGTTGCCAACTTGTCGCAACTCTTGTTCGGCGTCACCGAAAATGCGATCTACCTCTCCCCAGCCCCGCTGTATCACGCGGCCCCGTTGCGCTTCAATCTTGCGATCAATTTTCTCGGCGGCACAACCGTAGTGATGGAACACTTCGATGCCGAGGAGTACCTAGCACTTATCGAACGACACAAGATCACCCACAGCCAACTCGTGCCAACGATGTTCGTGCGCATGCTGAAGCTTCCCGAAAACGTTCGCAAGCGATATGACCTGTCGTCGCTTCAATGCGCCATTCATGCGGCGGCACCGTGCCCCGTCGAGGTGAAGCGACAGATGATCGAGTGGTGGGGTCCCGTCATTCACGAGTACTACGCGGGGACCGAAGGAAATGGCTTCGTCTACTGCAACTCCGACATGTGGATGTCGCACCCAGGCACAGTCGGCAAGGCGATTCAGGGCATCGTGCACATTTGCGACGAGAACGGCGAAGAAGTGCCCGTCGGCGAATCGGGAACCGTCTACTTCGACAGCGGCACCGTGTTCGAGTACCACAACGATCCAGAAAAGACGCAAAGCTCGCGCGACCCGAAGGGCCGAGGCTGGTCAACTCTTGGCGACGTCGGCTACCTCACCGAAGACGGCTTCCTCTTCCTCACCGACCGCAAGGCTTTCATGATCATCTCGGGTGGCGTGAACATTTACCCGCAAGAGTCCGAGAACGTTCTCATCAACCACCCGAAGGTCGCCGACGTCGCGGTCTTCGGTGTTCCGAACGACGAATTCGGCGAAGAAGTCAAGGCCGTCGTTCAACCTGTCACCATGCCAGCGAGCGACGACGAAGCCAAAGCGCTCGAGCGCGAACTCATTGCCTTCTGCCGTTCGCAGCTCGCCGACTTGAAGTGCCCGCGATCGGTCGACTTCCGTCCGGAACTTCCGCGCCACCCCACCGGAAAGCTCTACAAGCGCGTGCTGAAAGACGAGTACTGGAAGGCCGCTGGTCGGTCGATCTGACCCGATGACGCTTCGCCAACACCCATTCTTCGATTGGCCGGGCACCCACGCGTTTGCACATCGCGGTGGCGCTAGCGACGCACCCGAAAACACACTCTCTGCATTTCAGAGAGCCGTTGACATTGGGTACACCTACATGGAAACCGATGTTCACGCCACCAGCGATGGTGTGCTGTTGGCATTCCACGACGACGACCTGCAGCGCACGTGTGGCATCGCCGGGCGCATCAGCCAAATGACGCACGCCGAGGTGTCGCGAGCGCGTGTCGATGGTCGAGAGCCGATACCCACGTTCGATGAATTGGTCAACACCTGGCCGAACCTCCGCTGGAACATCGATTGCAAATCCGACGATGCGTTACCGCACCTCGTGACTGCCCTTCGCAAGCACCGAATTCTCGACCGCGTGTGCCTGGGTGCGTTCAGCGACAGACGTCTGCGGACCCTGCGCAGCGAACTTGGACCCGACGTCGCCACGTCGCTCGGGCCGAAGGGAGTCGCTCGCCTGCGTCTCGCCGCATCGGTGGGTCGGCCGATCCGATTTCCTGAGGGCGTGTATGCGGCACAAATCCCCGCCCGTCAGGGGCCAATTCCACTCGATTCCGAACGCTTCATCGAAATCGCTCATGCCAGCGGATTGCACGTGCACTACTGGACGATCGATGAGCCGGAAAAAATGAACGAACTTCTCGACCGAGGCGCCGACGGCATCATGACCGACAAACCGCAGGTCCTCAAAGAGGTGCTCGACTCGCGGGGCCGTTGGTGATCACCAACGCCAACTCCGTTCGGCTCTCGTTTCGAGACGTGGAGATGGTCTTCCCCGACAACACCCACGCCCTTGACGGCGTGTCGTTCGACGTGCGAGCCGGCGAATTCGTCACGATCGTCGGCCCGTCCGGCTGTGGCAAGTCGACGCTGCTGCGAATCGCATCGGGCCTGGAATCCGCCACCGCGGGCACATGCGCGGTCGACCGAGGATCAATCGGGTACGTGTTCCAGGACGCGACATTGTTGCCGTGGCGCACGGTCGAAGAGAACGTGGCCCTTTTCGCCGAACTACAGGGTGTCGACAAGGCAAGCCGCCTGGCCGCTGCGAGAAATGAAATCGGACGCGTCGGTCTCGCCGACTTCGCCGACAAGCATCCCCACCAATTGTCGGGCGGTATGCGAATGCGCACTTCATTGGCTCGCTCGCTGGTCACCCACCCAGAGGTCTTCCTGTTCGACGAACCTTTCGGCGCCCTTGATGAAATCACCCGGGAGAAGCTGAATGATGACCTTTTGAATCTCTTCATCGAGCGTCGCTTCGCCGGCCTCTTCATCACGCACTCCATCGCCGAGGCTGTGTACATGTCGACGCGCGTCTTGGTGATGTCACAACGTCCCGGCCGGATCGTCGCGTCGTTCGACGTGCCATTCGGAGACGATCGCCATCATGATTTGCGCTACGAGTCAGGCTTTGCCCGGCTCTGCGGTGATGTGTCGCATGCCCTGCGGAGTGTCGAATGAGTACCCAGTCTCGGCTTCGCCGCACGACGAGAGTCGTTGCGGGACCGACCGTTGTCTTCGGTCTTTTCATCGCAGCGTGGTACCTGCTCGCCTCGGTTGTCTTGCCCTCTGAGAAGCGCTTCCTTCTGCCACCACCGCACAGAGTGATCTCACAAGGTTTCGGAGTATGGCATTCGGGTGAACAACGCGGCCTCTACCCCATCTTGATGTCGCTGTGGGACAGTGCAAAGATCGCGCTCACCGGACTCGCCATCACCATCGTCATTGGCATCGGCCTCGCGACACTGATGTCGACGAGACGGTGGTTCGAACGTGCGACATGGCCGTACTTGGTCGCCATTCAGTCCGCGCCGATATTGGCGCTCACACCGCTCATTCGCGCGCTCGTCGGAGGCGTCACCACACAAAGACTCTTCGTGGTGGTTCTCATCGCCCTCTTCCCCATCGTGTCGAACACGCTCTTCGGCTTGCTGTCGGCCGATCCGTCGCAGCACGATCTGTTCACCCTTGCCGGTGCGAGTCGATTCACGCGACTGGCGAAGCTGCAGTTTCCTGCAGCACTTCCGAATATTTTCATCGGCTTGCGTATCTCGGCGGGACTCGCCGTCATCGGGGCCGTGGTCGGCGACTTCTACTTCCGCCAAGGTGGAGTCGTTGGTATCGGCGCTCAAATCGATGTGTACCGCCAACGACTCTGGGGTCCGGAACTCATCGCCTCGATCGTGCTCGCCAGCCTTCTCGGCCTGTCGGTGTTCCTCGTCTTCACGTGGCTTGGTCACCGCGTGACCGGCAAATGGCACCGCACAACACGCCCTTCCTGAAGAATTTCGTGCGAGACTCCCGGACATGAGTACGCGCCCCCGAACGCTCTTTGCATCATTCGCCTTGTACGCCCTCATCGCGCCGGCCCTGGCTGGTTGTGGTGGGTCCGACGGAGAGCCAACTTCGGGATCGGGTAAGGGCGAGCTCGCTGGTGTCTGCCCCGACAATGTCGTCATCCAAACTGACTGGAACCCCGAGGCTGAGCACGGTTTTCTCTACAACCTCGTCGGAGACGGCTACACGGTCGACACAGAGACCGTGGCAGTCAAGGGTCCACTTGTTTCGGAAGGCAAAGACACAGGTGTTGCAATCGAAATCCGCGCGGGCGGCCCCGCTGTTGGATTCCAACCCGTGGTTTCCGAGATGTACACCAAGCCCGAGATTCTGCTCGGCTTCGTGTCGACCGATACCCAAATTGCCAAGTCCGTGGAATTTCCCACCAAGGCCGTGATCGCGCCCTACAACATCAATCCGCAAATCATCATGTGGGATCCAGCGACGTATCCCGACGTGAAACAGATCGCCGACCTCAAGTCGAAGAACGTCAAGGTCCGTTCATTTCCGAGTGTCTCGTTCATCAAATTCCTCGTGCAGTCGGGAATCCTCGACAAATCTCAGATCGACGAAACGTATGACGGCACACCTGCTTCGTTCATCGCCGCGGGCGGAAAAGACGCGCAACAGGGCTTCGGAACGTCGGAACCCTTCTTGTACGAGAAGGTTCTGAAGGAATGGTCAAAGCCTGTTGCTTACCAATACATCCACGACGCAGGCTGGACAACGTATGCGCAGTCACTTGCTGGCAAGCCAGACGTGATCGAGAAGAACAAGGCGTGTCTCGCAAAGCTCGTGCCGATCATTCAAAGATCGCAGGCGGAATTCGTCTCCAGCCCGGCTCGCGCCAACGGCATCATCCTCGACGCGGTAAAGCAAATCAACAACGGCTGGGTCTACACCGCCGACCAAGCTGCCGCATCGGTCGAAAAGCAGTTGACCGACAGGCTCGTGGCCGACAGCCCCGACGGGGTCCTCGGATCGTTCGACATCGACCGCGTCGAGAAGTTCATCGCGAAGGCAACGCCGATCTTTGCCGCCGAGGGAAGCAAGATCAAAGAAGGCTTGAAGGCCGATGACCTCGTCACCAACGAATTCATCGACTCCTCGGTGTCGCTGGGCAAGTAGCCCGCTGGTTCAATTTCAGGCGTCGCGCGCGGCGCCCGACTTCTTCACAACCGGTTCCTTGTCGCTCCAGGGGAAGTTGATCCATTTGTCGGTGCGCTTCCACACATAGTCGCAATGCACGACCGATTGGGGTTTTTCGTACAGCGCCACGAGTCTCGACTCGGCGACACGCCCCTGGCAGAACTCCTTGACCAGCTTCAGCGTGTGACCCGTATCGGCCACGTCGTCGACGATCAGAATCTTCGCGTCACTCACATCGACGAAGTCGGGAACAGGCGGAAGAATCATCGGCATGTCCAAGCGCTCGTCGACATCGGTGTAGAACTCGACGTTCATCGTGTAGGTGTTTTTCACCGACAGCGCATAGCCCAACGCCCCGGCGAGGAACAGCCCGCCACGCGCAATCGCGAGAATCATGTCGGCGTCGTATCCCGAGTCTGCGATCGATCGCGCGAGATCGCGCGACGCCTCACCGAAACCATCCCACGAAAGGATCTCGCGCTCGTTCGACACATTCACTCCTGTTCGGCCCGGTCGCGGTGCAGCGACGTACCGAAACTAGCCGCTCACTGCTCGTAGGGACAATGTCGACAGCCGCTGCCGCAACAACGGCCACGCGATGCGAGGAAAACCGCCGTCATCACACTTCGTCGCGTGGCGGGATCGATGTAGACGGGATCACCCACGGAAATCGCCTTCGCATGTGCCGTTGCGATCTTCTCGAATGCAACGGGGTCTCGGGGCAAGCGCGAGGAAATCGGCTGGTCAACGTAGTTTGGCCGAAGCGGTGCAATTCGTTCGGCCATGAAATGAACTTACCGAGCGACACGCCGTCGTTAGCATCCGAACGTGACCGATGTTGCCGATGTCAAATTCGACGGCAAAGCAACGCCCGCAAGGTCACTCCTCCACACACTCGGGGCATTTCGTTTCGGTTCCAGCGATCCGACCGTCCGGTTGACGCCCCATCCCGTTGCCTGTCTGCCCATCTTTACTTCGACCTCAGTCACGAGGTCCGGAGCCTCGTGGATCTCCGTCTCGACCAACGGCAGAGTCTCTGTCGACGGAACCGGCAAGGACCACGTTCACGCCTGGAATCCCGACCCAACCGGGGGCAACGACACGTTCGTGTCTCTGCAGCCGGCGCATCCGATCGTCGATCGCCTTCAACACGACTTTGGCCACGTCCGCATCGGCGCCTCACGTGACGTGTACCGGGCGGCTCTGGTCGCAACCCTCGGCCAACGCATCACGGCGGGTGAGGCCGTCAACCAGTGGCGTCGCCTCTGCTTCGCTCTCGGCGACCCGGTCGACACCCCTGCGGGCGTCCTGCAAACACCTCCGGTTCCCGACCGCCTTGCCCAGATGGCTCCGTATCAGTTGCACCGTTTTGGCATCGAGGCCGCACGGGCCACCACCCTCATCGCCATCGGCAAGGTCTTCACACGCGCCGGCGCGCATCTCGACAGCCCCGACCTCGCCTTTCGCCGACTCGCAGCCGAAGTTCCCCGTTTCGGTCCCTGGACCCGAGCGCTCGTTGCAGCAGAAGCATTCGGAGACCCCGACGCGGTTCCTGTCGGCGATTTCCACGTCAAGAACGTCGTCGCGCATGCGCTTGCGGGAACACCACGAGGAACCGACGACGCGATGTTCGCCACCTTGGCGCCGTACGCCGGCCAACGCGGTCGAGTCATCATGTGGCTCGCACTCGCCGGCATCGCGGCCCCGAAGTTTGGCCCCCGCCGCACGAACCCCGACATCCGCGCACTCTGACTCGATTGCTCCTAGCGGAAGCTCACACCCCGCTCGCAGCCATTGCCGCACGCATCGACCAATAGCCGGGCCAACTCTTCGACACGACGCCGGGGTCATCGAGAGAAATGCCGGACACCCTCCCGGCGAGCACGGCGAAACTCATCGCCAGTCGGTGATCGTGGTGGGTACCCAGGTGAGCACCGACCAACGGGGCTGGCTCGATGATCAGCCCATCTTCCACTTCCACGATGCCTGCTCCGCAGAGCCGCAGTTCTGCGGCTAGGTCTCCGAGGCGGTCGCTCTCCTTGCGCCGAATGAAACCGACGCCGCGAATGCGTGTCACGTCACCCGCAAAGAGCGCCACCACTGCGAGCGTTGGCACAAGATCCGACATGTCGACCATGTTGATGTCGATGCCACGCAGTGGCTTGGCGAGATCGCGTCGCACTGTGACCGAGTCGAGACCAACCTCCACCTCGCAACCCATCAGCTCGAGCACTCTCGCGAATTGAGCATCACCCTGCAACGACGTCTGTCCGAGGCCATCGATGGTCACTGCTCCGCCGCTGACCGCAGCGATTGCCAGCGGATAGGAAGCCGACGATGCGTCAGGTTCGATGGCGTAGTAACGCGGCACGTACGCACCTTCGAAAACCACCACCCGGAGGCCGGCTTCGTTCTCGACACATTCGATCCGGGCACCGAATTCGCGCATCACCGCGACTGTCATCTCGATATACGAGTTCGACACGCGGTCACCCGAAACCACGAGCGTCAAACCACCCTGCAGATACGGCGCGACGAGCAAGAGAGCGGTCGTGAACTGGCTCGACACGGCACCGGGGATGTCGATCTCGCCTCCACGTAGACCACCAAGTGAAACTTCGACCGGCAGATGACCACGATCGCCCAACGGGTTGACGTGCGCTCCAAGACGCTCCAGAGCATCGTGGAGGTCGAGCATCGGACGACCACGCAATGCTGCGGCTCCGTCGATGACGGCGCCGCCGGCGCGAAGAGCGCACAGTGCTGTCAAGAAACGCGAGGTCGTCCCCGCCAGCCGCGCATCGACCCGAACGAACCGCTCGGATGACAAATCGAGAGCCGACTCGAACCGCAACGTTCCGTTGTCGGACCCGACGATGTCGACGCCGAGCGCACGCAGTCCGTGGATCATTGCGGTTGAGTCATCCCCATCGGGAACATTCGACAGTTCGGTACCGCCGCCCGCCAGCGCCGCACATACCAAAGCGCGGTTGGCGATGCTCTTCGAACCCGGAACTGCGACCGTGCAGTTGACAGGCGCCGTGATCACCGGAAGATCGTCGTGCGCGGCCATGTCACCGCCCAGGCTTGAACCCACGGGCAATCAAGCCACCACGCAGGAGTTCGACCTGCCCCTTGTCGACCAGCACCACGGCCACTCCGCGGTCGCCTTCGGCCGAGTGCACCACTTCGAAGTTCGCAAGGTTGACGTTGAGTTCGGCCGCGAGCGTGAAGATCTCGGCCGCTGAACCCGTACGGTCGGGTATCGGAATGCGAACTTCGACCGCGTCTTCGAGCGACCGGACGCGGGCCGGAAGGTTGCTACGAGCCTCGCGGGCCCGCATCAACGTACGTTCGAGACCCTGTGAGTCACCGGCGGCGACGGTTTCGCGCAGACTCGTGAGCCCACCGATGAATTCATCGAGGGTTGCGACGATCGCGTCTCGGTTGGCCCGGCAGATGTCGAGCCAGATCCCCGGCTTGCTCGAAGCGATGCGCGTCATGTCTCGGAAGCCACCGGCGGCCATGCGCAACAGGGATGCGTGTTCTTCCGACCGCTGGTCGGCAAGGGTCATGAGCGTTGCGGCGGTGAGGTGCGGGATGTGGCTGACGACGGCGATCAGACGATCGTGATCCTCTGCGGACAGTGCCAGGACGTTCGCACCGAGAAGATTCGCAATGCTCGCGGTCAACGCAAAGACTTTGTCGGGGGTCGTTGGCGTGGGCGTGAGAATCCACGTCGCCCCTTCGAAGAGCGTGGGGTCTGCGCCATCGAGGCCGTCGAGTTCCGAGCCGGCCATGGGGTGACCGCCGATGAAACGCGGGTCGGTGATGCCCGCCACGAGCGGTCCCTTCACGCTTCCCACATCGGTGACTACGCCCTTGGTCGCGGCGAGGACGGCTGCCACTTCAGCCTGGAGTTGCAGCACGGGAACTGCGACGAACGAAATTTCAGCATCGGCATCGACACCCAGGGCCGAAGTGATTCCCCGCTGAACCGCAGCCTCTGGCCGACCGGGGTGCGGGTCGGAGCCATTGACATGCCAGCCTGCATCGACGAGGCGAGCGGCGATGGACCCACCGATGAGACCGAGACCAATGACGTTCGCGGTCCGTTGAGCCATGGAGGCAAACCCTACCGACGGACCTGCCCCGACATCGCCTTAATAAGCGAGCGCCGCTCGGCCAAGGATAATTCTCGCCATGCACCGGGCTTGAGACGGCTGTCGGTGATGGGCCCGATACGGGTACGCACGAGACGTTCCACCTCATGACCTATTGCCTCGATCATGCGTCGCACCTGACGGTTTCTACCTTCGTGGATGGTGATCGACACTGTCGAATCACTACGTTGACCCACCTTCGCAGGGGCCGTGATGCCGTCATCTAGCTCGACCCCGGTGCGTAGTTTCTTCAACTGGCTTTCGGTGAGCCGCGGATTACCGCGCAGCAAAACGATGTATTCCTTCTCGACACCTTTGCTCGGATGCGTGAGAAAGTGGGTGAGATCACCATCGTTCGTGAGCAGGATCAGTCCTTCGGTGTCGCCATCGAGTCGGCCCACCGGGAAAACCCTCGGTGATTGCGGCACAAGATCCACAACCGTCGATCGCCCCTGCGGGTCGTGCGCTGTCGAGATGACTCCGCGCGGTTTATTGAGCAGGTAATAGACGAAATCGGGACGCGCACCGATGGGAACACCGTCCACCGCGATGACGTCAACCATCGTGTCGACACGACGACCCAATTCTGCGACCTCGCCGTTCACGGTGACCCGCTCGTCGGCAATCAATTCCTCGCAAAGTCTCCGACTACCCCAGCCGAGCGCAGCGAGCACCTTTTGGAGGCGCTCTCCCTCGTGTTCGATCATTCCGGGTCAGTCGTTCGCGGCGCCGTCGCCATCGCGTTCGGCCCCCGGATTCAGGTCGGCTTCGACCGGCGTGATGCGGAGCGTTGCCTCGAGCGCCTCGACGATTTCTGCATCGGGCACGAATTCCGCAAGCGGAGGCAATTCATCAACCGAGTTGAGACCCAGCTTTTCGAGGAACAATGGCGTTGTGCCCCACAGCACCGCTTGTCCGGGCCCGTCGTCACGACCACGCTGCTCGATGTAGCCACGACCCTGCAACGTACGCAACACTGCGTCGGGATCGACACCGCGAATCGAGGCGATCTGCAGGCGCGAGATGGGCTGCTTGTACGCAACGATGGCAAGGGTTTCGAGAGCCGCGGCCGATAGGCGCGCCCTTTGTCCGTCGAGAACGAAACGTTCGACATACGGCGAAACATCGGGATGGCTCTGGAAACGGTAGCCGCCCGCAACCTTGACGATCTGAAAACCGCGTCCTTGCTCGACATAGCCGAGCTCGAGGGCAGCGACGATCGACTCCACATTGCCCGTCGGCATCTCGAACAATTGGGCAAGCAACTCGACGGGCACTGGTTCGATGGCAACCATGAGGATTCCCTCGATGGCGCGCGCGACGTCGGAGGCGTTTTCTTGTTCCATCGTCGGCATCAACCTTCGTAGTCGTCGATCGCGAATGGCGCAGATCCGGCCATTGCCTCGTCGCCGATCCATCGAACCT
This sequence comes from uncultured Bifidobacterium sp., assembly GCA_964343885.1. Taxonomy (GTDB): domain Bacteria; phylum Actinomycetota; class Acidimicrobiia; order Acidimicrobiales; family Ilumatobacteraceae; genus F1-20-MAGs119. The sequence goes on from CAYFLC010000008.1 coordinate 16,547, forward strand.
GAATATCACCGAAGCGTTCGGCTTGAACGAGATCAACGAGCCCCTGCTTGTACATCTCGAGAAGCGCAAGGAATCTCACCACAACCTCGAGACGCTCGATGTGCGCCGACGTGAGTTCACGGAAGGTCGTCGATCGCTTCCCCGGAAGACTGGCGACGAGTTCGCTTACGGCGTCGGCAACGCTCGCACGCACCGGGGCCACGTGGAACAAGTCGATCTTCGGCTCTGGCCTCGGGGTGATTGCGCGAATCATCGCCTGCAAGAGCTTTTCCGGCGTCACACCCTCCATGAGGTCGGGCAAGAGTTCCGAGAATCGATCGTCGGGGCCGACCACCCGCGGAAAAGCCCGATCAGCGAGATCGGACAGCTGCTGCAAGACACGTGAGACGTCCTTGAACGTCTTGCACTCGAGAAGGCGCGCGAGCAACAAGTCGCGCTCTTCCCACAGCGCCAGTTCGTCATCGAGGTCCACGTCTTCCCGCCCGGGCAAGAGGCGACGCGCCTTCAGTTCCACGAGGGTGGCGGCGATCAAGAGGAACTCGGTAGCGATCTCGAGGTCGAGTTCTTGCATCCGTTCGATTTCGGCGAGGTAGGCATCGACGATGTGCGACAAGGACACCTCGTGAATGTCGACCTGTTCGCGGAGAATCAGGTGCAACAACAGGTCGAAGGGTCCTTCGAAGACTGGGGTCGAGACTGCGTACGGCACCATGAAAAACTTACTCGCCCGATCCCCCGAGCGACGACTACAGTCCGCCCGTGGCCCGCGTACTGTCCTGCATCCAGCCCACCGGCGCCGTTCATCTCGGCAATTACCTCGGTGCTCTGCGTGAATGGGTCAAGGGCCAGCACAAGAACGACGTCTTCCACGGCATCGTCGACCTCCACGCGCTTACCATCACGGAAACACCCGGCGTACTCGGAAGTAACTCTCTCGAACTCGGAGCAATGCTCTTCGCTGTCGGCCTCGATCCCGACGTCGCCACAATTTTCGTGCAGAGCCATGTTGTCGAACACTCCGTTCTCGGCTGGATCATGGAATGCACCGTCTCGTACGGCGAACTCTCGCGAATGACGCAGTTCAAAGACAAGGCCGCGAAGCGAGAAGCCGATTTCGTATCGGCCGGCTTGTTCACCTATCCGGCACTCCAAGCGGCCGACATTCTTTTGTACGACGCCAACGAAGTTCCCGTCGGTGCCGACCAACACCAGCACATCGAAATCACACGCGATATCGCAATTCGCTTCAACCATCGGTTCGGAGACACATTCGTGCTGCCGAAGGCGGTCACACCCGCAGAAGGTGCACGCGTGATGGACCTACAAGAGCCGACCAACAAGATGTCGAAGTCTGCGACCACCGATGCGGGGTGCATCTTCCTTCTCGACGATCCCGCCGCGATCATGAAGAAGTTCAAGCGGGCGGTCACGGATTCGGATTCCGAGGTGCGTTACGACCGAGAAGCCAAACCCGGCGTTTCGAACCTCCTCGACATTCTGTCGGCTGCAACCGGCGTGAAGCCGGCTGAACTCGCCACCAAGTACACGCAGTACGGACCACTGAAGAACGACACCGGCGAAGCAGTGGTCGAAATGGTGAAGCCAATTCAGCAGCGATACGCCGAACTGATGAACGACCGTGGCGAACTACAACGCCTTCTCCGCAAGGGCGCCGACAAGGCGAAGGTTGTCGCATCGGCGACGCTCGACCGCGCCAAGAACGCGATCGGCTTCCTGCCCTACTGACCCGAAGGGTCATTCACGCATCATCGGCGTTTCGCAGCGCTTCAGCGGCGTCGTCTCTGCCCTCGCCCGACACGAGTTCGATTATCCGCGAACTCGCACCGACCTCGGCGAGCATCCGACCTCCGATCCGCTCGTGGTCTCGATAGATGATCATCGATCGCGTGAGCGGCAGGATTGTCGCTACCGATCTTCCGAACCGCCCCAGGGCCACTGCGCTCTTGCCGACATCGTGCAACAGTGCGGCTGCAATTTCGTCGCGCGTCGCCGAAGGAAATACCGCCAGAAATCGCCGCGTCACTTCCACCGAATGACGTCGGTCGCGTGCATCCATCATGCGCCAGAGACGCAACTCTCCGGTCGACAACTTCTCGGCCGCATACGCGGTGTCGACGGCTTCAGATGTCACCGGACGACCCATCTCGACGAAGCGTCGCACGAGATGCTGAACCTTGCGGATCATTCGCTGTCCGCCTCGGCAGCGGCGCGCGCAGCCCTTTTCGTGGCCCGACGTGCACGAGGATGTGCCTCGGCATAAACCTGCCACAGCCGCTCCTGCGAGACGCGTGTGTAGACCTGGGTCGTGGTGATCGACGCATGCCCCAAGAGTTCCTGCACGATGCGCAGGTCGGCGCCATGGTCGAGAAGATGCGTCGCACAAGTGTGACGCAGTGCGTGAGGTGAAAGTTCGCGGTCAAGATCGGCCCGTAGGCCGGCGTCACGGACGATGAGAAATGCTGCTTGCCGCGTCAATCGGATACCCCGACCCCCGAGGAAGACCGCCTGTGAGTCGTCACGTCGGCGCCATCGAACCGGTTCCATCGGTGGGCGCCCGCGAACAATCCATGCTTCAAGGGCCGCGTGCGCTGCCGCCCCGAAGGGCACGACGCGTTCCTTTGCGCCTTTTCCGAACAGTCGCACCAACGACGCCTCCATGTCGAGGTCGGCGAGATTCAGCCCGCAGACCTCCGAGACGCGGGCTCCCGTTGCGTACAGGAATTCGAGCACCGCTCGATCGCGGAGGTCCTTCGGCTCATCGCCGGTGACCGAAGCGAGGACATTGGTGACTTCGTCTTCCGACAGCGGCTTCGGGATCCCCGCCGGTTTGGCGACTCCTTCGGCCAGTGCGGCTGGGTCGTCGCGACGAAAGTCTTCTTCGACCATGAATCGATGCAACATACGAATCGATGCGAACTGTCGGGCGAGACTCGACTTCGCGGCTCCACTCTTCAAGCGTTGCGCGAGGAACGCTTCGATCTCTGCAACCGACACTGACGACAGATCCGACTTCTTCGTGGCCAACCACATTTCGTACTGCGTCAGATCGCGCCTGTAGGCCTCGACCGTGTTGCGCGACCTACCTCGCTCGACAACCAACCAATCGAGGAATTCCTCGATCTCTTGCGAGGGTTCGTAGGTCGGGGCAGACGGCATCTACGCCAATTCTGCTACCCACTGCAGGCCGATGATTGTCTTCGAGTCAGTGATATGACCTCGACGACATTCCTCAAGAGCTTCGGCAATCGACATTTCGCGGATTTCCATGTGGTCCTCTTCCGGTCCGTGGCGCTCGACCGGCACCGATTCCAGACCACAGCAGGCAAATATGTCGACCATCGAATTGGTGATCCCCGGTGCAGATGCCATTCGACCGAGAAATCGCCAATGTGAGGCCGTGTAGCCAGCCTCTTCAGCCAATTCACGTTGCGCGGTGAGTTCGGCTGGTTCGTCGACCACGTCACGCATCCCCGCGGGTATTTCCCACATCACGTCGCCGAAAGGTGCCCGGAACTGACTCACCAACACCGTTTCAACGTCCGCCAGATCTCGCCCCTCCAGCTCGGCAAAGTCACCAACCTTCAGGACCACCACACCGACTGCCCCGGGTGAGTCGACATACGTCCGGACAAAGTCTTCACCGCTCGGGGCAGATAAGTGGTCTTCAACGAGCGTCCAAACGGCCCATTTGTGGATGGCGATTCGGCGTCGGGAACGGAACACGGTTCAGCGCGCAGCTGACGATGCGGACTTTTTCGCACGTCTCGACAACGCGGCCTCGATCAGTCCGACGAACAGCGGGTGTGCGCGGTCGGGACGGCTCTTGAATTCGGGGTGCGCCTGCGTACCCACCCAATACGGGTGGTCGACAGCCTCGATGAACTCAACCAAACGACGGTCGGGCGATGTGCCGCTGCACAGGAAGCCGTTCTCTTCGAACCTCGAGCGATAGGCGGAGTTGAACTCGTAGCGGTGACGGTGGCGTTCGCTGACGACCGGCTCGCCGTATGCATTCGCCACTTTCGATCCGGGCGCGAGCACGGCGTAGTAGGCACCGAGACGCATCGTGCCGCCCTTGTCGCTGACGTCACGCTGGTCGTGCATCAGGTCGATCACTGGGTGCGTCGTCGCCGGGTCGAATTCCGTCGAGTTCGCGTTGGTGAGGCCGAGAACGTGGCGCGCGAATTCGATCGTCATCACCTGCATACCGAGGCACAAACCGAGGCACGGAACCTTGTTGACCCGCGCAAATTCCGCAGCCGCAATCTTTCCTTCGATACCGCGCGGACCGAATCCTCCGGGGATCACGAGACCGTCGAGATCGGACAATCGCCCGGCGGCAAGAAGCCCCTCGACTTCCTCGGCCTGTATCCAATCGAGTTCGATCTTGGCACCGTGATGGAAGCCGGCGTGCTTCAAACTCTCGACGACCGAAAGGTAAGCATCCTGCAGATCGACGTACTTTCCGATCAAACCGATGCGCACAGGCTTCGTTGACTCTTCAACCCGTTGCACAAATGCTTGCCACGACGACAGATCGATCGAGGTCTCGAGGCGCAACGTCTCGCACACCACAGTGTCGAGACCCTCACTGTGCATGATCAACGGCAGCTCGTATATGTTGCGCGCGTCTGCCGCGTTGATGACATTCGCCTCGGGAACGTCGCACTGGTTCGATATTTTCCGCTTCAGACTCTGACTGATCGGCTCTTCGCTTCGGGCCACAATCACATCGGGTTGAATGCCACGACTGCGCAATTCGGTGACGCTGTGCTGAGTCGGCTTCGTCTTCTGCTCGCCGCTCGGGCCGATGAACGGCACCAGCGTGACGTGGATATAGCAGACGTTGTCGCGACCGGCCTGGTTCTTGAACTGACGAATTGCCTCGAGAAAAGGGAGAATTTCGATGTCACCGACCGTTCCGCCCACTTCTGTGATCACCACGTCGACGTCGTCGGTGGAAACACGGTGGATTCGGCGCTTGATTTCGTCGGTGATGTGCGGGATTACCTGCACGGTCTTTCCGAGGTAGTCGCCACGGCGCTCCGCAGCGAGAACAGCTTGATAGATCGAACCCGTTGTCGCGTTCGACGCGCGGCTCAAGTTTTCGTCGATGAATCGCTCGTAGTGGCCGAGGTCGAGGTCGGTTTCGCCTCCATCGTCTGTGACGAACACTTCGCCGTGCTCGAAAGGATTCATCGTGCCCGGATCGACATTGATGTACGGATCCAGCTTCTGCATCGTGACTCGGAGGCCGCGCATCTTCAATAGTCGACCGAGCGACGACGCAGTGAGACCCTTGCCGAGCGAACTCGCAACCCCTCCGGTCACGAAAATGTGCTTCGGCATGAATTCCTCCCGTCAGAGCGTGTGCAACAGCACGACGGGATTTCAGAGTACCACCAACGCGGAGCAGGCGATGAATCTTGCAGAACCGTGACGAACGGATCAGTTGCCGAGCATCTCAGCCGCGGTGGCGCGAGCCGACGCCTTGGCTTCGCCGCCGGAGAGCATGCGAGCAATTTCGTCAACTCGCTCGTCGCGCGACAGCACGGCTGCATTCGCAAAGGTCACGTTCTTGCGCACCGATTTCGAGATGCCGATCTGCACGTTGGCCCTGGCCGCAACTTGGGCGAGGTGCGTGACGACGAAGACCTGATGGTGCTGTGCTACTTCACGCAGCGCGTTGCCCACGGCCACTGCCGCACTTCCCCCGATGCCGGCATCGACTTCGTCGAACACGAGGGTGGGTGGAGCCTGTGTGAGAACCAGCCGCAAAGCCAACATCACTCGGGCGAGCTCACCTCCGGAGGCAACTTTGCTGAGCGGTGCCGGTGGGTTCCCGGGGTTGGTACTGATGAGGATGGTGACCCCGTCACCCGCGGGATCGACGTCGGATACCGGCACGTCGATCTCGACCTGCGCATTCGGCAGGGCCAGTTCGCGAAGGCGACCCTCGACCGCTTTCGCCAGTTTCGGGGCCGCCTTGCATCGGGCGGCTGCGACCGTTTGCTGAGCCTTCAACAACTCCGTCGCGGCCACTTTCCGCCGAGCTTCGAGTTCGGCCGCACGCTGTTCGTGGGTCTCGAGGTCGCTCAACTGCTTGGCAGCATCCTCGCCGTAGCGCACGACGTCGCTGAGTTCCGGCCCGTATTTTCTGCACAGGTCACGCAGAACCTTGCGGCGTTCCCCCACATTCGCCAGCCGCTCGGGGTCTTCGTCAAGCCCCTCGGCCAAGCCACGGATCTCGCCCGCCAGATCGTCGACCTCGGCGGCAAGAGCGGCAAGACGGCGGGTCGCGTCGGCGGCGATTGGTCGTGGCTGGAGCGCGGCGAGAGCCTGACGAATCAAGTCGCCTGCGGCCCCCTCGTCGGTGAGCAAGTCACGCGCTACGACGAGAGACT
>CAYFLC010000009.1:0-21947 GCA_964343885.1 uncultured Bifidobacterium sp.
CGTGACGGGGCCCGAAGTGCTTCCGGATGCACTGGAAGTGATCTTGTCGGCGCAGTCAATAAGAGATGTCCGCTGCGTGTACACGACGACCCCCAAAGCCGCAAAGACGACCGACAGCACCAGGCGTACGACGAGCGAAGAGATGAACTTGAGCACGAGCAACACCAGGACGACACACGCCGCAATTGCAATGATCGAACCGTTTTTTGCTTGGTTCAGGTTCATGGCCTGTACGAAAGAATCACCGCTCACGATTTCACCATATTCGCGGTTCGGTCAACGTGGGTGGATGCGAATGCCATAGCGTGTTCGCATGTCCTCGAATGTTTCGTTGAATCCGTCGGGCCCTCCCGAAACACGCTTGCCGCTTGACCCTCCGGAAGTGCAACACCTGCTGGCACAAGTGGCCGCAAGCGCAAACGACATGGATACAAGGGCATTGGTGACACGGCTGGTGTCGCTCGCCCCGCGCAGCTCGGCGGCGTGGGCGGCATACGGCGATACCGCGAGAGACGCAATCGAACGCTATGCGGCCTACCGTGTCGGCTACCACCGCGGTCTCGACGCCCTGCGGGCAAATGGATGGAAGGGCTCGGGATACGTACGTTGGTCGCACAACGGCAATACGGGCTTTCTGCGCTGTCTCGACGGATTGCGGCGCGCCGCTCACGAAATCGGCGAGGATGATGAAGCCGAACGCTGCCGACTCTTTTTGTTGCAGCTTGATCCCTCGACGTCTGCGGGCGTATGACTGTTTGGGGTGTTCTTGCTGGCGGACGTGGCCAAAGGTTCGGCGAACCCAAAGTAACTGCGAGCGTCGCTGGGCGAACGTTCCTCGACGTCGTGCTGCAGCGAATAGCAGTATGCGCGGCGCCAGGAGACCGAGTCATCGTGTCGATCGCGCTTGGAGACCCGGAAGGTGTCGTGTCGTTGATTTCATCGCTCGGCCCCGCGTTCCCGATTGATGTCATTGCGGATGCAACGAAAGACCCCGGCCCGGCCCATGCGGTTGGCAGGCTTTCGAAGTCTGTCGCAAGGTCAGACAACTGCTTGGTGACCGTGGCGGTCGACCAGCTTCGTGTACGCGTTGATGATCTGGAAGCACTTCGCGACTGCGCAAAATCGCATCCGAATTCAATTTCGGTGGCATCGGGGCCGAATGGTCGCCACTGGGTCTTTGCATCCATCCCGTACGGCCTCGCTGCAAAGATTTCGCGTGATGCCGAGTCGGTCAATTCCCTGCAAAGTCTCTACCTACTCAACGAGATACACGACGTTGCCGTCATGCCTGAGTCGTTGATCGACGTGAACACTCGTAGTCTCCTGCCGGGAGTCGAGTGACACCCTGATGAATCGTCGCGAGGGGATAGCGTCTGGGGCATGGCAATCACTGAAATCGACGTGAACGATCTCGCCGTCCTGCTGTCGGGCGCAGGGCATCGCAGCGACACCCGTGTGATCGACGTCCGCGAGCTCGACGAATACACGAGCGGGCACGTTCCCGGCGCTCTTCACGCTCCGCTATCATCGCTACCCGACCACATCGAATTGTTCTCTTCCGACTCGGTGACCTACGTCATCTGCCAAGCAGGGGGTCGCAGCATGCGTGCCTGCGAGTTTCTCGCGGACATCGGAAAGAACGTCGTGAACGTCGCGGGCGGCACAGGCGCGTGGGTGGCCGCAGGTCACGGTGTCGTCACTGGCGAACAGGCACGATGACCCAAGACTCGGCAATTTGGATCGAATCGGAGCACGACCTCTCGAGGTTGTCGTCCCGACTCAAGTCCGTCGAGATCTACTCGCTAGATACCGAATTCCATCGCGAACGTACCTATTACCCACAGCTTGCGCTGATGCAAATCAACGTCGAAGGCGCCATCTATCTGGTCGACACCACGAAAATTGATTCAGCCGCTATCGCGGAATTGCTCGACAACGAGGCCCTCGTGCTGTTGCACGCAGCCCAGCAGGATCTCGATGTTCTTCAGCTCGTCTGCGATACCAAGCTGGCCAGAATCTTCGACACGCAAATTGCGGCCGGCTTCGTTGGCTACTCGACTCCGTCGCTTTCCGCTCTCGTGCAGCGTGAACTTGGAATCTCTCTTCCGAAAGGTGATCGTTTGACCGACTGGTTGCGGCGGCCGCTTTCTGACGATCAACGTTCGTATGCCGCGGCGGACGTCGAACACCTTCCGGCACTCTACGAATCGATCACCACGCAGTTGCGGGAATCTGGACGCGTATCGTGGGCACAAGATGCATGCGATGAGCTCGCAGCGCGCCCTTCTTCGCTGATCGAACCCGAGAGGGCATGGTTGCGTATCAAGGACGTGCGAACGTTGAAGCCGCGATCCCGCGGCGTGGCCCAAGCTGTGGCGCAATGGCGAGAAGAACGCGCCCAGCGTTTGAACATCCCTGTTCGGCAGGTACTTGCCGACCTGGCGCTCCTCGGAATCGCCCAACGCGCACCACGTACGGTCGAAGAGTTGGGTCAGGCGCGGGGCGTTGACGGCCGGTACACCAAAGGATCCATCGCCGAGGAGATCCTTCGGGCGGTCGAAAGAGGCAGGGAAGTCGAGGCCGAATTTCCGCGAAATGATGTGGAAGAATTCGATCGAGATCTGCGACCCGCTGCAACCTTGATGTCGGCATGGATCAGCGAGGTTGCAACGCGAGAACGCATCGAAGTGGCCCTGCTCGGGACCCGCGCCGACATCATCGATTATCTCCGAGGTGTGACATCGGCTCGATTGCGACGGGGCTGGAGAGCCGAGGTTCTGGGGTCCGACCTCGATGATCTGGTATCCGGGCAAGCAGGAATTGCCTTCGACGGCTCGGGCGGATTGCGACTCCTTCGCCCCGAGTGACTTCAAATACCCGATTATCACGGCTCTCCCGCTGTACACTGGGGGACTGTTGAGTCACGGGGACTGGTAGTCCTCACCCCACCGTTAGAAGTTCGGAGCCCTCACGTGAAAAAGGGTCGTCACCGTCGCTTCGAAGAAGCGCGCAAGTTGAAGCAAGCCGGCCCGAGTGCCGCAGAACTGGGTTTTGGTGGTTCCTCGTCACGCCCGAAGTCGGAAGACGACGAATATGCTGCCCTCGCCGAAAAGTACGGCGTGAAATTCGACGAAGATGAAGAAGAGGACGACGAAGAGGACTACTGAGTCGTCTGTCGCTCCACATCATGACCCCCCGTCGGAATATTGCTCTCGTCGCGCACGTCGACCATGGCAAGACCACGCTTGTCGATGCCCTCCTCCGTAGTACCGGCACATTTGCAGCCCATCAGCAGGTGGTCGAACGAGTCATGGACTCCGACGACCAAGAGCGTGAGCGTGGAATCACGATTCTCGCGAAGGCAGCCCAGATCACCTACAAGGGTGTCAGCATCAATCTTGTCGACACACCGGGCCACGCCGACTTTGGTGGCGAGGTCGAACGCGCTCTGCACATCGTCGACGGCATCGTGCTCCTCGTCGATGCCGCAGAAGGTCCTCTCCCACAGACCCGCTACGTGCTCTCCAAAGCGATGGAGGCGAACCTCCCCGCTGTCGTCGTGCTGAACAAGGTTGACCGCCAGGACGCGCGACCCGAAGAGGTCCTGAGCGAAGTCGAGCAGTTGTTCCTCGATCTTGCGAAGAATGACGATCACCTCGGCTTCCAGGTTGTCAGCGCGGTTGCTCGCGAAGGACGTTCGATGCTGGGCGTTGGTATGCCCGCGCCTGATGCGAATCTCGAGCCACTTCTCGACTGCATGCTCGCGTTGCCGGAACCGAAGAGTGACCCCACCGGGGTTCTGCAGGCGCTGGTAACGAACCTCGATGCTTCCGAATACCTTGGTCGGCTCGGTATCGGCCGCGTGTATTCGGGTCAGTTGCGCAAGGGCGAAACGATCGCCGTGTGTCAGCGTCCGACGGATGCGAACCCCGAGCCGATGCTGAAGCGCCGGATCTCCCAGTTGTACGTTTTCGACGGCATCGGGCGTCGTGAAGTCGATGCAGTTGAGGCCGGTGATCTCTTCGTCGTTGCGGGTATCCCCGAAGTCGAAGTTGGCGACACTCTCACTTCGTCCGAGTCACCCACACCGATGGCACGCCTCAGCGTCGACGAGCCGGTCATTCGCATGAGTTTCGGTGTCAACACATCGCCTTTGGCCGGCAGGGAAGGCAAGTTCCTGACCAGCCGCCACCTGCGCGAACGTCTGCAGCGTGAAATCCTTGGCAACGTCTCGATCAGGCTCGGCGAGACCGATTCACCCGATGTCATCGAAGTTGCCGGTCGCGGAGAGTTGCAACTAGCCGTACTCATCGAGAACATGCGTCGCGAGGGCTACGAACTGCAGGTCAGCCGCCCTGAGGTTGTGACTCGTGAGATAGACGGCAAGCGGCACGAACCCTTGGAGGCCGGTACCTGCGATGTGCCCGACGAGCACGTCGGTGCGGTCACACAGGCTCTCGCTCCTCGCAAGGGTCGGGTCACCGATATTCGTCCTGGTGACGTCGGTAGAACTCTCATCAGTTTTGAAGCCCCATCGCGCGGTCTGATCGGTTTCAGATCGCACCTCATCACCGAGACGCGTGGCACTGCCTTGATCCACATGAACCACGCAGGATGGACACCATGGGTAGGGGAACTGCCACACCGCCTTGGTGGTGCGATGGTCGGCGACAGAACGGGCAAATCCACGGCATATGCACTCGACAATCTTCAGCTGCGCGGCACGCTGTTCGTGTCCCCGGGTGACGAGATCTACGAAGGAATGGTCGTCGGCGAGAATTCACGCAGCGACGAAATGGTGGTCAATGCCGTGCGTGCCAAAGAGAAGACCAATATCCGTACGCATTCGCATGATGACGGAGTCAAGCTTGCTGCGCCCGTCGTCCACACTCTCGAAACTGCCATCGAATGGATTGCCGACGACGAACTGGTCGAGGTAACGCCGGGTTCGATTCGCATCCGCAAACGATTGCTCGGCCTCGAAGACCGCCGCCGCGCGTTCAAGCGCAACCAGTAGTCACTTCTTCGCGCTGGTCGACCGTTTTTTGGTGATCGTCACCGGGTGCGGCGCCACGTACTTCACGCGCTTTTCGAGTTCGGCGACCAAGAGGGAATAGACCTTCGGGCCGACCAGTTCCGTGAGTTCGTGCTTGAGGTACTTGTAGGTGGGGTCTTTCCCGACGAAAGCCGACTTGTCGTTTGTGCACCACCAGTGGAACTCGTGGCCGCCGTCGCCCCAGTCGCGGCGCTTCCACTCGCGCACGAAGGTCACGATGTGGCCGTCTTCGTCTGTGGTCTCCTGGAGCCGTACGGGCACCTGCCAGCAAACATCGGGTTTCCAGTCCATGGGGCGTTCGCCGGCCTCTTCAGCGGCTATGTGGAGAGCACAACCCGCGCCCCCCGCGAATCCCGGACGGTTCAGGAAAATGCAGGCGCCGTCGACCACGCGGGTCTTGATGGCGCCGTCACGCTCGGTTGTCCACCAACCCGGCTTCTTGGCCCGATCCTTGAATTGCCAATGTGCTGACGTGAGTCGTCGGGCAGAACGTCGCACCGTGTTCTCATCGGCTTTGTCGATGAAGTGAGCTCCGAAGCTACAACAGCCCTGCATCAATTCGGTCGTGTCTTCCTCGTGGATACCCTTGCATCCTTCGCCGTAAATGCATTTCCAATTGCTGAGGAAATAAGAAGCGTCAAAGATCCACATCCGACCTCCGTCAGGATCTTCGAAACTCACCCAGTCATGTACTTCTTCGGCGCGAGACACGTTGTGACGCTACTTCGCAGTGCATTCATCGGCAAAACGTCAATGGCTAACCTCTCGTGAATGGTGGGTCGTCGTCAGCGAACGTCGAACGCGGATCTCGTGTTGGATCGTTCCCCAATTGCGCTCGAACTTGCCTCTCGCGACGCCTCCAACATTCGTGGCGCAGCGGACGCGTTTGTACTCGCCTCATCAGTCGAAGACGTTGTGCGAGTCGTTCAGGATTGCTACCGAAGGAAGCAACCGTTCGTAGCGCGCGGAGCAGGAACCGGACTCGCGGCAGGAGCCATCCCCAATCAGGGCGGCGTGGTCGTTTCGTTGATGGGCATGAATCGAATTCGTGAGATCAATCCCGCTGAACGATGGGCTTGGGTCGAACCCGGCGTGCTGAACGCCGACCTCAGTCGGGCGACGCACCAATTCGGACTGCATTTTGCACCTGATCCGTCGAGTCAGCAGAGCTGCTCGATCGGAGGGAACGTGGCCAACAATTCCGGTGGACCGCACTGTTTGTCTATGGGCGTCACGTCGGCGCACATTCTCGCGATCGAGGTGGTGCTGTCCGATGGAAGCGTGTGTGTCGTCGACGCCCATTGCGCACCCTTTGATCTGCGCGGCGCCTTCGTAGGAAGCGAGGGGATGTTCGGTATCGCCACGGCCGTGAAGGTGCGGCTCACCCAGAATGCACCGACGGTTGCAACGATGGTTGCGGGATTCGGATCCATCGACGATGGGGCGCGAGCCGTCAGCGCAATCATCTCCGAGGGCATAGTGCCAGCTGCACTGGAAATGATGGATGCCCCGATCACCCGGGCGGTCGAGGCCTACGTCGGGGCGGGCTTCCCACTTGATGCCGAGGCTCTTCTGATCATCGAGGTCGAAGGTCTCAGCCACGGAGTCGAGAGCCAAATGCTTGATTGTTCCCGTATCTGTAAGTCACACGGGGCGACATCGCTACGACAGGCCGCGTCAGAAACAGAACGCTCCCTCATCTGGAAGGGTCGGAAGACGGCCTTCGGAGCAATCGCGCGGATCCAACCGAACTACTACCTTCACGACACGGTCGTTCCGCGTCGCAAACTTGCCGAAGTGTTGTCCCAAGTCGCTGCGATCGCATCAGACGAAGATCTGCAGGTGATGAACGTCTTCCATGCCGGTGACGGAAACTTGCACCCATTGCTGCTGTTCGATAAGCGGGTACCGGGAATCATGGACAGAGTTCATCGAGCCGGCGAGGGGATTGTTCGGGCGTCGATTGCAGCCGGCGGTGTCCTGTCCGGCGAGCACGGCATCGGACTCGAGAAGCGCGAGTTCATGCCGTTGATGTTCGACGAATCGAGCCTGTCGGCCCAATTGCGGCTGAAAGCGGCGTTCGATCCGCACGACATCGCAAATCCTGGCAAGGTTCTGCCATCGCCCGCCAAGTGTGGAGACCCGAACGGTGGCTAGATCGGCCGGCATCGAATCGGGGATCGTTTCCTATGAGCCCGACGAATTGGTTCTGCGGGTGTTGGCCGGGACAACTCTCACCGAAGTCGGAGAAGTGCTGCGCGCACGTGGCCAACGTCTCCGAATCCCGCTGATCGGAACGGTCGGTGGGGCCATCGCGACCCGTAGAAACGGAATTCGTCCGGCTGACAACAACGGACTGCCGAACATCGTTCTGATGCTTCGAGCCATCGATGGGTCCGGGACCGAATTCACCGCCGGTGGTCCCACGGTGAAGAACGTATCGGGCTTCGACCTCGTGAAATTACTCGTCGGATCTTGGGGCACCTTGGCCACCATCACCGAGGCGACCGTGCGTACCGAACCGATTCCCGCATCGAGTCGGTGGTGGAAAGGCGCGGGGCCGGTCGAAGCACTGTTTCGGCCTTCGGTGGTCTGGCCCCTCGGCGACGAGTTCCTCGTGAACATCGAAGGTCACCCGGCCGACGTCGACAGTCAGGCGAATCTTCTACGTGGATTCACCGAAATCGAAGCACCGTCGGCCGAGGAAGAATTGGCTCTCGCCGGGGGTCGATTGAATCAACCCGTTGACTCCGGCCCGGGCTTCGAGATTTGCAGAAGACTCAAGTCCTCTTTCGACCCCGACAACAATCTTAATCCTGAACTGTCGCTGAAGTGGAATCTGGTGTGAACGCCCAAGCGAAAAACGACTCGTTGCCATTCGCAGCCGTGAGTGAAGATGCACTTGTCGGCTGCGTGTCGTGCGGCCTGTGTCTTCCACATTGTCCGACATACCGAGTGACGGGGCTCGACGTGTACAGCCCGCGGGGGAGAATCGCGATCGTCAACTCGGTGAAAAAGGGCGAACTCGCCCTCGACTTGGCTGCGGTCGAGGCACTCGACTCGTGCGTCCAATGCATGGGCTGTCTTCCGGCCTGCCCCTCTGGTGTGCGGTACGACGAGATCATCGCCCCCGTTGTTGCCGAACTCGCCCGTCGTCGGCCCGGTCGTCTCCACCTGAAGCGAATTTTTCTGGCGCCTCTCGGGCGTCCTCGACTTCTCTCGACTTTGACTCGCCTCGGAGCCATGGCCCAACGCCTGCGGCTGGTGCCGCACCGACTTTCCTTGCCTCATTTGCCGCTTTGGCAGTCGCCCCACTTCACGTCGTCACAGCCAGCGATATCCGACGGACGTCGAGTGAAACTTTTCGTCGGCTGCGTGATGGATGCCTGGTATCGGCCCGTGCACGAGGCCACCGTGCACGTACTGACAGCTCTCGGCTTTTCCGTCGAACTCACGGATCCTGCGATGTGTTGCGGTGCCCTGCATCGTCACGCAGGGGACGACAAACGGGCGTCGTTTTTCGAAGCCGCTTGTCGCGAGAACCTGCACGACGACGTCGTGGTTTTCAATTCAGCCGGTTGCGGCGCACAAATCAGTCATCACATCGACGGCGCCATCGATGTGATGACACTCGTGTCCCGAAACCTCGACCGTCTCCGCGAGATCACGCTGCCTGTGGATGAAGCGATCGCAATCCACGATGCATGCCATTCTCGCAACATTCTGAGGTCCCACGCCGACACACACACGGTTCTCGCTTCGTTGTACGAAATCAAAGAAGTTCCGGACGCGGGCCTCTGTTGCGGAGCCGGCGGTGCATACTCCTTCGACCATCCCGATACGGCTGTCAAGATCCTCGACCGCAAGTACGCGGCCATCGAGAGTCTCGGCAGGGTGACCAGACTTGCGTCGGGAAATCCCGGGTGCAGCGCACACATCGAAACACATCTGCCTGCCTCCCTTGGGCAATTGCGAATCGTTCATCCGATAGAGCTCGTAGCCGAGCGACTGACGACCGAAAGTGTGAAGTGAATGTCATCGAACAACCACATGGACCAATTGATGTCGATCGCAGGGACGCTCGAGGCGTGCAATGAACAGATTGCCGATATTTGCACAGACCTGCTCCGTGCCGCCTTGAGGGGAGAATCCGAGGCGCAAAGTGTCGAGCGGCAATTGCAGAAAGCCCGGCGATCCATCGCGAAAGCGGGGCAGGTACTACAGGGTCTCAGTCAGACGGAAGATGATTGAGCGCATCGATCAAGAGCCTCAACCCGCCGAATGATCGTTTGTCGAATAGCAACATGATCCGAGGAAGAGCCACGTGGTCGAAATCTCGAATTTCGGCCGCATGGGGTTCGGAAACTTCTATGCGACCCTCGACGCAGAGGTGCGAGAACTCCTCGTTCAGTTTCTCAATTTGCGCTTCAGTCGCGGCGTGAAGCAGTCGGATGTAGAGCCGGTTTCCAACGAACCTGAGCGAATGAAAGTTGGCGTAGAAGCGACTGATTTCATCGGCCGCAACTACCGCATCGTTTGTCACTGTGTACAGCGATACGTCTTCGGGTGAGATGAGTCCACGGCTTGCCATCTGGGTCGTCATGAACTCGTCGGCTTGTTTCCAGTAGGTGTCACCGGGGACGTCGAGCAGCACGATGGGAACGGGTTGCCCCTTGCCGGTTTGGGTCAACGTGAGAAGTTCGAAGAGTTCGTCGAGAGTACCGAACCCGCCGGGCATGCAAATGAAAGCTTGCGAAGCTTTGGTCAGGGCGAATTTGCG
Organism: uncultured Bifidobacterium sp.; assembly: GCA_964343885.1. GTDB lineage: Bacteria > Actinomycetota > Acidimicrobiia > Acidimicrobiales > Ilumatobacteraceae > F1-20-MAGs119. Next base: position 9,837 of record CAYFLC010000009.1, read on the forward strand.
CGTGAAGAAGTACTTGAGTTCGGCGTGCTTCTCGTCGCCCGCAATGATGTCGTTTGCCGCATTCTCGAACGGGAGCCGAATCGACACCCCGATGCTTCGTTCGCGGCCCGCGCCGACCATGCCGGCCTCCATGATTCCGGGCCCCGCACCGGTGATGACCATCCAGTCGCGGGAAGCCAGTTCGCGCGCCACACGAACCGTCTGTTCATACAAGGGATCATGGGTTGCCGTGCGGGCACTGCCGAAAATTGTCACCTTTTTCTGTGTTTCTACGCGGCGCAAGAGAGAGAACGCCTCGCGCAGATCGCGAACGGTAGAGGCCATGATCTTTTGATCGAGCTGAGACGGCTGGCTCTCGATGAAGGCGTCAACTTCCCGCCGGAGATCGTCGGAAAACGAGGGCCCCGTCACTTGTGGCCCGAATTCTCGGCCTTCGACTTGAGTGCGCCCAAAAGTTCCGTGAAGCTGCTCTGGAAGGATGCAATTCCTTCACGTTCGAGTTTTGCTGCGACGTCGGCCATGTCGATCCCGCACTCCTTGAGTTCCGCCCAGATCCGATGGGCGGCGTCAAGATCGATGTCGATGGTCCGCGATGGCGATCCATGGTTGTCGAATGCTTCGAGAGTCGGATCGGGGAGAGTGTTCACCGTGTTCGGGCCGATCAGACGATCGACATAAAGCGTGTCGGGATAATCCGGATTCTTGGTTGAAGTGCTCGCCCACAGGGGGCGTTGGACCTTTGCCCCGCGCGCCTGAAGTGCTGTCCACCGATCGCCACTAAAGCGATGAGAAAACAGCTCGTAAGCCAATTGAGCCTGCGCAACAGCAGCTTTCCCTCGCAACTCTGTTGCCTTGGGCACGGAGGTGGCGGCCAAGCGCGCATCGACCTCGCTGTCCACACGACTGATAAAGAAACTCGCCACTGACGCGACCCGCGAGAGATCAGCCGAAGCGTTCGAAGCGAATTGTTCCAGACCCTCGATGTACGCGGAGATCACCGCGTCGTATGTGTCGAGACTGAAAATCAAGGTCACGTTCACACAATGACCCTCGGCCGTCATCTGGCGTATCGCGGCCAGCCCTTCTGCCGTGGCGGGAATCTTGATCATCACGTTCGGGCGGTCGATGCGACGGACGAGTTCGCGCCCGGCCTCGAGTGTGCGTGAAGCGTCGTGCGCGAGGAGTGGATCTACTTCGACACTGACGAAACCGTCCGTACCGCCCGAGGTCTCGAAGAGGGGTCGAAAGACGTCGAGCGCGCCGACGATGTCGTGCAGGACGAGACTCCAATACGCATCTTCAATGTTGACTCCTCGCCTCACGAGGTCGAAGAACTGTTCGTCGTATTCGTTGGAACCTTGAATCGCTTTCTGGAAAATCGTCGGGTTCGACGTGAGACCACGCACACCCCTGCGAACTAGCTCGTCGAGGACCCCATCGGTGAGGTAACTGCGACGCAGGTTGTCGAGCCAGGGACTCTGGCCGAATTCGGAAGAAAGCCGTTGCAGTCGGTTCATTTGGAAAGGATGTTCCGTATCCGGCTTGTGATTGAATCCCGCGAGATGCCGAAGTGGACGAGGGCGACCGAACCAGGTGCGCTCGTACCGAATTCGTCGATTCCCAGGCTGTGACCGGCGATGCGCTGCCATCCGAACGTACTGCCGGCTTCCACCGAAAGAACCGGTACTCCTGGTGGCAAAAGACCATCACGGAATTGCGTGTCTTGCTCGAGGAAGCGTTCGGTCGATGGCATCGACACCACACGTACCGCAATGCCGGATTCACCGAGGGTACGCGCCGATTCAACTGCGATCGACACTTCGCTACCCGTTGCGACCACCGCGATGTTGGGAACCTTGCCGCTATCAACGACGACAGCCGCACCTCGCGCGACGGCCGTGCCATCGGTGACGATAGGCAGGTTCTGGCGGCTGAGAATAAGGGCAGTTGGTCCGTCGTGCTCGAGCGCGGCAAGGTACGCCTGCGCCGTTTCATTCGCGTCGGCGGGGCGCAGGACAAGAAGATTCGGAATGACGCGCAACGATGCGAGTTGCTCTACGGGCTGGTGAGTCGGGCCGTCTTCGCCGACACCGACCGAATCGTGACTGAAGATGAACAACACACGAGCCCGTGACAAAGCTGCGAGGCGAATCGCTGGTCGCATGTAGTCGGCGAAGACGAAGAAGGTACCGACGACGGGGACCAAAGAACCGTGAAGGGCCATGCCGTTTGCGATCGCGCCCATTGCATGCTCGCGGATACCGAAGTAAATCTGTCGAGCGGCGCGGTTTCCGACGGAGAACGGCGTGTCGGGGTTCAGCTTCGCTCCGGTGTTTCCCGTGAGGTCGGCGGCGCCAGCAACCACATACGGCGCAGCATCGGCCGTGCTTGCGAGAATCTTCTGGATTGCCACGCGAGTTGCCGGGGTCTCATCCGACCCGAACGAGGGAAGCGCTCTGCGGACCGAGGAGGCATCGCCGTGCGAAGCAAAATCCGCCAGCTTCTGTGCGCCGCCAGCCTGCGTCCACGCAGAACGGGTCAATTCGCATCTCTGTGCAGCATGGGCCCTGTAGTGATCCAACACCTCGGGCGAGAACCAAAACGGTTCGTCGGGGATTCCGAGCTCGGCCTTGGTGCGCGTGATGTGCTCGGCCACGAACGGATTCCCGTGTGCGGCGTGCTTGTCGGTGAAGTCCGGCGAAGGAAACCCGATTCGTGTTGGCAGAACGATCAGTGTCGGCGCACCTGTGTGCGCCTTTGCATCCGACAGAAGCCTCTCGAGAGCGTCGCAGTTCTCGGCCACGTCTCCCGCTTCGACCACGTTCCATCCATACGCACGGAACCTCCCGGCCACGTTGTCGCTGCAGGTGAGGTCGGTCGAACCGTCGATCGTGATGTGGTTGTCGTCGAAAATGCATACGAGACGCTCGAGACCGAGATGCCCTGCAAGCGAAGCCGCTTCATGGCTGATGCCCTCCATCAGGCATCCGTCGCCCGCGATGACGAACGTGTGATGTGACATGACATCGGCACCAAGCCGCGCCCTGAGGTGCTCTTCGGCGATGGCCATACCGACGGCATTCGCAAAACCCTGACCAAGTGGACCTGTAGTGACCTCGACTCCCGGCGTGTGGCCGACTTCCGGGTGACCGGGAGTACGTGAACCCAACTGCCGGAACGATTTCAGGTCGTCGATTTCCACCCCGTAGCCGTTCAGCCACAGCATCGCGTACTGGAGAATGGATGCGTGCCCTCCGGAGAGAATGAACCGGTCGCGCGATGGCCAACGGGGGTCGCGGGGATCGTGACACATCACCCGGGAGTACAGCGTGTGGGCGAGCGGAGCCAACGCCATCGCGGTGCCCTGATGGCCGCTCTTTGCATGGAACGGCGCGTCCATTGCCAGGCCACGGATTGTTGCTATCGCAAGTCTGTCGAATTCCCTTTGATCCACCGACGCAGATTAACCGTTGACAGGTGGCAGCAACGAGAGTGGCACGATGCGCCATGGATCTCGATTCGTCCTGCAGTGAGCGTAGAAAGGGACGTAATCGTCGAACTCGAGTTCGGCACGAACGAGCCGATAGGTGAACCGACCCGGGTCGACGCGGAACGGGCTCACGTTTCGCGCCACCTGCTCGCTTTCTTCATCGACTCCCCGACGAAAGACGACCTCGAATACGCCGTCACCCGACTCATTCGGTTCGCAATAGATGAGAGCCACGAGATGGGGCGTCAACGTGATGGGAAGCGGCCCGGGAGAAACCGTGGAGAAATAAGCACCAGTGATATCGATACGGGTGCTGGGACCCTCGACCTGTCGCATTTCGAAGTTGTCAACGAAGAGAGCAGAGACCAAATGCACGGGTCGACACTAACGATCGGTCGCCAAGACGACGCGACTCAGCTCGCTATGCGACCGGTTTGCGTGACGAGTTTGACCTCACTCAGGCGGACTCGTGCCAACCGCAGCCACGTCATCAGTCGAATGATCCACCACCCGTAGTCGACCTCGTACCAACGGTGAGCAAGCCGAGCGGAAGTCGGCGCCGCGTGGTGGTTGTTGTGAAGTCCCTCACCTGCGGTGAGGAACGCGAGCAACTGAAGATTTCCCGCGCCGTTGTCGTAGGGCTTTCGACCGAAGTGATGACCGATCGCATTCACCGCGGCCGAACCTCCCAAATAGAGATTCACGTGCACGAGCGCCGCAAGAAGACCAACCCAGACGCCGAACGCGAGACAGAGCGCGGTAATGCCGATCGCGAGTCCGAGAATGGTGCGATCGAACAGCGCATCGTCGAAACGATCGGCCGGAATGTCTTTCGCATATCGGTGCATCGTCTCGGGATCTGCCGCGCACTTTCGATACAGCGCAACGTTCTTCATCTGCACCGTCTTCCATCCAAGCAGCACGGGGGAGTGCGGATCCCCGTCAATATCGGTGAACGCGTGATGCTTGCGATGAACAGCCACCCATTGGCGCGGGCGAATTCCGGTCGTGATCCAAACGATCGCGCGAAAGGCAAGCGCAGCCGGCCACGAAAGTGTCAAGGCTTTGTGTGCCATTGCCCGGTGCAGGTAGATGGTCGTGGCGATGTTTGCCAGAACTGTGACCGCCAAGCCCACCCCCATTGCGACGAGAACGCCGGACACGATGCCACCCGAGTCGTAGAGGAAGAATCCCTGCATAATCAAACCCTACCTACCTACCAACAGGTAGGTAGGTATTTGGCTAGTCTGCTTTCGTGGCTGACGGCCCCCGAACAATGCGCGAGCAGATTCTTGCCGAGGCGACCGAACTCTTTGCCCAATTCGGTTACGAAGGCACGTCCCTCAATGACATCGCTGCCGGGGTGGGCATCAAGCGGCCGAGTCTTCTCCATCATTTTCCGAGCAAAGACGACCTGTACGGGGAAGTCTTCGAACAAATTCTCTCGCACTGGCTCGAACGAGTTGAACATGCAATGAGCCTGCCTGGTGTCGGCTGGGAACGGTTCAGGCTCGTGTTGTCAGCCGGCTTCGATCTGTTCTCCGGATATCCCTCGTACGTCAAACTCATGCGTCGAGAAGCTCTCGAAGGCGGCTCACGACTCGGCATCGACCTCATCGGCGTCGTCGCACCACTGTTTGACGCGGCCGTTGCATGGATAGAAGAAGAGGTAAAGACCGGTCGATTCCGCGAGGTTGACGCCTCGCAGCTTCTGATCACTGCGTACGCGACATTGCTGGGGTACGTCTCTGACGCCCCGTTCATCGACGGCCTGTTAGCCGGCGACGCGATGGCGCCGGCGTCGCTGTCCCAACGACGCGCTCATTTGGTCGATCTCTTTCATCGCCTGCTCGTGCCCACAGCCGACGACGTTCACTAGTCTCGACGCGTGTCATCCAATGCGCAGTCTTCAACCCTGTCAGAGCTCGAAAGCAAGAAGCTGCTGTCGGCAGCGGGAGTACCGTTCCTCCCCGAGGTGAACCTGCAGCGCGGCACCGACCCATCCGGTGCAGTTCATGAACTGACTTTTCCGGTCGTGGCAAAGCTCAACGGCGACAAGATCGCGCACAAGACCGAGCGAGGACTCGTACGGCTGAACCTGAAGGACCCAGCCGCGCTCGAAGAGGCTGTCATCCAGTTGTTCTCCGCTGCAACGCCGGAAGACGGCGACGTATCGGTTCTCGTGGCTCCGATGATCAAGAGCAATCGCGAGTTCATTGCCGGTCTCGTGCGTGATCCGCAGTTCGGCAGTGTCGTCATGCTCGGCGTCGGTGGCGTCCTGGCCGAAGCCGTCGCTGACGTGGTCTTCCGGCCAGTACCCCTGCGCCAAAGCGACGCCGCCGAAATGATCGACGAGATCAAGGCGAAAAAGCTTTTCGACGAATTCCGAGGTGAACCCGCGGTCAATCGCGCTTCTCTCATCGCCGCGCTTGTTGCTCTGTCCAAGGTTGCCGAGTCGCGCGACGACATCGCATCGATCGACATCAACCCGCTCCTAGTTCGTTCAGATGGAACCGTCGTGGCCGTGGATGCTCTTGTCGAGACCACGAACAACGGAAGCGCCCGACAGACCCAGCGCACGCGTCGACCTTTGACGGATCAACACTTCCGCGCACTCTTCGAACCGCGGGGAGTTGTCGTTGCCGGAGCGTCGAGCCACCCGGGAAAGTTTGGGTTCGTCTCTATGCACAACATCCTTGCCAGCGGTTATAGGGGTCGCATCTTCGGCACGAATCTTTCGGGTGAGGAAGTGTTGGGGGTTCGCACCGTCGCGAGCGTCGACGAACTTCCGGCGGGCGAAGCAGACCTCGTATTTGTCTGCACACCCGCGAAAACCAACCCCGACTTGCTGCGGGCCTGTGCCGCCAAAGGCATCAAGGCTGCATTCCTGACGTCGGCCGGATACGGCGAGGCGGGTGACGAAGGTCGCGTGCTCGAAGACGAAATCGTCAAACTCGCCGACGACTTGGGCATCCTGCTCGCCGGCCCCAATGGTCAGGGTGTCGTCAGCACGCCCGCGAACCTGTGCGCGCAAATCGTCGCTCCGTACCCTCCGGCCGGCGGCATTGGTGTCGCCAGTCAGAGTGGAAACTTCGTCTCATCATTCTTGAACTACGCCCGCCAAAGCGGTGTCGGCGTGAGTCGCGCCGTTTCAGCGGGCAATGCAGCAAGCGTGTCCGTTGCCGATTATCTCGAGTGGTACGCAAATGATTCGGCGACGTCGGTTGGTCTTGCGTACCTCGAAGGAATCGTCGATGGCCAAGGACTCATGCGGCAATTGAGCCAAGTGACGAAGAAGATGCCTCTCGTCATCGTGAAAGGTGGCGCAACCGAGGCAGGAGCCAAGGCGGCGGCAAGTCACACAGGTGCCCTGGCCGCCAATGATCGGGTGTTTGACGGCGCCTGCAGAGCCTCTGGATTGGTCAGGGCGGCATCCGTCGAGGAAGCCTTCGACACGGCGGCGGCGTTCGCCACGCAGCCGCTGCCAAAGGGCGGTCGCACCGTCATTCTCACGACAGCTGGCGGATGGGGTGTCGTCACCTCCGACGCCTTGTACCAACGTCCCGAACTCGAACTGCTCACCCTGCCCGATGACCTGCGGTCCGCTATCGACGAAAAGCTTCCGCCCCGCTGGAGCCGGAGCAATCCGGTCGACTGCGCAGGCGGCGAAACTCGCGACACGATTCCCGAGGTGCTCGGGTTGATTGCACGACACCGCGATGTCGACGCAGTGATCTACCTGGGTATCGGCATCCAATCGAACCAAGCGCGCTTGATGCGCGAAGGAAGTTTCTATCCCGATCACGGCATCGAGCGAATCGTCGCGTACCACGAGCGCCAAGACGCGCGCTTCGCCGAAGCTGCGGCCGAATTGTCGGCGGAAACAGGCAAACCGATCCTTGTTGCAACCGAGTTGGCGGTGGCGGATCCGCTGAACCCCGGACCCGCAACTGTTCGCGCCACCGGACGGTATTGCTTCCCAACAGGAAATCGCGCCGTCGCGGCACTTGCCCACATGGTTCGCTACTCACGTCACCGGAACTCGTGACAAAGAATCCGCGCGCGATCCGACGTTCCCGTCGCCCTTTGCGCGCGGTCGCTCTCGTCGGTCTTCTCGGGTCACTACCGCTTGGTGCGTTGTGGTACGTCGGACATTCGCTCGCAACACGCACTCAAGGACACGGGGCAAGGCCTGTCTCCGTAACTCAGACGCCGGTGCTCAGCGTTCGACGTGCAGCATCAACTTTGGTGGCTGATTCCACGATTCGTAATCTCCGTAACGAACTGTCCGGGCTCGTCGCGAAACTGCCGAAGACGGCGTGCTTGAGAGTCGACGCGGGTGGTTTTTCGGCGGTGCGATCGAATGCCGACCAAAGTCTCATCCCGGCGAGTAACACGAAAATCCTCACCGCTGCTGTCGCTCTCGACACCTTGCCCCCGACTTTGCGATTCAAGACCCGCGTCATCGGGTCGGTCAGCGACGGAATGGTGAACGGAGACCTTTATCTCGTCGGCGGAGGCGACCCGTTATTGGTCACGCGTGATTTCTTGTCCACCGAAAAATATCCGACCACATCGCCGACCTATCTCGATTCGCTAGCCGATTCGCTGAAAGCAAAAGGAATCACATCTGTCTCGGGCTCCATCGTCGGCGACGAGTCCTATCTCGATGACACGCGCTACAACCAGGATTGGTCTTCGGGAATCAGAGCCACCGAAGCCGGACCTCTTGGGGCATTGATGGTAAACGACGGTGCCGTCCTCGGTGACCCGATGAAACCCGACAATCCCGCCGTGGCTGCGGCTCGTGAGTTCACAAGATTGCTGGTCGCTCGAGGCATCACGGTTTCCGGTCAACCACGTGCAGGAGTTGCAGGTGGCAACGAGACCAACGAGATCGCTTCCATAGAGTCGGCAACAATCGGCAAAGTGGTGGGCGAGATGCTCACCAACAGCGACAACAACACCGCCGAAATACTCGTGCGTCACATCGGCTTGGCGAAGTCGCTTCAACCCACCACGTCGGCCGGTCTCAAGGTCATCGGCGACACCCTCAAGTCCTGGGGTCTCACCGATGTCAAACTCCATGATGGATCGGGACTGTCCCGGAACAATCGAATCCCGTGCGACGCGATTGTGTCGGTCCTCGATCGACAGCCGATCAACGGCGACCTTGTCGCCGGATTGTCAGTTGCTGCACGCACGGGGACACTCGCCGACGCCTTCAAGGAAACGTCGGTGGCGGGGAAGTTGCGGGGTAAGACGGGTACGCTCCTCAACGTCAAAACGCTCGGAGGCGTGCTCCCTGTCTCGGCCAATGACGCGGTGACTTTCGCACTGTTTCTCAATGGTGCCGGCTGGGCCGACCAAGGCAACTACCGCCCACTCTGGGATGCCCTTGCCAACGCAATTGCGACGTATCCGAAGGGACCCGACAGAGCTTCAGTCGCAGTCAATTGAGGGTTGATCCCACCCAGTGCAATTCGGTCCAAGTCCTGCGACAATGAACATGTGACCGATTACCAGAAGACCGAGGTCGTAGATCTCGTCATCGCCTATGCGCGTCAAGAGACCGTCGGCCCCCTACGCGGAGTTGGACGCTGGATCCTCTGGGGTCTCGTCTCGATGGCTTTCGTGTCGGTGGGCATGGTGCTTGTCGCGCTCGGATCTCTCCGTCTGATTCAGGACATCGCGGGCTCGGCGTTTTCCGGGGGTTTCAGTTGGGTGCCCTACGCGATCACCGTGGCTCTTTCCGGCGTGGTGGTCGCCGTTGCCCTTGCACAAATTCGAAAAGCCCATCTCTGATCATTCGTCGACAGACAACCAATTTGCCGTAACCAAGGAAGGGAATATGGAGCAAGACCGCAAAATCTCACGCGACGACCTCGAACGTCGATTCAAGTCGCTGCAGAACGACCTCCAAGGAAAGGTCGAAGACAAGAAGCAGACCATCATCGCCATCGCCGGTGCCGCTGCAGTTCTGATTGCAATCGTGTCGTACCTCTTCGGGCGCCGTCGAGGCGCCCGGCGCGCCACCAGGGTCGAATTCAGGCGTCGGTGAGCCACTCGTGAGACGCAAGGGCAAGGGGGGCTACGTTCGGATCATCCTGGGGATGATGATGGGACGGGCTATCGCCCGTAGTCGTTACGCCAACAAGATCATGTCGCGATCGGCAACTGCAGCGCGTCTGATTCTCATGGGCCGGATGATCAAACGTCTCCGTAGCAGTTCAAACACACAAGTGATTCAGGTCCGCACAGAATCGGCCGTAGTCAGCGTCGAACCACGATGACGCACTCCGACTCGTTTTCGTTTGGCGACAAGATCATGCTTGTCGACCGAAAGAAGCGCCGCTATCTCGTCGACCTTGTCGACGGCGGAGAGTTCCACAGCCACGCCGGATACGTTCCGCACGAGGCGATAGTGGGGTGTCCAGACGGCGCAGAGGTCATTTCGACAAAGGGCGCCAGATACGTGGCTCTTCGACCAACCCTCGAGGACTTCGTTGTCGAAATGCCGCGTGGCGCCCAGGTGATCTACCCAAAGGATCTGGCAACGATCCTGATGATCGCCGACATCAAACCCGGGGTGCGAGTCCTCGAATCGGGCGTCGGCTCCGGAGCCTTGTCGATGGCAATGTTGCGGGCTGGCGCCATCATCACCGGCTACGAACTTCGCGAGGACTTCGCGAACCGTGCAAAAACGAACGTCCGATCTTTTCTCGGCGAGACCGCTCTTTCAAATTACGACGTGCATATACGTGATTGCTACGACGGCATCGATGGCGACAACTTCGATCGTGTGGTTCTCGATCTTCCCGAACCGTGGAACGTGGTCCCGCATGCCGTTGGGGCGCTTCGACTGGGCGGCGTCATCGTTTGCTACACACCTTCAATCACACAGGCGATGCAGGTTCGCGAATGTTTCGACGACCGCTGGACCGGCGAGCGAACACTCGAGGTTCTACATCGCACCTGGCACATCGACGGGCAGGCCGTTCGACCCGACCACCGCATGGTCGCACACACCGGCTTTCTCACGACGGCTCGTCTGATCGAAAAGTAGCCCCGGGGAAAACAAAAAGGCGCGGGTAATCCCGCGCCTTTTTCGTGCAACGAATCTCCGTTGCAGTTCGTGCTCACGGCTCGATGAAGATGCATTCTCCTGGGCACTCTTCAGCCGATTCAACGACCGCGTCGACCATGCTGTCGGGGAAGGAGGCCATGCCCTCGGCGCCCTGCGGGTTGCCCTTGGCGGTTGCGAAAATTTTTGAGCCTTCCTTCACGTATGCCAAGCCATCATCAAGAAGCGTGAACACGTCGGGAGCGATTTCCTCGCAGAGGCCGTCGCCCGTGCACAGATCCTGATCGATCCAGACCTTCATTTTCTGCTCCTTGGAATTCCGCGCCGCGGTTTCCCGCGACGGATGCTGACTAGGGGTACGCAACGGGCACACCTCGGAGCCCGCGACGGCTTGACTCTACACCGCCCGACCCTCGAACGTCATCTTCTCCCGTCATCACGTGATCTCAACGAACGTGATGCCTCACCCCCACGGGAAGTGATAGAGAAGGGAAGTCAGCGGCATGCCGGTTCGGAGGTTGGCAATGTCTTTCGAAGACGAAGCGGACGGAAAAGTGGAGCGCGATCCCTCGGTCCGACAACCGTCGGCACCCCAAAACCCTCGCGAAACAGCGGGGATGCGCCCCGACTCGACTCTCGAAGACCTCAGGTCGCAACTCGCCCACAAGATCGCCCAAAACGAAAAACTCTCGTACACCCTGCGCGAGGCTCGCGAGCACATCGCCCAGTTGCGCGAAGAGGTCGAAAAACTCTCTCAACCTCCGTCCGCTTACGGTGTGATTGTCGGGAAGAATGACGACGAGACGGTTGACGTCCTGACGAGTGGCCGCAAGATGCGCGTGCATCTTCATCCCGACATCGATTTCGAGACCGTCCCGCGCGGGGCCGAGGTCGTGCTCAATGAGAGCCTGAACGTCGTCAAGACACGTGCTCCCGAGGGCTCGGGCGAGATCGTGTCGCTCAAGGAAATCTGCGAAGACGGAATACGCGCCATCGTCGTTGGTCGCGGAGACGACGAGCGAGTATGTGAGCTCGCTGACGCGATCCGCGGAACACACCTGCGTAGCGGTGATCTGCTGCGACTCGACCCCCGTTCCGGTCTCCTGCTCGAGAGACTCCCGCAGCCAGACGTCGAAGACTTGCTCCTCGAAGAGGTGCCCGACATCGACTATTCCGACATCGGTGGTCTCGACACCCAAATCGAACAGATAGCGGACGCAGTCGAGCTTCCGTTCCTGCACGGTGAACTCTTCGCTGAACACCAACTACCCGCGCCGAAGGGAATCCTGCTGTACGGACCCCCCGGTTGCGGCAAAACGCTGATCGCGAAAGCAGTAGCAAACAGCCTCGCCAAGAAGGTGGCGGCCAAGCAGGGCGACGCAAAAGGTCGTAGCTACTTCATCAACGTCAAGGGCCCGGAGTTACTCAACAAGTACGTCGGCGAAACGGAACGACAGATTCGACTGATCTTCCAGCGCGCAAGGGAGAAGAGCGAGGAGGGCTGGCCGGTCATCGTCTTCTTCGACGAGATGGACTC